>DASZWK010000218.1:0-5256 GCA_035546235.1 Xanthobacteraceae bacterium | reverse complement strand
GAGATTGTGATAGAGCGTGGCGTTGATTGCGCCCGGGGAGCCCGCGAGCAACAGTGTGTAACCGTCCGGCGCCGCATGGGCGACGGTCCCGGTACCCAGGTTAGTGCCGGCACCACCGCGATTTTCAATGATGAATTTTTGGCCGATGTGCGGCTCCGTTGCGTTGGCGACGAGCCGCGCGACGATGTCGAACGTACCGGCCGGCGGGGCCGGTACCACGAGATGGATCGGTTTGGTCGGATAGGCCTGCGCGGAGGCGATCCGCGGCGCAATCGGCAAGACTGCTGCTAAGGCTGCGAATTGCATGAATTGCCGGCGCGGAAGAGTCATGGCGAACGGGCTCCAAACATCGTTTTATTTTGCCGCTAATCCATTTTGATATTGGCGAACTTCAAGACTTTCGCCCATTTGACCGTCTCGGCGGCGATAAACGTCTTGAATTGCTGGGGCGACATCGGATTGGGCACGCCGCCGAAGCCTTCAAGCCGGGCTTTTATTTTGGGATCGGCCAGCGCCGCGTTCACCGTCGCGTTGAGGAGCGTGACGATCTCTACCGGTGTGCCTTTTGGCGCGCCTAGCCCGTCGGTTGCGATGGCCTCGTAACCGGGCACGAACTCCGCCACCGTTGGCACGTCGGGCAGCGCCGAGCTGCGCTTGGCGCTCGTCACCGCGAGCGCGCGCAGTTTGCCGCCACGAATGTAGCCGAGCGACAGCGGTATCGGACTGAAGGTGAGCTGAACCTGGCCGGCGATCACATCGTTGACCGCCAAAGCCGCGCCTCGATAGGGAACATGCACCATTTTCACGCCGGTCATAAAATTGAACAGCTCGCCGGCGACATGCTGCGACGAGCCGATGCCGCCGGTGGCGAAGTTGATCTTGCCGGGATTGGCTTTGGCGTAAGCAATGAATTCCGAAACGCTCTTGGGCGCAAACGCCGGATAGACCTCCATCACCAGCGGCAACAGGTCGATGCTGGCAACCGGCGTAATGTCGCGGACAAAATCGTAATTCAATTTTTTGTAGAGTGTGGCGTTGATTTCGTCCGCCGAGGTGGTCCACAGCAAGGTGTAGCCGTCGGGTGTGGCGTGCGCGACCGTCTCGGTCGCGATTGTCGTCCCGGCGCCGGGCCGGTTCTCAATAACGAAGGGCTGCCCGAGCTTTTCGGACAGAAACTGGCCGACAAGGCGCGCGACGATGTCGGCCGGGCCGCCCGGCGCAAAGCCGATGACGAGTTTCACCGGACGGTTCGGATAATCGCGTGCCCATGCATGGCCGGAATACGCGGCACAGCCGGCCGCAGCCGCGATGCGCGCCAGGCTTCGGCGGGAAACGTTCATCGTCGCTCCACTTGCAGAGCCGTGAGCAAGATGATCACGGGTGACCCAGTCATTCCGGCTTGATGTGGGCAAACTTGACGACCTTGGCCCACTTGGCAGTCTCGTTCGCTACCACTTTGCCGAAATCGGCTGGCGTGCCGACGAGCTCGGCACTGCCGAGATCGGCAAACCGCGCCTTGATCTTGGGATCGGCCAATGTCGTGTTGACGGCCTTGTTGAGGATGCCGATCACGTCGGAAGGCGTGCCCTTCGGCGCACTGATGCCAGTGATGCCCGTGACTTGATAATCCGGCAGGAACTGCGTCATGGTCGGCAGGCTCGGCAGCACATCCATCGGTTTATCGGAGGTGACCGCCAATCCGCGCAACTTGCCGCCGCGGATATAGCCGAGTGACGACGGGATCGGATCGAACATCACCTGCACGCGGCCGCTGAGCAGATCGGCCTGTGCCGCGGTCTCGCCGTGATACGGAACGTGCAGCATGTCGATTCCGGCCATCATCTTGAACAGCTCGGCGGCCATGTGGGTGAGATTGCCGATGCCGGTCGAGGCGACATTGATCTCGCCGGGATGTGCTTTGGCGTAAGCGATGAATTCCGGAACGGTCTTTGCCGGAAACGAAGGATTGACGACCATGACGAACGGCGAGCCGCCGATGCTGGCGACCGGCACGGTGTCGCGAATGAAATTGTATTTGAGATCGGGATAGAGCGAAGCGTTGATCACGTTTGGCGCGATCACCAGCAGCAGCGTGTAGCCGTCGGGTGCGGCGCGGATCATCAGTTCGGTCGCGATGTTGCCGCTGGCGCCGGGCCTGTTATCGACCACGATCGGCTGGCCGAGCAGCGGCGACATCTTATTGGCCACCAACCGTGCATAAACGTCCGGCGTGCCGCCGGCGGGCAGACCGACAATCAGGCGTATCGGCCGCGTCGGATAGGTGACCGCCATCGCGCGGGGGGACCAGGCCGATGCGGCAGCCGCTGCGGTAACGGCCTGCAACACCTGTCTGCGAGAAAGTTTTGCGGAAAAATTCATCGTGACACCGGATCGCACCGCTTTGAGACTTGTCGGATTATTCGACCTTGATGTTGGCAAACTTGATGACCTTGCCCCACTTGGCGACCTCTGCCGCGGTGAATTGGCCGAACGCGGCGGCCGAGCCGGGAAGTGCCGTGCCGCCGAGATTGGCGATCTTCGCTTTCATTGCGGCGTCCGCCAGGCCCAATTGGATTTCGTGGTTGAGCCGTTCAATGAGGTTGGGCGGGACGTTCTTCGGCGCGACAAGGCCGATCCATTGGCTGGCGTCGAAGCCCGGCACGACGGTGCTTACCGTGGGCACATCGGGCAGCAAGGCGGAGCGTGCCGTGGTCGTTACCGCCAGCGGGCGCAGGCCGCCGGACCTGATCTGCTCGATGGTCAACAAAACCGTGCCGACCACGCCCTGGACCTGACCGCTGAGCGCATCGGTGATGGCCTGCGGGCCGCCGCGATAGGCGACAAAGACGATGTCGGTGCCGCTCATCATGTTGAACAGCTCGCCGGCGATATGCTGCGGCGAGCCGACGGGTGGTGTGCCGATGTTGAGCTTGCCCGGATTGGCCTTGGCGTAGGCGATCAGCTCGGGAAGCGTTTTGGCCCGAAACCCGGCGCTCACAGTCATCACCATCGGAAAGCCAACGAGTCCGCCGACCGGTACGAAATCGCGCAGGAAGTCGAATTTGAGATGATGATAGAGGGTGGCGTTGATGCTGTCCGAGGCGCTGACCAGGAGCAGGGTGTAGCCATCCGGCGCAGCGCCCGCTACTGCCTCTGCGGCGATCGCGCCGCTCGCGCCGTTGCGGTTATCGACAAAGAAGGTTTGGCCAAGCCGCCGCGACAGCCAGTCGGCGGCGAGCCTTGCGATCACATCGGGAGCACTGCCGGGAACGGCGCCGACGATGACCCGCACCGGCCGCGCCGGGTAATCGAGCGCGCGGGCGCGCGTTCCCAATACCGGCATCGCGGCGCCGGCTGCGGCGAGATGGAGAAAGCTTCTGCGGCGGAGATGCACAAAACGCTCCAATCGCGCCGGCGCCGGCGCGTTCAATCGAGCTTGATCTTGGCGAAAGCAACCACTTTGGCCCATTTCTCGGTGTCGGCGGCGATCAGCTTCTGAAAGTCGGCGCGCGAACTGGCAAATGCCGGCGCACCGAGCGTCTCGAGCCGCGCCTGGAAGGCCGGATCGGCCAGTGCCGTGTTGACCTCGCCGTGCAGCTTGTCGAGGATTTCATCCGGCGTATGCGCGGGCGCGCCAAGCCCCTGCCACCCGCTCGCTTCGTAGCCCGGCACAGTCGCGGCGATGGGTGGCACGCCGGGCAGCGAGCCAAAAGGCGCCGCAGTGGTCACTCCGAGCGCGCGCAGCTTGCCGGCTTTGATGTAGCCGATCGACGACGTCACCAGATCGAACATCGCCTGGAGGCGGCCGCTCATGAGATCGGGCAGCGCCGGCCCGGTGCCGTGATAATGGACCGGCACGAGCTGCACCCCGGTCATCATTTCGAACAGCGAACCGTACATGTGCGGTCCGCTGCCGGGACCGCCGGTGCCCATATTGAGCTTGCCGGGATTGGCCTTGGCGTAGGCGATAAACTCGGCAACGGTCTTCACCGGCAGCGACGGATGCACTTCGAGTACGCCGCCGGCGCGCGACATGCTCGCGACCGGAGTGATATCGCGGATGAAATCGTAGTCGAGGTGCCGGTAGAGCGATCCGTTCCACGCGTTGATGGTGGTGATGTTAAGGAGCGTGTAGCCGTCGGGTGGCGCCTTGGCGACGTAGCCGGTGGCGATATTCATGGCCGCGCCGGGCCGGTTCTCGACGACAAACGCCTGGCCGAGGCGTTCGGACAGGCGTTGCGCGATGAGCCGCGCCAGAATGTCGGCGGCGCCCGATGGTGCAAAGCCGACGATAACGCGCACCGGCCGCGACGGATAAGACGCTGCTGCGCGCGCGGTCTGCACGAACGGTGCAAGCACGGGTAGCGCTGCGGCGCCTGTGGTCAGCCTCAAAAATTCACGTCGGCGAAATATCATTCGCCAATTCTACCCGAATGCCCGGCCGCTGACAGGTGCCGTAGTGGGACATTTCGCTCCATGGCGCTATACTTGACGGCGAGAGCCGAACCGGCCGCAGAAATATGCCACGGGAGACGAGCGATGGCATCGATCGACCAATTCAACGAGCACTGCTGGAAAGATGTCGTTCCCGAAAGCGATATGAAGCTCTACGCCGGCTGGCGGCGCGAAACGTTCGTCGGACCGCGACCGGCCCTGCTGGCGATCGATCTCTACGACCTCGTCTACCGCGGCGGCCCGATGCCGCCTGCCGAGATCAACGATCGCTATATCAACACCTGCGGAATTTTCGCGCATCGTGCCATCGCGCCGACCAAAAAGCTGCTCGCGGCGGCGCGCCGCGCCGGCATTCCGGTTTTCTTCTGCACCCAGGAGACGCGTCCCAATAACCGGCCGCCCGGCGCGGTCTCGACCCGGCGCAAGGCCGACGTGCCGGTGGATGGCTATGCCATCTATCGTGAGTTCACTGTCGAGCCCGACGACATTCTCATCACCAAACAGCGCGCCAGCATCTTTCAGGGCACGCCGCTTTATTCGCACCTGTCGATCCTCGGCGTGAACAGCCTCATCGTCTGCGGCGAAAGCACGTCCGGCTGCGTGCGCGCCAGCGTCGTCGACGGCTACTCCAGCGGCTATCACGTCAGCGTCGTGGAAGAGTGTACCTATGACCGCGCCGAATTGACCCACAAGGTCAATCTGTTCGACATGCATCACAAATATGCCGATGTGATGCACGTCGACGAGGTTCTGGCGCATCTGGATTCGCTGAGCCTGCCGCGTGCCGCGGAGTAGGAGAGC
>DASZWK010000217.1:0-39061 GCA_035546235.1 Xanthobacteraceae bacterium | reverse complement strand
GCTTGCATCGATAATCCACTGGATCGTAGGTCATCGGACAAGGCCCAAGGCAACTGGAGGGGGCTGCAGCGTGCTCGTTGATGCCTTGCGTGACGGCACATAAACTCCAGGGAAAGTGGAGGACGCTCATGCCAAGCGATGAACGTTGGGTCGGAACCTGGGCGGCAGCTCCCGCGCCGGCGGAAGGCGTCGCCGGTTTCAGTAACCAGACGATCCGCCTAAATCCACGGGTCAGCATCGGCGGCGAGCGGCTGCGCGTGCGCATCTCAAATGCCTATGGCAATCGTCCACTCGCCATTGGCGCCGCGACGGTTGCGTTGCGTGACAAGGGTCCGGCGATCGTCGCAGGCAAAAGCCGCAAGCTGACCTTCGGCGGCCGCGACTCGACCGTCATCGCGGCCGGCGCGGTGGCGTACAGCGATGCCGTTGATGTTTCCGTTGCGCCGCTCGCCGATCTCGCAGTCAGTTTCCATCTGCCCGGCGAAGTGCTGGCGAATTTCGCGATAACGGGACGATATGCAAGGCAGACCAATTACATCTCGCCACCCGGCAATTACACCGCTGCCACAGTGATGCCGGTCGGAAATCTGACCGATCAGTGGTTCTTCCTGTGCGGCGTCGATGTGCTCGCCCCGCGCGACACGCTCGGAGTCGTCGCGCTCGGCGACTCGATCACCGACGGCAACATCTCGACGATCGACGCGTTCTGCCGCTGGCCCGATCAATTGGCGCGGCGACTCGTCGCCCGCGCCGGCAGATCCGTCAGCGTCATGAACAACGGGCTCGGCGGCAACCGCATCCTGCACGACATCCGCGGCGACAGCGGGCTGCGCCGCTTCGACCGCGACGTGCTGGCACAACCGGGCGTCACGCATGTCATTGTCATGCTCGGTACCAACGACCTGCGCAACCGGTGGGCGAAACCCGACGAGGAGGTCACCGCCGAGCAGATGATTGCCGGCCTGCAGCAGATGGCGCAGCGCGCTCACGCCGCCGGCATCAAGATCATTGGCGCGACACTGACGCCATTCGGCAACGAGACCTACATGGCCAATGCCTGGAACCCGACGCGCGAGAAGCACAGGGCCGCGGTCAACACCTGGATCAGGCAGAGCGGCGTGTTTGACGCTTTCGCCGATTTCGATGCCGCCTTGCGCGACCCCGAAGTCCCGACCCAGATGCGCACCGTGGACGACTGCGGCGACGGACTGCACCCGAGCGATGTCGGCTACTGCAAGATGGGCGACGCGATCGATCTCGGGCTGTTCACCTAGACGCCGCGATGAAAAACATCTCTTCGCCCGCGGGCAGCGCGAAATTCGGACGCATTGGCGATTCGATTCCCCGCGTCGAGGACCAGCGTCTGCTGACCGGACGGGGATGCTACACCGACGACGCCGAGCCGTCCGGTTTCCTGCATGCCGCGTATGTCCGCTCGCCGCATGCGCATGCCAGGATCCGGAGGATCGACCCAACCGCCGCCCTCGCGTTGCCGGGTGTGTCTGTGATGACCGGAGCCGATCTCGAAGCGGCCGGCGTCAAGCCGGTCCTTAACCCGCCTGAGTCCCTTGGCGCCGGTTTTCCGAGCTTCGCTGACGATCTGGTCATTCCGCCGTGGCGCGCGCTTGCCCTCGGCAAGGTGCGTCACGTCGGAGAGGCGGTGGCGCTCGTGATTGCTCCGACGGAATCCGGCGCGCGCGATGCCGCCGAGGCGGTGCAGGTCGATTACGAGCCGCTGGCCTCGGTGATCGAGATAGAGGACGCGGAGAAGCCGGGTGCGCCGCTCGTCTGGGACGAGATTCGTGGCAACAGGCTGTTCGCCATCGAAGCTGGCGACAGGACGGCGACCGAAGCCGCGTTTGCGCGCGCCGCTGCGGTCGTCGAGATCGAGGCCATCAATAATCGAGTCATCATCAATTTCATGGAGCCGCGCAGCTGCATTGCCGCCTATGACCCGGGAACCGCGCGGCTTTCGGTGCAGATCGGGTCACAGGGCGTGCATCAACAGGCGATGCGTATTGCGCACGCGCTCGACCTGCCGCTCGACCGCGTGCGGGTGACGACCGGCGATGTCGGCGGCGGCTTCGGCGCACGCTCGACCACTTATCCTGAATACATCGCGTGCGCCTACGCGGCCTACAAGCTTGGCCGCGCAATACGCTGGTGCGCCTCTCGCTCCGAATGCTTCATCAGCGACACCCAGGCGCGCGATCACGCGACGAGAGCCGCGATGGCGTTCGATCGCGACGGCAAAATCCTCGCGCTCCGTGTGCATGGCCGCTGCAACATGGGTGCCCATGTTGTCCCGCGTCAGCCGAACTCCACGGTCGGCAACATCATCAGGATGCTGGTAGGCGCCTACGCGGTTCCTGAGGCGTACCTCGACTTCAAGGGCTATGTGACCAACACCATACCGATCAACGTCTATCGGGGCGTCGGCCGGTTCGAAGACATTTATGTCGTCGAGCGACTCCTTGACCGCGCAGCGCTGCGGTTCGGCCTCGACCGCGCCGAGATCCGCCGGCGGAATCTGGTGAAGCCGTCCGCAATGCCGTTCACGACACCGACCGGAGGCATCTGCGACTGCGGCGATTTTCCGCGACTGATGGAGTCCGCGCTGCGCTACGCCGGCTGGGCCGGATTTCCGGCGCGGAAGGCGGAGGCCGCCAAACGCGGGCGGCTGCGCGGCATCGGCGTCGTCTACACCATCGAAGGCGCGGGCGGCATCGCGCAGGAATACGCCATCGCCGAGGCCAAGCCCGATGGGACGATCGTGGTCGGCATCGGCTCGCAATCACAGGGGCAAGGCCATGAAACAACATTCGCGCAGCTCGCATCCGAGACGCTGGATGTGCCATTCGACAAAGTTCGTATCATCGCCGGCGACACCGACAGGATCGCTCACGGCGTGGGTACGTTTGCTTCGCGTTCGATGGTCAGAGCAGGCAGCGCGGCGTTCGAGGCGATGCGGCTTCTGATCGCCGAGGGCCGCAGCCGTGCCTCGGCGCATCTGGAAGCAGCCGTCGAGGACATCGTCTATTCCGCCGGGCGTTTCGTCGTTGCGGGCACCGACCGCAGCGTCGGCCTCGATGAACTCGCGGCAGTACAGCCGCTCTCGGCCGAGAAACTGCATCGCAACGAGCAGGTCACGTGGCCAAACGGCTGCCATGTATGCGAGGTCGAGATCGACCCGGAGACCGGGCAGTCGGTTCTGGTGCGCTATGTCGCGGTCGACGACGTCGGCCGCGCTGTGAACCCGATGATCGTGCACGGCCAGACCATGGGCGCGGTCGCGCAGGGGCTCGGCCAGGCGCTGTTCGAGCATTGCATCTATGAGCGCGGCTCGGGCCAGCTCCTCAGCGGATCGTTGATGGACTACAGCCTGCCGCGGGCGGAAGATCTGCCGGATATCGAGACGTGGCTGGATGATACGCCGACCCGCACCAATGCGCTTGGCGTCAAGGGCGCCGGCGAGGCCGGGACCGTTGCCGCACCTTGCGCCGCGATCAGCGCGGTGCTCGATGCGCTCGCGCCGCTCGGCGTTACACACCTCGACATGCCGGCGACGCCTGCCCGCGTGTGGCAGGCGATCCAGGAGGCAAGTCGACAGTAGCGGCGAGCGCGCGGGCGGTCGACCAGGCGCATCGCAGGCGGGCTCCGATGAGGGTGCGGTCATGAACAGCTTGCAAAGACTGTGCTCCGGATCGCTAGCGCTCTCCACGGCGCTCTGGGGATATCTGATCGGTGGCGGCCTCGCTCTCCTCGTGGCGGAAAGCGTGATCGGCGGGGTCAGCGTCATGGCCTACCCTACGGCGCGCGTGCCCATATACGTCGCTGGGTTCTTCATCCTCTGGGCTTATTTGTTTATCGCCAGCTTCGGCACGTGGCGGTGCGCCAGTGCAGCCAAAACCGGATCGCTGCGGATCGTCGCCAGGGTTTTCGTGATTCTTCTGGCTGTTTGGTTTCTGTTCCGTCTATCGAACAGCAACGGGGTCATTGCGATGCTGCGGGGAACTTGGCAGCCTGGATCCTACTTGCGTGGCACGGCCAAGTAGATGGTATGACCGGGTTGATCGGCTGGCTCACCGTTCGCCGTCGGGCACACTTGAGTCAGCCTACATTGATTTACGCCACTGACGGGCGGTGCTAGATTCGCCTCGATCGCGCAGCCGGCGAGGAAAAATGACGGAATATCTGAGGCTTGAGGCGTTGCGTGCGACTCCTTTGGTAACGGAGCCGTTCGCCCACCTGGTGGTGCCGGGCTTCGTCAGCACCGCGGGCCTTGCAGCCATTAATGCCGACTATCCGAAAATCGCTTCGCCCGGCAGCTTCCCGACCGATCAGGTGACTTTCGGTCCGGCGTTCCAGACCATGCTCGATGAACTGGAAAGCGATGAGTTCCGCGAGGCTTTCGAGGAAAAGTTCAAGCTCGATCTCACCGGTCGGCCGACCATCACCACGGTGCGCGGCCGCTGCGACCCGAGCGACGGCAAGATCCACACCGATTCCAAGACCAAGATCATCACCGTCCTGATCTATATGAATGAAAACTGGGAGAATGCCGGCGGCCGGCTGCGGCTGTTGCGCTCCGCCCGCGATCTCAACGACATCATCGTCGAGGTGCCGCCGGTCGCCGGCACCCTGCTCGCGTTCAAGCGCAGCGACAATTCCTGGCACGGCCATGAATCCTTTGCCGGCGATCGCCGCGTCATTCAGTTCAACTGGCTGACCTCGGCCGGCAATCGGCAGATCGCGATGCTGCGCCACCACACCTCGGCGTCGTTCAAGCGCGTGCTGCAGATGATCCTGCCGGGCCGCGCCTGAGACTGATGAAACTTTCTCTCGACGAACTGCGCCGCCGCGACTTTCGCAAAATCCTGCTGATCAAGCTGTCGGCGGTCGGCGACGTCGTCCACACCCTGCCGGTGCTCAACAAATTGCGCCGCCGCTACCCGAATGCCCAGATCGACTGGCTGGTAACGCCGGCGATCGGCGAATTGCTGCGCCATCACCCTGCCCTTAACAATGTCATCGATTTCGAGCGCGACACCAGCGCCCCGCCCTGGGCCTGGTCGGCGCTGACGAGCTACGCGCGGCTTGCCGCGAAGGTCCGGCGTGCCGGTTACGACCTCGCCATCGACCTGCATTGCCAATCGCGCAGCGCGTTCCTGGCCTTCGTCAGCGGAGCGCCGGTGCGCATCGGCTTCGACAAGGAACGCCCGGAGGTCTGGGCGAAGTCGCGCAAAGTGACGGATGACTTCCGCAAGCACGCCTGGCAGGGCGCGCGCGAAGGCGCCTGGCTGTTCTATACCCACCGCATCCCGCTGCCGACACTCGACGTGCACGTCATCGACCACTATCAGAGCGTCGGCAATCTGCTTGGGTTTGCGCCAGGCCCGACCGATTTCTCCTTTCACATTCCGCAAGCCGCGCACGAGCGCGTCGGCGCGCTATTGCGCCAGCGCGGCATTGGCGATGCACGGCTCGCGGTGATCGCGCCGCGCGGCAACTGGCAGACCAAACGCTGGCCGGACGAAAAATCGGCCGCGGTCGCGCGGCATTTCATGTCGCGCGGCTATGCGGCGGTGCTGGTCGGCGCACCGCGCGAGCGCGCGGTCGGCGAAGCGATCACGCACCTCGCGCCTGGCGCTGTCGACCTCACCGGCGAGACCACGCTGAGCGAGCTTGCCGCGCTAATCGATCGCGCCGCGATCTGCATCGCGCACGATTCCGGCCCGATGCATCTTGCGGTCGCGCTCGGCCGCCCGGTGGTCGCGCTGTTCGGGCCGAGCGATGAGGTGTGGGCGGGGCCTTATCATCGCGACAACGCGGTGGCGCGGTGGAGCCTGCCCTGCGCGCCGTGCTACCTGCGGCGGCTCAAAAGCTGCACGCACGGCCATGCCTGCATGGAAGAGCTTCCAGCCGAAGCGGTAATCGAGCGGGCGGAAAGCGTGCTCGGCAATGCACTCGCCCCGGCGTGACGAGCTCGTTTATTGATCACATTTTCTTCGGAAAACCGTCAGCCATTTTTCCGAAGACTTGCTCTAGCCGCTGCCGGGGATGAAATAATCGGTGACGTCCTTGCAGCAGTCGGCTGTGCAATAATATGCGAAGCCTACCATGCAAGATTGTTGCTGCACCGGACGTTCGATTTTTTGCTTGCGATACGCCTGTAACGGACACTTGCCCGGCGCGGCGATCAACGGCTGCGGCCGGTGCGCGCTGATTGCAGACAGCGTCAATGCCAGTACGGCGGATAACCTGAGTTTTTCTGTTCCGCCGCGAGCAGACGCAGCATCGCCGGCCACTCCAGCACGCCGTAGGGGCGCCGCGCGCCGGGCTGATAGAGATGCGCGGTGTGGGCGAGCACGTTTTCGCCCGGCATGGTCAGATCCGCGCGTGCCGCCATGGCATCGACCTGGGAGCGGCACGACAGTTCGAGCTGATACATGGTGTTGAACGCCTGCTGTATCGTCGCGCCGCAGGTCAGCAGGCCATGATTGCGCATGATCATCGCGTCGTGCGGGCCGAGATCGCGCACCAGACGCTTCCGCTCTTCAAGATCGATCGCCGGACCTTCATAGTCGTGATAGCCGATATGGCCGACGAAGCGGATCGAGGTCTGCGACAGCGGTAAGAGCCCGCATTTCATCGCCGAGACCGCCATACCGGCGCGGGTGTGAGTGTGCAGCACGCAGGCCACGTCCGGCCGCGCCTTGTGGATGGCGCCGTGAATCACATAGCCGGAAACGTTGAGGCCGTAATCGGTGTCCGGCTTCCAGACGACGTTGCCTTCGACATCGATCTTGACCAGGCTCGACGCCGTGATCTCCTTGTAAAGCAGACCGTAGAGGTTGATCAGAAGATGCTCGGTGCCGGGAATTCGCGCCGTGATGTGATTGTAGATCAAATCGGTCATATCGTAGGCATCGACCAGCCGGTAGCAGGCGGCGAGTTCGAGCCGGGCCTGCCACTCTTGTTCCGATACCTGGTTGCGGATTGACTCGAACTCGGTCGAATAATTCACGGCGGCGTCTCCCTTTGGCTTGGTAGATTATCGCCTCGCGCGGGGACTGTCAGCCGCGAAGGTCACGGCACTGGGAAGGGCACCGGGATGACAAACCAGACAAGCGTTGTGCGCAATCACGTGAAGGAGAAGCTCGCGCGCGGCGAGGTGGTGGCGTCGATGACGGTGCGGCTCGTTCGCGGCATCGAGATCGTGCGCATCGCCAAGACCGCGGGCTTCGACAGCCTCTATGTCGACATGGAGCATTCGAGCTTTTCGCTGGAGACGACGAGCCAGATCTGCATGGCGGCGCTCGAGGCCGGCATCACGCCGTTCGTGCGCGTGCCGGGCCCGGGCGACGTGCAGCGCATCCTCGACGCCGGCGCGCTCGGCATCATCGCGCCGCATGTGCAGTCCGCCGCCGACGCGCGCGCCTATGTGCGGGCCGCCAAATATCCGCCGCTCGGCGAGCGCTCCAACGCCGGTCCCCTGCCCCACCTGCAATACCGCTCGCTGCCGGCGGTGCAGGCCTACGCGGCGATTGACGCCGCCACCATGGTGATCGTGCAGTTCGAGAGCAACGAGGCGATCGCGCACGCCGACGAGATCGTCGCCGTCGAAGGCGTCGATATGGTCCTGATCGGCACGAATGACCTGTTGGCGGATTGGGGCCTGCCCGGCCAGTACGACCATCCACGGGTGCGCGAAGCCTACGCGGCGACCATCGCGGCCTGCCGCCGCCACGGCAAGCACGCCGCGGTTGGCGGTTTTGCCAGCAGGCCCGATCTCGCGGCCGAATATGTCCGCATGGGCGCCCGTTACGTCTCGACCGGCACCGATCTCGGCTTCCTGCTCGCCGCCTGTGCCGCAAAGGCGAAGGAAGTCGTGGACATGGCCGCCGGAAGGAACTGAGGGTCCTCTATCCCCAGTTGCCTTGATTCAGCCAAAGCGCTGGTAATACTTACAAACTACGGCTCAGACGGGGAACGAGGGCCTTCACGTGCATCCGGGACGACACTTTTCCACTGCTGCGGCGGCATTGCTGCTGGCCGCCGGCACCTGCCTTAGCGTCGATGCGCGGGCGCAGACTTCGCCTGCCCAAAGCGCACCAGCGCCGGGCGCTCCTTCGAAATGCGCAGAGGCATTGCAGGTTGGAGTGCTGCCAGCACCGCTGGAGCCGTGGAAAGGCGCGCCGTTGCGCGTTCTCGTTGCCACCGAAAAGCCGCTCGGCGGTGAACTGTCGCTGATCGCGCCCGATGGAAGCGTGGCGGCAAAATCGCGCGGCAACGGGGCCGGTCCGCCCACTTACTGGTATGCCGAAGTCGCAGAACCGGCCGCCGGGACCTGGCACGCGACGCTCGCGCTCGACCATGAGACGGATGGCTGCGCCAGCGTGACCCGCGACATCGCGGTCAGCGCGCGCAAGCCCGCGGGACTGCACGCGACGGGAAGCAGCCTCTGGCCAATGCGCAATAGCTGGAATCGCGAGACCGAAAACCTGTTTTCAGCGTGGATCGCCAAACTGTTCGACGGACCGCTCGATCAGGAGCTGTCGTGGAAAACCTGGGACGGACCGCTCCACGACAAGACGCGTAATCTCTTGTTCAATTCCCTCGGTCTTGGTGAAGACAACGTCTTGACGGGGCTGCGTCCGGACTGCGCCGACTTCGTCTATTTTCTCCGCGCCTATTTCTCATTCAAGATGGGCTTGCCTTTCGGCTATTCGAACTGCTCGCGCGGCACCGGCGGAGCGCCGCCGAAATGCTATCAGTGGTTCAATATCGAACACCCGGAGGTGACTCGTCCGGCGCCGCCGCCTGAACTGACCTCGGTGGAGAACGTGGCGCCGGCCGCCCCGACCCCCAAGCCTCAGCCCGGCCTGTTCCAGATATTTGCCCCATCGCCCGCCCCTCCGCCGCCCGCCGCCGCCGCGCCGGCAAGCCCGAAGCGTTCGGCGCCGAGGCATGTGTCGCTGAAGAATTTGGGGCTCGCAGCCGCGTTCCGGCACTATCTGCCAGACGTCGCCGACGTCGTGCAGACCGGCGCGGTACGCGTCGCGGCAACGGACGAAAAAACGGATTTTTACACGATCCCGCTGACTCAAAGCGCGGTGCGGCCGGGTACCGTCTACGCCGATCCGTATGGACACGTTCTGATCCTGGTGAAGCGTGTGCCGGAAGCAAACGGCGCGCCGGGCGTCTTTCTCGCCGTCGATGCCGAGCCCGACGGAACGGTCACGCGCAAGCGTTTCTGGCAGGGAAATTTCCTGTTCGTGCATGAACCCAAGCTCGGCACCGCCGGCTTCAAGCACTTTCGGCCGATCGAGCGCGAAAAGAACGGCACTCTGCGGCGATTGACCAATGCGGAAATCGCCAAGGATCCTCAATACGGCGACCTTTCGCTCGATGAAGCGCAGATGAGCGCCCGGGATTTCTACGATCACATGGACGACGTGATGTCGCACGAGCCGGTCGATCCCGCGCGCGCCATGGCGAACGCGATCGCCAATCTCGACGAGCAGGTGAAGACGCGAGTGACATCGGTTGAAAACGGCCGCAAGTATCTGGAGAAAGCGCGCGGTGAAATTGCCATGCCGTCCGGTCCGTCGATCTTCGAAACGACCGGCGCATGGGAAGACTATTCGACGCCGGCGCGCGACTTCCGCCTGTTGATCGCCATCGACGTGGTGCGCGGCTTTGCCGATCACGTCGCCCGCCGCGCCGAGCACTACGCGATGCCGGCGGGCAAGAGCGCGGCCGAGGTCAAGAGCGATTTGGAGAGCCAGCTCGCCTCGGAGCTTGCGGCGCACAAGTTCTCATATACCCGCAGCGACGGTTCGCAATGGACGCTCACGCTCAAGGACGTGATCGATCGCGAGGCTGACCTGGAGATGGCCTACAATCCGAACGATTGCGCCGAATTCCGCTGGGGCGCCAAGCCTGGCAGCGACGAGGCCTCGACCTGCAAGCGGCATGCCCCGTCGGCGCAGCGCGCCAAGATGACCGATTACCGCAACTGGTTCCACCAGCGGCACTGGCCGCACGCTTAAGCGGGCTCCGTTCCCCGACGCTGGGCGCCAGCCGCACGCGGCAATCGGCGCTCGCTTCCCTTCGGCAAAAGGCATATTGAGGGCGGCGTCTTTCCCTGCCGCAGCGGCGTCCGCCGCCCCGCGTCCTTTGTCATTGCCACTCTCCGATGACCTCGCAATTCACCTATCAGTCCGATCCGATCCGCATCGTGTTTGGCGCCGGCTCAGTTGCCGCGCTGCGCGCCGAAGCCGACTTTCACAAGATTTCGCGCCTGATTGTGCTGTGCTCGCCGTCGCGTACCGATATGGCGCGCCGCGCCACCGCCTCGGTCGCCGACCGCTGCATCGGCCTGTGCGACGCTTCGGCACCGAACATGCCGCGCGAGGCCTTTGACCGCGTTATCGCCGAGATCGAGCGGCACAAAGTCGACGGCTTCGTGGTGATCGGCGGCGGCTCGCCGATCGGGCTCGCCAAGGCCGCCGCGGTCGCGACCAGGCTGCCCTACATCGCCATCGTCACTACCTATTCGGGCTCCGAAATGGCGCCGCGCTGGCGTATCGGCATCGCCGACAAACAGGTCAGCGGCGACGATCGCGCCGCACTGCCGGCGACCGCGATCTACGATCCGGAACTCGCCCTCGACCTGCCGGTGCGCATGACGGCGGCAAGCGGCATGAACGCGGTGGCGCACGCCGTCGAAAGCCTTTACGGGCCCGACACCAATCCGGTGGTGCAGACCATGGCCGAGGAAGCCGTGCGGCGCATCGGGTCGAGCTTGCCGCGCGTCGTCGAGTCCCCCCGCGATCTCGCGGCGCGTACGGATCTCGCCTACGGCGCCTGGCTCGCGGCGAATTTCCGTTCCGAAGTCGGGCTCGAGCACGCCATCGCCCAGCGCGTGCGGCAGTGGTTCAATCTCGACCACGCCCACACCCACGCGGTCGCCACACCGTACGCGGTAGGCTTCAATGCCGTCGCAGCGCCCGACGCGATGGCGCGCATCAAGCGTGCGCTCGGTGTGCCCGACGCGGCGCACGGGCTTTACGATCTCAATGTGCGTATCGGTCTGCCGACCGGGCTGAAGGGGCTCGGCCTGCGCGAGGACGATATCGCCAAGGCCGTAGAGGTGGTGAGCAAGATCAAGATCGATCATCCGCGGCCGGTTGGAAGAGCCGATCTTGCCGAGGTCATCCGCCAGGCGTATTTCGGCGAGCCGCCGCAATTCTAAAGGACTTGAGACAAAGGACTTGAGACAAAGGATTTGGCACGATGACGAGCGCAGCGACCATGCCGAACAAATTCCGCGGCGTCATGCAAAGTCCGGTGACGCCGCTCAAGGACGATTTCTCGCTCGACCTGCCGACCTTCGAGAAGGTGCTCGATTTCCACGTCCGCTCCGGAGCGCCCGCCATTTCCTGGCCCCATCACAAGGGCGAGTCGCTCAACCTGACCATTCCCGAGCGCAAGCTGTTCGCTGAGGCCGCCGTCAAAGTCGTAGCCGGCCGGGTGCCGGTGACCATCCATGTCAGTGCGCTCGCGGTCGAGGACACGATGGCCCTGGCACGGCATGCGCAGGACATCGGCGCCGACGGCATTCTGGCGATCACGCCGTATTTCTGGGCGCCGACGCTCGAGGCGATCGAGGCCTATTTCATTCGACTGTGCGGATCGATCGATCTGCCGGTACTGTCCTACAATTCGCCGAGCTATCTCAACGGCGTCGAGATCACCGGCGAGCTGATGGCGCGGCTGATCGAGAAATTGCCGAATTTTGCCGGCGTCAAGGAAGCAAGTTTCAACAGCGAAAAGTTTCTCGAAATTTCGCGCGCGGTGCTGGCGCTGCGGCCGAACTTTGCCATGGTGACCGGCGTCGAGTTTCTGCTGTCGTCAGTGCCGCTCGGCGGCGTCGGCTCGTATTCGGCGGCAGGCTCGATCTGCCCGAACCTGTGCAACGAGCTGTTCGACAGCTGCATCGCCGGAGAATGGGCCAAGGCGCGTGAACTGCAATTCAAGATGACGCGGCTGTGGCACCTGTTCAAGGACCAATACCCCTCCTCGCTCAAGGGCGGCATGGTCATCATGGGCCGCCCGGTCGGCCCGACGCGCGCACCGCTGCCGACCGCGACGCCCGAGCGCCAAGCCTATATCCGCGCCCAGCTTGAAGAGCTCGGCATTATCGACACCGAGCCGCACGGCTGGTGAAACGATTTCGCGCCATGCTTCACCTCTCCGTCGTCCCCGCGAAGGCGGGGACCCATAACCACCACCCTGCGAGGTCTGCCCCGACCGTGAATATGGATTCCCGCTTTCGCGGGAATGACGGCGGCGGACATTGCAGGCCTTGCTTGTTTCAGGATTAACCAATGCCGTTCGAGCCGGGCCTCGTCCACACACCGCTGACGCCGTTCTCCGACGACCGGCAGATCGATTTCGAGCAGTACGGATGGATGATCGAGTTCCACCTGCGTCACGGCGCGCAGGCGCTGGCCGTACCGATGCATGTCGGCGAATCCGTAAGCCTCACCGACGAGGAACGCCGCGCGCTGATCCAATTCGCTGTCGACTGCGCGGGCAAGCGCGCGCCGGTGATCGCCCATGTCAGCGACGCCGGCACCGGGATCGCCGCGGCGCTGGCGCGGGCGGCGCAGGATGCCGGCGCCGCCGCCATTATCGCGACCACGCCGTATTACTGGACGCCGCCGCCGGCCATGATTCTGGAGCATTTCGTCCAGATCGGCGCGGCTGTCGATCTTCCATTTTTCGTGTTCAATGCGCCGGAAGACATGGCGGGCAGCCGGATCAATGCTGCGCTGGCGGTCAAACTGATCGAGCGGCGCCCGAATTTTGCCGGCGTGGTGGATTCGAGCCTCGACTGGCAATTCATGATCGAGCTTTTGACTGACGCCGCGCGCGTGCGGCCGGATTTTGCGCTGCTTGCGGGCAACGAACTTTTGGTCTCGGCCGCGGCGATCGGCGCGCGCGGGATGTTTGCGCCGCTCGCCGTTGTTGCGCCGACACTCGTCCGCCGGCTGTTCGATCTGTGCCGTGCGCAAAATCTGTTCGAGGCGCGCGCGCTGCAGGAGGAGGCGGCGGCGTTGCGCCAAATCCTCAAGGCCGGCGGCGTTGCGGCGTTGAAAGCCGCAGCGCGCGCCATGGGCCGCGAGTGCGGTGAGCCAAGGCCGCCGCTGCTGCCGCTCGCCGCCGGCGAGGAAAAGAAACTCCTGGCGGCGCTCGAAGCGCTGCCCGTCCTTGCCGGCGAACCGCGCGGCTGGTGAATTTCGTCCTGATATTGAGTTGCAGCGACGCCCGCGCGGGCGGTGACAAGGCCGTCACTACACCAGGTTATGTGATTTCAGCCGTTTCGTCCGCGTCCACTTAATCCCTTTGCAATGCTGACCTCCCCAATACTCGCACAGCGAAGCTAGTCACTCCGAACCGATGCCGGCCAGGGTGCAGGAAGCAACACGGGCGAAAGGCCAAGAACGCGTCATGAAGACGGTCATTACACCGACCGATACCGAACGCTTCTTCGACGACACCGAGATCATCGTCTCCAAGACCGATCTGAAGGGACGCCTGACCTACGTCAACGAAACGTTCTGCAAGATCGCCGATTACATCATCGGCGTGATCGATGAAATCGCGAGGCAGGATATCTGGCCTCTAACCCTGGCCCCGTCAGGACTGCGGCGTCTTGTCATCCCAGCCAGTTGGAACCGCCTCGTATCCGGCGCGTTCTGCTCGAACGGCTTCTCTCGGGCGGCCGCCTAATTCTTCTGAGGCGGCACAGCGCGACGCGAACCCGGTCTACTCACGAGGCCGGGCCATATCGATTCCCGACGGGGGGCCTCGGGAGGGTGGGTGGCTGGCAATTCCGATACTGACGACGATGCCACGGCGTTCGCCCGCACGGCCATCGGCTCGATATCCGCGCTTGAGCTGCTCATCCTGCTGCGGCGGGAGCGCCAAAGCCATTATCACGTGGCTGAACTGGTCCGCGAACTGCGCAGCAGCCAGCTCGCGGTCGGCCAAGCGCTCGACCATTTGATCAAGTTCGGACTCGTCGCCGGCACTGCGGAGGCCGGCTATCATTATCAGCAGGGGTCCGAGCAATTGGATGCGATCTGCGAACGTGTGGAGGCAGTTTACGCTCGCACGCCCGTCAGTTTGATTCGCGCCCTGCTGGACGCGCCCGACGAGAAACTGCGGCAATTTGCCGACGCGTTCCGCATCGCGCCGAAGGAGAAATGAGCGTGTGGCCCAACATTGTCTATCTATTATGTTTCCTGACAAGCTTGTCCTGCTGTCTGCTGTTGATCAGAAGCTACAGGCGCACCAAGAGCAAAGTTCTATTGTGGACAGCGGCCTGCTTCGTCCTGCTCGCCATAGACAACTTGCTTGTCGTCTTCGACCTGATTCTCCTGCCGAATGTCGATCTTTTAGTGCCCAGACTGCTGGCGACCCTGCTTGCAGTGTCGACGCTGATCATCGGGTTTGTTTGGGAATTCGTCTGAGGGCCGAAACATGACCCAATTCCTCTACGGCATGAATACGATGGGCTTATTGCTGGCAGGGTTGTTCTTCTGGCGCTTCTGGTGGAAAAGCGCCGATTCGCTTTTTATCGCCTTCAGCGTGGCGTTCTTCTTGTTTGCGCTCGACCAGCTTTTCCACGCGGCCGCGGGAGGGTCGTCTGTGAGCTACAGCGGATCGTTCTTCTTTCGCCTCGCGGGGTTCGGCCTGCTGATCTACGCAGTGTTGAGAAAAAACCTCAAATAGCAAAGCTGTTCGCAAAATCTGCAGCGGCGCGCGCGGCCCACGGACGGGCGCGGGGAGCGCACTTTAGACGCATTGCCGCCGATGGTTGGGCCGCCTATACCCAGATCGGGCGGGTTGGGGAACATCAGCGATGAAGTTCATCCTTCGCTATGGCTTGGCAGCGCTCCTCATTGTCATCGCCATCATCCTGATCGTGCCGCCGTTTGCCGCTTCGCTGATCGAGCGATGGTCGCAAAGCGACGTCGAATCACGTTCGGTTCTTGCATTCAATTCGGCCCTTGATGATTTCACGGCTCTGCTCGAAGAGCACAATACCAAGAGAATCGTTACGCTGTTCGACCGTATGGCGCTCGACGAGCAATTACTCGCCGTCGGCTTTTGCGACGAGAATGGAGTGCTGTTCTACAAGACCAAGGATATGCCGAAGAGCTTCACCTGCAAGCAGGCGACGCTGCGCAAGATCCCCACATTCTCGACGCTGCGCCTCGGCCACTCCCGCCTTCTCGTATCGAGTTTTCCAGTCGCCGCGCCGAGCGAGCACGGGCACCTCATTCTGGTGCACGACTTGGCCTTGGTTGAGCAGCGCGGCGCCGAGGCGCGGATCTGGACGATCGTCGTGCTCATCGGCGTCGTGTTTCTCGCCGCCGCCTTTGCGGTTCTGGTGACGGTCCTGCTGGCCCGCCGCTGGTTGCAATCGTTGCGCAGCGCGATCGACGACGTACGGCTCGGCGGCAGCGGGACGATCGAGGCCTCCGATGCGCCGCCCTTTGCCCGGGAGTTCCGCCATCTGTTGCGCGACCTGCAACTGACCGACCTTTCGGCCGAGGGGCCGGACCTGGACTGGTCACCGGCAATGCTGCGCAACGTCCTGACGCACAAGCTGCCCGGCGCCGAGGTGATCGTGGTCTCCAATCGTGAGCCGTACATCCATAATCGCGACGGCAACCAGATCATCCTGCAGACGCCTGCGAGCGGGCTTGTAGCCGCGATCGAGCCGATCATGCGCGCCTGCGGCGGCACCTGGATCGCCCATGGCAGCGGCAGCGCGGACCGGGACACGGTCGATCGGTTCGACCGCATCCGTGTCCCGCCGAAAGCGCCAAGCTATGCGCTGCGCCGGGTCTGGGTCAGCGAGGAGGAGCAGACCGGCTATTATTACGGATTCGCCAACGAAGGCTTGTGGCCGCTGTGCCATATGGCGTTCGTACGCCCCAACTTCCGCGATGACGACTGGGATCAATACAAGCTGATCAACGCGCGTTACGCCCAGGCCGTCGTCAGCGAGGCGAAAAGTCCGAACCCGATCATCCTCGTGCAGGATTATCATTTCGCGCTGCTGCCCAGCATGCTGCGCAAACGGCTGCCGGAAGCGACGATCATCACCTTCTGGCACATTCCCTGGCCCAATCCGGAAGTATTCGGGATTTGTCCATGGAAAGAAGAGATCATCGCCGGCCTGCTCGGCAGTTCGATCATCGGCTTTCACACGCAGTTTCATTGCAACAATTTCCTCGATACCGTCGACCGCTTCATGGAAGCGCGAATCGATCGCGAGCAGTCGTTTATTTCGTTCGGACCGATGGAGAGCTATGTGCGGCCCTATCCGATCTCGATCGAGTGGCCGCCTGTCGGCATGAAGGATCAGAAACCCGTGCCAGCGTGTCGCGCGGCGGTTCGCAAGCGTCTTGACCTCGCGGATGACGTGCGGCTTGGTGTCGGCATCGAGCGCTTCGACTACACCAAGGGCATCCTCGATCGACTGCGCGCGGTCGATGCGTTTCTGGTCAAGCACCCTGAATGGAAGAACAAATTCGTTTTCGTGCAGGTCGCCGCGCCGACGCGAACCAAGCTTGCGGCCTACAGCGCATTGCAGACCGAGGCCGCCGAGCTTGCCCGCGACATCAATGCGCGCCATGGCAGCGGCTCCTTTCAGCCCCTCCAGTTGATCGTGCGGCACCACGAGCCCGGTGAAATCTTCGAATTGTTCAGAGCGGCCGACCTTTGCATCGTGTCGAGCCTGCATGACGGAATGAATCTTGTCGCCAAGGAATTTGTCGCCGCGCGCGACGATGAACAGGGCGTCCTGATGCTGTCGACCTTTGCGGGCGCTTCGCGCGAGCTGACCGAGGCCCTGATCGTCAATCCCTACAATGCCCGCAACATGGGTGCGGCCATCGAGCAGGCGCTGCTCATGTCGCCGGCCGAGCAGCGCGAGCGCATGCGGCTGATGCGCGAGATCGTCCGCCTGCGCAATGTCTATCGCTGGGCCGGTCAAATGCTGCTCGACGCCGCCGACCTGAGAAAGCGCAAACGCATCATCCAGATTGCGTCGCGCCGGAACTCGTTTGCCGGAACACTGAACCGAGCAAGCGCGCGCTGAACTGAGCGGATTCGGCCATGCTCCACTGCAGTATCCATTTGAGGGCTATGCCAGCCCAAGGAACCTGTATAATGACGTCCAAGCCGCTCAGAGGCTCTTGCAATGTTGAACGTCAGCATCGCGCTTCGACTGATCCTTTCTTTGGCAGTTGTCGTCGCGATTACGCTACTTCTTTGGTATGAGAAAGCTGTTGCACACCAGTCGGGGATTTTGATCTTTTTTTACCTGATCCCGATCGTTTTTGTGGCAGCAGTTTTTGGCAGCATTCCGGCGATTGTCGCGATTGTCGTGGCGACCGTGTTTGCTCCCATGCTTCTGTATGAGCCATTATACAGTTGGCACGTCGCGGATTCATTGGGATGGAGCGATCTTTTCTGGTTCGATCTGCTGGGCCTAGCGGCGATTAAATGCACAGTCGCATTGCTGCGGCCCATGAAAGGAAATGGCGACCCGAGGGGGCGCGCGCGATCCCTAAGCTAGACGTCACGAGCTAGGCCGCCGTCAGCCCGCCATCGAGCACCAGGAGCTGACCGGTCATTGAAGCCGCGGCATCGCTTGCGAGATAGACCACCGTTGCTGCAACTTCCTCGACGCTCGCCTGTCGGCGCAGCGGGATGCGCTTGAGCATCGCCTCCATGTAGGCCGGGTCGGCACCCTTGCCGGCGCGCGACGGCGACGGCGTCACCAGACGCCCGGGCGCGATGGCGTTGACGCGAATATTGTGCGCCGCCCACTCCACCGCGAGCATGCGGTTCATGCCAACGAGCGCCGCCTTGGAGATGCCGTAGACCGAGCGTTCCGGTGCGCCGACGAGGGCATAGCTCGAGGCGATGTTGACGATGCACCCGCCCCGGCCGGCGACGATCATGGCGCGGCCAACGTGCTGGGTGAGAAAGTACGTGCCGCGCAGATTGACATCCATCAGCGCGTCCCACTCGGCCGCCGTGACGTCGACGGCGTCCTTGCGCAGATTGGCGCCGGCATTGTTGACCAGGAGATCGATCCCGCCGAGCGCGGCAACGATCTCGGCCGTCTTTGCGGCGAGGCTTGGCTCGTCGCGCAGGTCGAGCGCGACCGGCACCGCCCGCGCGCCCGAACCCGCCAGCGCCTGCAACGTCGCAGCGAGATTGTCGCGCTTGGTCGCCGTGATGGCGAGATCGAAGCCGTCGCGCGCCAGCGCGACCGCGGTCGCCGCACCCACCCCATAAGTCGCCCCGGTCACCAGCGCCGTACGCCGAGCCGCCATGTGTCCCTCTTCCTCCCCGCCGACGGTGCGACCTTAGCACAGCGCATTGCGCGCGTTTCCCCGCGTCGCAGCCGGCGCTATGATCGCGCAACAGTGGAGGGGGCGATGCCGCGTCTAGCCGCCATATTAGTTTGCACGCTTTTGGCTGGCTCGCTGCTGCCGCTCGCGGCCGCCAGCGCCGGCAAACTCGACGCCATCAAGGCGCGCGGCACGCTTCTTGTCGGCGTCACGGAAAGTTCGCCGCCATTTTCCTACCGAGACGGCGGAAACGGCATCGTCGGCTACGACGTCGACCTCGCCGGCCAGGTCGCCAAGCGACTCGGCGTCGCCATGGCGAAGGTCCCGATCATCAACGCCGATCGCATCGTTGCGCTGCAAAGTGACCGCGTCGATCTGGTCGCGGTCGGCATGACCCGCTCGAAGAAGCGCGCCAACGACGTCGATTTCAGCTACGCTTATCTTAATTCTCCGCACATGATCCTGGTGCGCAAGCCGAACGGCAAGGCAAGCGGCATCGAACACATCACCGAGCTTGCCGGCAAGAAGCTCGCGCTGGTGCGCTCGGCCAGCGTCGACGGCAAGCTCAAAGCCGCGGTCCCAACCATGCAGATCGTGTTTTTCGATACCTATGACGCTGCGTTCGCAGCGCTTGCCGGCGGCCGTGTCGATGCGTTCCTGGCCGACAAGATGCTGGTGCTGTGGTTTGCACAAAAGAGCGGCCACGCGGCGGATTTTGCCCTGATCGAAGACTATCAGCTGCCGCGCACGTCAGGCTTTGCGCTGAAAAAAGACGAGCCGCAGTTCCGCGACTTCGTCGATCGCACGCTGCTCGATCTGGAAGCGTCCGGAGAGGCCAAGAAAATATTCGACGCCTGGTTCGCGCCGTTGCCGCGTGACTTTCACATTCAGCCGGACTGAGCGATTTTCCGCGCCATGGACACCGCCACCAAGGGCTCAGGGACAAAATGGGTCGGCCGCGCCATCCGGCGGCTTGAAGACCCGGCGCTGGTGACCGGCCGCGGGCGGTTCACGGCCGATCTGCCGGCAACATATTGGGTGCGCTTCGTCCGCAGTCCAATCGCCTCGGGCCGGATCGCCGCAGTCAAGGCGCCGCGCAATACCCGGATGTTTTGCGCGGCCGACCTGCAAGGCACGCGCTCGATCCAACCCATGCTGCACAAATTCAATTATCAGCCGATCGAGCAACCGCTCCTCGCCACGGATGTCGTGCGTTTCGTCGGCGAACCGATCGCAGCCGTTGTCGCCTCCTCTCCCGCTGAGGCGGAAGACCTCGCCGACTCGGTTGACGTTGACATCGACGCCCTGCCCGCGGTGATCGAGGCCCAAGATGCGCTGCGGCCGGATGCGCCGTGCGTCCATGAGGGGCTTGCCAGCAACGTCGTGGTCGAGAGCCGTTTCGCCACCGCGGATTTCGATGCGGCGATGGAGGCCGGAAATCGCCATATCGGCGTCACGCTGCGCTCGCGGCGGCAGAATGCGACGCCGATCGAAGCGCGCGGCGCGCACGCCGCGTTCGATCCGGCCACCGGCCGCATCACACTGACCTGCGCAACGCAGATGCCGCATCTGTTGCGCACCGCCATTGCCGACGTGCTCGGCATGCCTGAGTCAGATCTGCGCGTCGTGGCGCCGGATGTCGGCGGCGGCTTCGGCCAGAAGATGTCGCTGCCCGCCGAATACGCCGTGCTGGTCTGGCTGGCGCGAAAGTTTTCCGGCAGCGTCGGCTGGAGCGAGGACCGGCGCGAAAACCTGATCGCCGCGTTTCACAGCCGCGACCAGAACATCCGCCTCGACGGCGCGTTCGATGCGCACGGCAAGCTAATCGCCCTGTCGGGGGACGTTCTCGCCAATATCGGCGCCTATTCGTGCTTTCCGACGACCTGCGGCGTCGAGCCTTTGATGGCCGCGGCCGAGTTGCCGGGCCCGTACGATGTGCGCGCCTACGCTTGTGTCGCGCGCGGCGTCGCGACCCATACCTGCACCATGGCGCCGTATCGCGGCGTGTCGCGTCCGGTGATCACCACGGCAATCGAGCGTCTGATGGACAAGGCCGCGGCCGCGTTTGGCGTGAGCCCGGTCGAAATCCGCAAACGCAATCTGATCGGACATTTTCCGTACACCTCCGCCACCGGCCTGGTGTTCGACGAAGGCAGTTATCTGCAGACCCTGGAACAGGCGGCCGGCATTGCCGATCTGCCCAGCTTCCGCGCGCAGCAGAGCGAAGCGCGCAGCCGAGGCATCTATCGCGGCATTGGTTTTGCAACCTTCTCGGAACGCACCGGCTACGGCAGCCCTGCTTTCGCGGCGCGCGGCATGGAGATCACGCCGGGCTGGGAACGTGTCGAGATCGAGATGGATCCGTCCGGCCGCATCGAAGCCCGCATCGGCGCGAGCCCGCACGGCCAGGGGCTGCGCACGACCTTGGCGCAGATCATCGCCGACGAGGTCGGCGTGACGCCGCAGGAGGTTCGCGTGGTCCACGGCGACACCGACCGCACGCCCTATGGCTGGGGCACGTTCGCCAGCCGCTCGCTGGTCATCGCCGGCGGCGCGTCACTGTTGGCGGCGCGAAAGATCCGGCACAAGCTTTTGATCGCGGCGAGCCACGTGCTGGAGGCCGCGGCCGACGACATCGTGATCGAGGCCGGCAGCGCCAAAGTGTCCGGTACCGACCGCACCGTACCGATCGCGGCGCTGGCGCGCGCCGTCTATCATCAGACCCACATTTTCAAGGGTGAGATCGGCCCCGGATTGCGCGACGCCGCCGACTACGATCCAGCCGGCACCTTTTCCAACGCCTGTCACGTCGCGTTTGTCGAACTCGACGCCGAAACCGGGCGCGTAAGCCTGCAAAAATATCTGGTGGTCGAAGACGCCGGACGCATCATCAATCCGCTGATCGCCGATGGGCAAGTCCATGGCGGTGTCGCCCAAGGCATCGGCAACGCGCTGTTCGAGGAAATCGTCTACGACGCCGACGGCAACATCGCCACCGCCTCGCTCGCCGACTATCTGCCGCCGACTGCGCGCGAGATTCCGCCATTCGAGTTGCACCACATCGAGACGCCGACCGACGCTTCGATCACCGGCGCCAAGGGCCTGGGCGAAGGCGGCGCGATCGGCGCGCCGGCGGCGGTGCTCAATGCCGTCAACGACGCGCTGTCGCCGTTCGGCGTCGCGATCGATGAAATTCCGGCGACGCCGCAGCGTATCCGGGCGGCGCTGCGGACGGCGAAACTCTGAATTTCGTTTAATCTCAGCCTACGCCGGCCGCTCGCGCGCCGACAAAACCGCCAGCAACAAATAAACCGCCAGCAACGCCATCTCGGTGAGTACGATGACCATGTTGCTGCCGTAGACTTTCGGAAAGAACAGCTCGACCACCGCCATCGACACGGTCGAGGTGAGCCAGACCACGGCGCCCCAGGCGGCGGCGAGCCAGAGCCCGACCGCCGCCACCAGATCGATCACGGCGAAAAAGGCGGTCGCCGACTGCCAGGCGAGCGGTCGCATCTCGAAGGTCTGATCGGGGGTGACGCCAACGCCGCACACCTGTCCCCAGTGGTAGAGGCCCTTGCCGAGTGACACCACCGCCATGATGCGCAGGAACAGCACCAGATACTCGGTCCACGTGCCTTTGGCCGCGTTGGCCTGCACCGGCTCGATCAGGTCGCTCGGCCGGGCCGGGTGCCGCGGCGATTGGTTGTCCATGGTGGATGCCGTCCCCGAGGCGGGAGTGCCGCGATGCGGGCGAGGGATAAGGGCGGCCCCCAATCCGGTCAACTTCGCCCCAGAAATCTCAGTGAAGACCGGGGTGTGGCCATTCGGTGGCCACAGTAGCGGCTCAACTTTTGAAGGGCTAAAAGGAGGCGGAACAAGGGAGCGCCCAAGGCGATCGGTCTGGGCGACCAAACCATGGCGATCAAATTCGGCCGGCCGCTCGAAGGCGGCCGCTCCAGACCGGCGGCGGCCTTTCCCGGCCCGCAACGGCTTGAAAGCCGGCAGGCAAAGGCGAACGAGCCGCTCGATCTAGCGATCCGGCCGCGCCGCAATCGCCGCGCCGAATGGGCGCGACGCATGGTGCGCGAGAATGTGCTGACCACCGACGATCTGATCTGGCCGCTCTTCGTGACCGACGGCACGCGGCTGCGCACCCCGGTACCGTCGATGCCGGGTGTCGAGCGGCTCTCCATCGATGAAGCGGTGCGGGCCGTCGAACGCGCCGCGAAGCTGACCATCCCCTGTGTGGCGCTGTTTCCCTATACCGATCCGGCGCTGCGCGACGACGACGGGTCCGAGGCGCTCAATCCCGACAATCTGGTGTGCCGCGCCATTCGCGCCATCAAGAAAGAAGTGCCGGAGATCGGTGTCCTGTGCGACGTAGCGCTCGATCCTTATACGAGCCACGGTCATGACGGGCTGCTGAGCGAAGGTGTCATCCTCAATGATGAGACCGTCGCGGTGTTGGTGCGCCAGGCGCTGGTTCAAGCCGACGCCGGCTGCGACGTGATCGCGCCGTCAGACATGATGGACGGCCGTGTCGGCGCCATCCGCTCCGGACTCGACGAAGCGGGCTTCGGCGATGTGCAGATCATGGCTTATGCGGCCAAATACGCATCGGTCTTTTACGGGCCGTTCCGCGATGCGGTCGGTTCGAAAGCCACACTCACCGGCGACAAACGAACCTATCAGATGGACCCGGCGAATTCGGACGAGGCGCTGCGCGAGGTGGAGCTCGACATCGCCGAAGGCGCCGACATGGTGATGGTCAAGCCCGGCCTGCCCTATCTCGACATTTTGCACCGCGTCAAAGCGACATTCGGCATGCCGACATTCGCCTATCAAGTCTCCGGCGAATATGCGATGATCGCCGCCGCCGCGGCGAACGGCTGGCTTGACGGCGACAAGGCCGTGATGGAAAGCCTTCTGGCCTTCAAGCGCGCCGGCGCCGATGGGGTGCTCACTTACTTTGCGCAACAGGTCGCGGAGAAGCTGAAAAAGGGTGGCGCATAAAGCGCTAATGGTCGCCCGCGATCGGGCGAAGTTCTCCCGGGGAAAGTATCGCGTTGCCCAAGGATGCGAACCGTTCCCGCCTGCGACGCAATGACAGGGCGGACATAAGAATGCGCGACGACGAGGACAATATCCGTCAGTACCTGCCGGTCTTGCGGCGGATCATCATTTTGGTCGCGGTGCTGACCGCCATCCCGGTGGTGATGTGGACCGTCACCGCCTTCGTGCGCAGTCATGTCACTCCGCCTCACGCACCGGCGTTACAGCCGATGGCGATCGCGCCTTCGGGCTCGCCGGCAAACACCACAGTGGCGACCGCCTCCGATCAGCCGCCGACACAATCCATCAATGCCGCCCAGGCGGCACCGTTGAACGCGCCCGGCAATGGCAGCCCGAACGACGCAGGCGGTGCCGGTGCGGCATCCGCCTACGCTCCGACAGGCGGCACACCGGGCATCAAGACCGCTTCGGTTGGCGGGCCGTCGAATGCGGCAAGGGACGATGCGACGCCGGCGGCCGCAAGTCCGGCAGATGTCGCGGCAAGTCCGTCGGACAGCGCGGCACCGAACCCGTCGCCGGACAATGACACGCAGGTCGCGGCCCGCCCGCAGGAGTCCGTTTGGCCGACAGCGCCGACGGCCTCGGCGGATGCATTGCCAGCGGGGGAACCGATCTCCGGACCGGTGCCGTTGCCGCGCAAGCGCCCCACGAGCTTCGCGGTGGCGGGGAACGTGCCCTTGCCCACGCCTCGCCCGGACATCGCGGGCGGCGGCGCAACCGACGCGAGCCCGACGGCGATCGACTGGCTCAAGAAGGTCTTCCACTCATCGGGATCGCCTGCTCAACCGTCCGACAACGCCAGCGATACGGCGCACGAGTGAACGGCAGCGCGCGGGCGCGTTGCAACGACGTTGCCGCACCTAATCACTCAAGCGCGGCGCCGCTCTGCATCGGCACGGGCCGGTAGCCTTCGTCGCGCAGCGCCCGGAAGATTTCCTCGGCATGGGCGCGGCCGCGCGTCTCCATGGTGACGTCGAGTTTGGCGCCTTTGGCCGGCACGTCGAGAAACAGCCGGTGGTGATCGACGCTCAGGATATTGGCGCCGAGTTCGCCGAGCCGCCCGGCGATCTGCCCCAAAATTCCCGGACGGTCCGGAATCGTCAGACGAAATGAGACGATGCGGTCGTCGCGTTCCAGTTCGCGCACCATGATGGACGCGAGAATGCGCGGATCGATATTGCCGCCGCACAGGATCAGCCCGACTTTGCGGTCACGGAAACGCTCCGGCTCTGCCAGCATCGCGGCAAGGCCGGCGGCGCCGGCGCCTTCAGCCATGGCTTTCTGCAAGGTCAGGAAGGCATTGACCGCGCGCTCAAGCAGCGGCTCGTCGACGAGAATAATATCGCTCACCAACTCACGCACCACGGGCTGCGTCAGTTTGCCCGCGTTGGCGACCGCGATGCCTTCGGCGAGCGTGGCGCCGCCGCACGGTCTTTGTTCACCGCGATGCATCGCGTTCCACATCGACGGATAGAGCGTACATTCGACACCGACGATTTCGATGGCGGGCTTTCTGGCCCGCGCCGCAATGGCGCAACCGGCAATCAATCCGCCGCCGCCGATCGGCACGATCAGCACGTCGAGGTCGGACGCCTCTTCCAGCATTTCGAGCGCGACCGTTCCCTGCCCGGCAATGATGTGTGGATCGTCGTAAGGATGGACCCAGACGAGGTCGCCGTCGCGCGCGAGCGTCTCGGCGCGCGCCTGCGCTTCAGCGAGCGTCTCGCCGTGCAGCACCACTGTGGCGCCGTGGGCCTCGGTCGCCTTCACTTTCACAAACGGCGTCGTCACCGGCATGACGATGGTGGCCGGGATCGCCAAGCGGCGCGCGTGATAGGCCACCGCCTGCGCATGGTTGCCGGCCGACATGGCGATGACGCCGCGTCGGCGCTCGTCGGCCGACAGCGCCGCGAGCTTGACGCAGGCGCCGCGCTCCTTGAAAGAATTGGTAACCTGCAAGTTCTCGTATTTGACGAAAACCTCGGCGCCGGTGAGCGCCGATAGCGGCGGCGCCGGCAGGAGCGGCGTGCGCAGCACGTGGCCGGCGATCGTTTCCCTGGCCGCTTCGATGTCGGCGAGCGTCACCATGGCTGCTTTTCCCTGTCGCGCCCGGGGGCATCATATTGCGCGTTGCGCCTGCCGGAACCCCATCCCGCCATCTGCCAATGACACTACCACCCTGAACCTGCGGCCGGCGATTGCTAACAGGCTTTGGCCGACAGTCTTTACAAACCCGGACACGGCGCTAACGTTTCGCCGGCTGGTGGGGTCATGCAATTATCAGCACTAAAGCGGGCGATCATTTCGGGGGTCGAGAACGCCGTCGCGCGTCCCACTCGCCGCCGTTTCGATCATCTCAAGCAGAGCATCCAGATGACGATCGCTGCGCGCCGGCTTTCAGCGCGCGATCGCCGGCGCATCGAGCAATCCGGACTGTTCGACGCGGCCTGGTATCTCAAGCAGGCGCCCGACGCAGCCCACTCCGGTCTTGATCCCCTGGAGCATTACTTTTACGTCGGCTGGAAAACGGGGCTGTCGCCAAGCCCCTATTTCGACTCGTCCTGGTATCGCGCGTTTTACAACGACGTCGACGTGGCCGGCTGGGAACCCTTGTTGCACTTCATCCGCTTTGGAATGCGGCGCGGCCGCCGCGCGCGCAGTGCCCAGGGCTCGATATACGACGCCTTCGAGAGCCTTGGAGAGGATTGCGAATTTGGCATTGTCCAACGGCATTTCGATTCGAACTCTCTGGGGTTGTTTCGTTTCGCCCGCACCGATATCGACGGTCTGCTCATGGCGTTTGACCGCGGCCTCGATCGATTGATTGCAAAAGACACGCTGGAAATTGTTCGTCGCGACCTCGAATACTGCACACATGTTATTCCGTTCGATTTCCTGTTTCACACGCATGTTTTCACGACCGATGCCACGCTCGAAAAAATCAAAGCGCATGAAGTGCGCAGGCTGCAACTGTTGGTGCGGAAATTCGTCGATGACCTGAAGGACGGCGGAAAGATCTTCGTCTATAAGGCGCAGGCACTGTCGCTCGCCAAAATGGAAGAGCTTGCGCGGCGGCTTGGCCACTACGGCCCCAACCGCCTGCTGTGTGTCACCTTGACGCGTGAAGCGCAAAAGGTCGGGACGGTGGAGTTTCTGTCCGACAGCCTCGCGCTAGCCTACATGGATCGCTTTGACGTCGACCCGAGGAGATGCGCACTCGATGTCTGGTCGGCGATTTGCCACAAGACGCTGTCGAGCTGGTGTGCCGAGCAGACGGTTGCCGCGTAGCGTCTTGTATTTTTGTACGGCTCAAATGACCGAATCCGAAATAACCGCCGCATTGACCGGCCTGTTCCGCGAACTCCTCGACAATCCTGAGCTCGAGCTGAAACCCGCGGATCAGGATCGCGATATCGCAGGATTTGACTCGGCGAAAAAAGTTCACCTCGTTCTTGCTGTGGAAGAGCGGTTCGCCATCCGCCTTCACAGCCGCGAGATCGATACGCTCCGGTCCGTGGCCGACTGGATCAAGGTGATTCAGGCCCACTGCACCGGCGCTGCGTAAAGTCATGGCGCAAGACGGTCTAACGGTTGGGTTCGTCGGCAATTGCCAGGCCGAATTGCTGCAGCGCGCTTTTTCGGCAACGGCGCCGGCCGCGTTCACCAGCTTCTATCACTTTTTCGAACTCGACCAGGATAAGGTGGAGGCCGCCCGATCCGAGATTAGTACCTGCGACGTGATGCTGATGCAGGACATTCAGGATGCGGAGAGCTACCCGCTGCGCTCTTTGCTGCCGCGTCGCTGCCGGGTCATCAGCTTTCCCTTTCTGCGCTTCGCCTCGCCTTGGCCCTATGATGATTTCAACGGCCTGCGCGATTCCGTTGCGCGAAATCAGGACGATCCTGCGCTGCATACAGTGACCTATTATGACGGCATCCTGGGACGGCTCCGCCGCGCCGAACCGGACCCTCAGGCACGATTTGCGGCCTACAAGGATCGCAAGTTCAAGGAATTCGTCGATCCTGCTCGGGTCCACGATTTCGAAACGCGCCGGCTCGAAGCGCTCGACGAGCGTTTCGGGTTCGGCATCGGGCGCTACATCCTCGACGGATTTCGCAAGACCCAGCTGTTCTACACCGTGAACCGGCCATGCGGCGCGGTCCTTGCCCTCGTCCTCGAATACATTTTCAAGTCGCTCGACCTTGATCTGACAGCCCCGCCGGCCGGAATACTCGACGAGTTGCGCACCATTCAGGTGCCGGTCCATCCGTATGTCGCGCAGCGTCTGTCGATTGAGTGGGCCGATGCGGACCGTCTTTACCGTCACGGCGACCGTGAAATGACTTGGGATGGTTTTGTACGCGCCTATATCGAACGTTACGGCTGAATTGGTTTATTCCTCGAAGGTGGACGCCGCTTTGTTACGGCCATGCTGGCCAATTCTCCGGATTCCCAAAGGTTTTTGGCCATGCGTCGGCGGATTTTTCCACTCGTCGTCTTCGGAATCGTCCCCGGTTCGAGCAGGACGACGTCAAGCACGCCGAGACCGTGTTCCTCAACCACCGCTTCGCGAATCCGGTCGGCAATGTCGGCGGCATCGATGCGAGCGCGATGGCTCCTTTCCACCTCCTGTACAATGACGACCCGCTCATCACCGGAAGCCGCCAGCGCCGCGAATGCGGCTCCATACCCGGCACGCAGGCATGGATCGGTCGCCTGCACGGTATATTCGATGTCCTGCGGGTAATGATTGGCGCCACGCACGATGATGACGTCCTTGATCCGGCCGGTGACAAACAGTTCGCCGTCCAAATCGATGAAACCGAGGTCGCCTGTCCGCAACCAGCCGGCGCCCTCCTCGCTGTCGATCTGTCCGGCAAACGTCTCGTTTGATGCCGCGCTGTTGCGCCAATAGCCGCCCGCCACGTGACGCCCCCGGACCCAAATCTCGCCAACACAATCCGCTGCCAGCCGGCGCCTGGTTCCGGGATCGACAATGGCGATCTGTTCGCCGTCTAGCGCCTTGCCACAGCCGACGATCGCAACTTCATCCAACTCCCGGACTGCCGCAGCGATTCGACCGGCCTGCAAAGCGGCACGATCCACGGTGCGAATCACAGGGCCAACGCCGCGTTGCCCGCCCGAAATGAGAAGCGTTGCCTCGGCCATGCCGTAGCACGGATTAAACGCCGAAGGTCTGAAGCCGAACGGCTCAAACGTCGCCGCAAATTTATGCAGCGTTTGCGCGCGCACCGGTTCGGCGCCGTTGATGGCAACGCGCCAGCACGAGAGATCGATGCCGCGCATCTCCTCAGCGCGAAACCTCGTGACGCAAAGATCGAAGCCGAAATTCGGCCCGCCCGCCACTTCAGCCCCGAATTCGCCTATGGCCTTCAACAGCGTCAGCGGCCGCTGCAAGAAGGCCACAGGGGCCATCAGCGCACAGCCGGCGCCCAGATAGAACGCTTCAAGGACGTTGAGGATCAAGCCCATGTCGTGGTGCAAAGGCATCCAGCAGACATGCTTCGAACCGCGCGAATGGCCCAAGGCCCGATGGATCATCTCCAGATTTTCAAGAAGATTGCCGTGGCTGACCATGACGCCCTTCGGCGCCGACGTAGAACCCGAAGTGTATTGGAGGAAAGCGAGATCGCTTCTGCCCGGCCGAACCATTACAGGCTGCTCGGCACTACTGTGAACTTCGTCGCCGACGTAAACCCAATCGAGCTGCTTGTGCGCCGGGCCGCTCGCGTTGCGCCCAGCCAAGTCGGCCGCATAGGTCGCGGTTGTCAGGCCGAAGCGCGGATCGCAATCGGCGATGACGCTCTCCACTGCGTCGCGTCCGGCAATTCGTCGTGGCGGTGCAAGGGGCACCGCGATGACACCCGCCGCGAGGCAGCCGAAGAACGCGACAATGAAATCGAGTCCTGGCGGAAAAACCAGAATCGCGCGGTCACCAGTGCGGGCCCCTCGGGCGCATAAGGCCTGCGCAATGTGACCCGCCCTGGCGCGCAGCATTCCGTACGTCAGATTTACTGCCGGATAGCCGCGCGCGTCGAGGAAACTGAACCCCGTCTCATCCCCCTGGTCTTGCGCGCGGGCATCCAGAAGGTCGACGAGCGAAGCGAACCCAGACACCTGCCCGTCCGCCCTATGGTGCCGAATTAGACCGTATCGTCGAAAGGTGAGCAACGAGCTGGGAAATCGTCGGGTGATCCGCAATTACGTCAGGCGATAGCGCAATGCCCAGCCGCTCTTCGAGCGCCACGGCCAGTTGCACGGACATCGCCGAATCCAAGCCGATGCGGCTGAACTTGGCATTCGGCTTGACCGCATTCGGAGCTAACTCCAGCATGTCCGCAACGTAGGCGACGCACCAAGCCGTGAGGGCTGCCTGATCAATTCCGATGTCGGACATGCAGGGCCTTACTGAAATCAAGGCTGACTGGACTAAGGCTGTGATTTTTTCGCTTGTGACGCCACGGTAGTATGGCGCGCAGCCCACATTTGAGCAAGATTGGCGATGGGATAAGTGACCTGACGCTCACCACAATATTCTGGACGGGCATGACGAACATCGAGGTGAAAGGGCAGCGCTTTGGCGCGATCGGCGCGATGGCGCCTGTCTTTTCCAGTCCGGCATTTCATCGCCTGCAACTGCGGCACTTTGCGCTGTTCGACATCGTGCCGCTCATCGCTGCGCCCGCGATTCTGGCATTTGCGCGCCCGACGGCAGTGGATTGGTCGCTGTTTGCCATTTTCTGGCTCGCCACCGGGCTCGGCGTTAGCGTCGGGTTCCATCGCTACTTTTCGCACCGCTCCTTCGAAACGACCCGGCCGATTGCCTTGACGCTGCTCGTGCTGGGCTCGATGGCGGGACGCGGGCCGATGATCTCGTGGGCGGCGATGCATCGCCGCCATCATCAAACCTCCGATCGGAACGGTGATCTCCACTCGCCCAATCTGCACGGCGCCCGATTGGGCGGCAGACTGCGGGGGCTACTCCACGCCCACCTGACCTGGATGGTCCGGCACGACTATCCGAACGTGATGCACTACGTTCCGGACCTGGTGGGCGACAAGTTGATCGCCCGTTACAATCGCCGCTATTATTGGTGGGTCGCCCTTGGCCTGATCCTGCCAGCGCTTCTCGGCGGATTATGGACCGCCAGTCTGTCGGGCGCACTCTCGGCATTTCTCTGGGGTGGCATCGTGCGGATGCTCGTGGTCGAGCATACGATGTCGGCCATCAACTCGGTGTGCCACACGATTGGCACCCGCAAATTTACGGTGCCGGGCGACAATAGCCGCAATAATGCCTGGCTGGGACTCGCCAGCTGGGGCGAGGCGTTTCACAACAATCACCATGCCTTTCCCTGGTCGGCGGCCTTCGGTCTGCAGCGGCATGAACTCGATCCGGGATTCTGGTTCATTCGCGCGCTCGAGCGAATCGGATGGGTCTGGCACGTCAAAACACCCTCAGCCACGGCGGTTGCCCAGCGGGCGGCAGCCGAAGGCTGACAGACTGCTGCGCGGTCGAGCTTTACACGGAGCCGGTATTTACCTTTGACGCCGCGGGCCTGCCGGGCGATGCTATAGGCTGCGCCGGACGAATCTCCGGCAATTGTTAACGGCCGAACCGCTTCCTGTGACCCAGCATTCGCGCGATACGCCGCAATTCTATCTGACCGCGCCATCGCCTTGCCCGTATCTCGCCGGCAAGGAGGAGCGAAAGGTGTTTACACACCTGGTCGGCGAGCGGGCGCCTGAGCTGAATAACATCCTCACCCACGGCGGCTTTCGCCGCAGCCAGTCGATCGCCTACCGGCCGGCCTGCGAGGGGTGCCGGTCGTGCGTCTCGGTGCGCGTACTGACGCGGGAGTTTTTGCCGACGCGCAGCATGCGCCGCATCGTGCGCCGCAACGCCGACATCATGAGCAACATGCGGACCGCTGTGCCGACGTCCGAGCAATATTCGATCTTCCGCGCCTATCTCGACTCGCGGCATCGCGACGGCGGCATGGCCGACATGACGGTGCTGGACTACGCGATGATGGTCGAGGACAGCCATGTCGAGACCCGCATCGTCGAGTATCGCCGCGCCGCGTCCGGCAAATCCCATCAGGGCGACCTGATCGCGGTGGCGCTGACCGACGTGCTCGGTGACGGGCTGTCGATGGTCTACTCGTTTTTCGAGCCGGACGAGGCGATGCGCTCGCTCGGCACCTACATGGTGCTCGACCACATCGCCCGCGCCCGCGAACTCGGCCTCGCTTACGTCTATCTCGGCTACTGGGTCCGCGGTTCCGGCAAGATGGACTACAAGAGCCGCTTCCTGCCGCAGGAGCGGCTGTTGCCCGAAGGCTGGGCAAAGACCGGATAAGAGCGGATAATCGTCCAGGCACCAACGACCGGGTGGCGTCATGAAGCTAGCGCCGGAACAGCTTCAGCAATTCGACCAGCAGGGCTACCTGTTCTTTCCTAATTGTTTTTCGGAAGATGAAATCGCGCTGCTGCGCGACGACGCCGAGGCGATCCTCAAGCTTGATCGTGAAGAAATCTGGCGCGAGAAAACCGGCGCGCCGCGCACCGCTTTTGCCGCCCACACCTTCAACGAGACGTTCCGCCTGCTCGCCTGCCATCCGCGGCTGGTCGAACCGCTTCGCCAATTGTTCGGCGAGGACGTCTACGTGCATCAGTTCAAGCTCAACGCCAAGGCGGCGTTCGAGGGTGACGTTTGGCAGTGGCATCAGGACTACGGCACCTGGGCGCGCGACGATGGCATGCCGGAACCGCGCGCCATGAACATTGCCGTGTTTCTTGACGAGGTGATGCCGATCAATGGTCCGCTCTTTCTCATTCCAAAGAGCCATAAGCAGGGCGTGCTCTCGGCCGGCCACGATACGCTGACCACCTCCTATCCGCTGTGGACGCTGGACAAGGAGACGGTGACGCGGCTTGCCGCCGAGGGCGGCATCGTGGCGCCGACCGGCAAGCCCGGCTCGGTGCTGATGTTCCACGGCAACCTGGTGCACGCCTCGCCGCCCAACATCACGCCCTACCCGCGCAAGATCGTTTATTTGACGCTGTGCGCCTGCTCGAACCACATCACCAAGTTCACGCGGGCCGAGTGGATCGCGCATCGCGATTTCACGCCGATCCGGCCGGTCGCCGACGATGCGCTGCTCGCCTACGCGCGCGCGCACCGCGTCGCGGCCGAATGAACACGCGAGGCCATGGAGCAGATTCGCGTTTCCACCTTCGCCGGTCCCGGCACGACGCCGGTGATCCGGACAGTGGACTGGCCTAAAGTCGGGAGCAAAGGCGCGCTCATCAAAATCGGCGCCTGCGGCGTCGACATGCTTTACCGCACGCGCAAGAAGTATCCCTGGCTCGCCATGCAGACGCTCTATCCCTTCTCCGAAGACGGCATCAGCCGCGCGGTGGCCGACGCCATGGCGATGAAGACGGTGAAGTCGACCATTGTCCCCTGGCCTGACCTGGTGCAGGAGACGATGTCATGAACCTGCACGCCATGCTCGCCGCGCGCGCTGAGGCGGGCAAGCCGGTGCGCGTTGGGCTGATCGGTGCCGGCAAATTCGGCTCGATGTTTCTGGCGCAAGCGCCGTTCATCGCCGGCCTCGACATCGCGGTGATCGCCGACCTCGATCCGGATCGCGCCAAGGCGGCGTGCCACACCGTGGGTTGGGATGCTCGCCGCGTCGCTCGCACCCGCTTTGTGGCACGCGGCAGCGAGGCGTGCCGCGCCGACGATGTCGATGTCGTGGTCGAAGCGACCGGAAATCCGGCGGCTGGGATTGCGCACGCGCTGGAGGCGATCGAGGCCAGGAAGCCGATCGTCATGGTCAATGTCGAGGCAGACGCCCTCGCCGGCGCATGGCTCGCCAGCAAGGCGCGTGAAGCGGGCGTGATCTACTCGATGGCCTACGGCGACCAGCCGGCGCTCATCGCCGAGATGGTCGACTGGGCGCGCGCGGCGGGTTTTTCTGTCACGGCAGCCGGCAAGGGCACCAAGTATCTCCCGGCCTATCACGCCGTCACGCCCGATCATGTCTGGGAGCATTACGGCCTGACCGCCGGCGAGGCGCGCGCCGCCGGCATGAACTCGCAGATGTTCAATTCGTTTCTCGACGGCACCAAATCGGCAATCGAAATGGCGGCGGTCGCCAATGCCTGCGAGCTCGACGTGCCGCATGACGGCCTGGTGTTTCCACCGTGCGGAGCGGACGAGCTCGCAACCGTGCTGCGGCCGAAATCTCTTGGCGGTGTCCTCGCCGGCGACGGCATGGTCGAGGTGGTGTCGTCGCTCAAGCGTGACGGAGAGCCCGTGCCGCGCGATTTGCGCTGGGGCGTGTACACGGTGCTCAAGGCGCAGAACGACTACGCCGCGGCCTGTTTCAAGCAATATGGACTGCCGACCGATCCGAGCGGCCGCTATGCGGCGATGTACAAGCCGTTTCATCTGATCGGTCTCGAACTGTCGATCTCGATCGCCAGCGTCGCGCTGCGCGGCGAGCCGACCGGCAATTGCCGCGGCTGGCGCAGCGATGCGGTCGCGGTCGCCAAGCGCGATCTGAAGGCTGGCGAGATGCTCGACGGCGAAGGCGGCTATACGGTCTACGCCAAGCTCGTTCCGGCGGCGCGCAGCCTCGCGCTTGGCGCGCTGCCGATCGGCTTGGCGGGCCACGTCAAGCTTACGTGCGACGTCGCGGCCGGGGCTTTCGTCAAGGCTGCCGAGGTGGCGCTGGATGAAACCTCGCAAGCCGTCCGCATCCGGCGCGCGATGGAGCGGGAAGCACAGCAGCGACTACACGGCGTGACACACGGAGCGGCGTCAGCCGAGGCTTAAAGCTAAAGTGCGGCAATGTTTCAGCCGCCGGGCCGGTGCACCGCGCGGGGCAGCGGCATTTCGCCAAAATCGAGTGATGACCGAGACAGAATCGCACCTTGCGCGTCGACGACGACGCGGAACCGCCGATGCTTGGAAAAGAACGTCAAGCGGTAGCGGCCGGAGTCCGCATCGACACCTGACTCGCACCGGCTGGTGATCGCGCTTTCCCGCAGCGCCTGCAGCAGCGCCTGCGGTGCGATCGCCAGCCCCTCGGCGACGATTGCCGCGTCGATTGCAATGGCGCCATCGGAGAATTCAAGCGCAGCCATGTCGTCCCGCCGTGTCATTCCGCCATTTCCGCCGCAAAGATATATATTACATACTTGTTTATCACTGAAAAGCAGTATAGACAATATATGTTTAAGCGCCGGCTCCCATGACGAGCCGGCGAGACGGCAGGAAACCCGCCGTCAGCTCTGAGGACAAGGAGCCATTGCATGCCTGCTCTGACTGAATGGCAGCCGCTGCGCGGCCGAAACGTGCACGATATCGCGGCAGCGAACAGCGCCGCCGCGCTGGTATTGAGCGCGTTCAATCTCGATCTCTGCGGCGACAATGACATGGCGCTGGAAACGGCAGCACAAAAAGCCAGCGCCGATCTTGCCGCATTGGAGCAGGCACTCGGCGAGCTTGACGGCGCCCGTACCGCCGAGCCGGCGCCGCCGCAGTCAACGCACGACCTCATCAGCCACATCATCAGCCGCTACCATGAGACCCACCGCCGCGAGTTGCCGGAACTGGTGAAGCTCGCGCGCAAGGTCGAAGCCATCCACGCGGAGCATCCGCAGACGCCTCACGGCCTCGCCGACATGCTGCACAAGCTGCTGGGCGAGATCGAAGTCCACATGAAGAAGGAAGAACTCATCCTGTTTCCGGCAATGCGGCGGCAGCCACACGGTGCGCTCGATACGCCCGTCGCTCAGATGCGCCACGATCATGACGAGCATGACGGGCAATTGCGGGAGATCGAGGCCATGACCGGCGGCTTCCTGGCGCCGGAAGGCGCCTGCGGTTCGTGGCAGGCGCTTTGCGCCGGGCTTGGCAAGTTCCACCGCGACTTCATCGCTCACATCCGCCTTGAGAATGACGTGCTGTTCCCGCGCTTCGAGCGGGCGGCAAAGCGTTTGCCGTCCGGCAATTCGCCGTCCGTCTCCTCCGCAGCATCCGCCGAGCATCATGCGCCGGCCGTGCCGGCCGCGGCGCCGGCGATTCAAGCGCGTGACGATGTGGCGCCGGCTGGCGCCAATCCGTTATCAGGAGCAAGCTTGGTGCCGATGCTCGTCGGCGGGCTGGTGCTGATCGTCCTTGCCATGTGCGCCGCGCTGGCGCTGGCGTGAACGCTGCGCCGCGTCGCCTGATGCTGCCTCCATGCCGCGACCTCAGCGGTCGTCGAGCAGCCTCAAAGCCGATGGAAAAGCGGGAACCGTCGCCAGCACCAATACGGCGATCAGGCCGCTGACCAGGTAAATGTTGTGCAGCGCGTGAGCCAGCGCGTCCAGGACGTCGCTTGGAATATTGCCGATCTGCTGGCCCCCTTCCTGGAGCAAATGCACGAACGCGCTGCCGTTGCCCGAACTGCCGCCCACCAGTCCCGCATTGAAGATGCCGCCGAACACGGCGCTGCCGAATGACTGCCCCATGATGCGGGAGAAAAACAGACTCGACATCGCGGCGCCGCGCTGACTCCAGTCGACATTGGCCTGGATGGCGACCACGTAGGAAATGTTGGAGATCCCCATGCCCAGCCCCATGATTCCCACGGCAATGATCGGCTGCAACGGATTTGCGCCGGGATGGAGCAGCACGAGCAGCGATATCCCTGTCACGAGAATGATGCCGCCGATCGTCGAGGAGAGACGGTAGGGCATGCGCAGCACGAGGCGGCTGCCGACGAAGCCGCCGAACGGCCAAAACACCGACAAGGTTCCGAGCGCCAGGCCCGAGGTCAGCGTGCTCGATCCCATCAGCGCGCGCATGTAGACCGGCAGAAAGCCCACGACCGCCATCGAGATCACGCCATTGGCGGCGCCGACCCAGTTGCCGCCGGCAATCAGGCGGTTGCGATACAATCGCACCGGGATCATCGGCTCGGCTGTCCGGCTCTCGTAGAAAATCAGCGCGGCGAGCAGCACTGCGGCGACGCAGAACGCCGTAGCGAGCGTCGTGATGCTGAACGTATCGGCGTGGATCAGCGCAATCATGATGAGCACTGTCGCCGACGCCATCAGCACCGCACCGATGTAATCGATCTGATGGCGCCGCTTCTTCACCTCTTCCTTGAGCGCAATGGTCAACAGCGTGGCGGCGATAATGCCGAACGGGACGTTGATCCAGAAAATCGCTTTCCAGCTCACGTGCGTGGCGATCACGCCTCCGATCATCGGTCCAATGACGGCGGCGCTGCCGAACGTGCTGGAGATGTAGCCCTGCATTCTGGCGCGCGCCTCGCCGGTGTAGATGTCGGCGACGACGGTTTGCGAGACCGGAATGAGCGCGCCGGCGCCAATGCCCTGCACGACGCGAAACACGATCAGCGACATCATGTTCCAGGCGAATCCGCACAGTGTGCAGCCCAAGAGAAAGACGCCGATCCCGAACAGCAGCACCGGCTTGCGGCCGTAGATATCGGACAAGCGCCCATAAATCGGAATCAAGACCGCCTGCGTCAGCAGGTAAGCGCCGAAAATCCAGGTAAAGAGGTCGATGCCGCCGAGCGCGCCGACGATTGTCGGCATGGCGGTGGCAACAATGGTTCCTTCCATCGCGACCATGAAGATCGTCGACAGCGCGGCCACGAACACCAATGGACGATGCCGCGGTGGCCCGGTGTTTGCGCTGCGATCTTCCGGGAGCGAAGCGGGAATCCTTTGAGAGCGGGTATCGGCGTCTGTAGCAATATCCATCACTAAGCCGGGATCGGCCCTCATTGCATTGCGCGGGGAGTGGGTTGGAAGCACAAGAGCTTCCGCGAAAGTGCGTTCGAAATTCGAATGCCCTCTTGGCAGCGTCGCGGTGTCTTGTCCAGCTTCCACGTCTCACGGCCGCTTGATCGCCACGTCACCGTCGTGCCGCGCTTTTCGGCTATTATGGGGAGGCCAATTTACAGTAAAATTACGGTCCGAGACGGCCACGAAGGGAACTGCTTGGCAGAACCACCTCTTGCTCACCAACCGGAGTGACGGAGGAGACCGATGCAGGCGCATATCGTCGGTGGCGGATTTGGCGGGCTGGCGGCCGCCGCGCTTCTCATTCGCAACGCGGAGATGTCCGGGGCGGATATCACGATCTACGAGGCGGACGAACTCATTGGAGGTGGTTTTTTCCTCGATGGCAATGCGGCGAGCGGCTACAACCTGCCGGGTTCCGTCTTTGACAAGGAATTTCGCTGTACCTTCGATCTGCTTAATTCGATTCCCTCGGCGCGCAATCCCGCAGTTTCCGTCACGGACGACTTCTTCGCCTTCAATGAGAGCGAGCCGTATCAGGACAGAGCGCACATTTTCGATCGCAACGGCCGGATCGTGCATGGTCCGCGCTTCGGGCTGAGCCTCGGCGATGGGCTATGTCTCGCGCGGGTCGTACTGACGCCGGAAGTGATGCTGGACGGGCGGCGCATCGAAGAGTTCTTTTCCAAGGAATTTTTCTCGACCGAATTCTGGTTCCTCTGGTCGACGATCATGGGATCGCTGCCGCAACACGGCGCGATCGAGTTTCGGCGCTACATGAACCGCTTCCTCTACTTGTTCGGCGACCTCTCCGACATGACAGGCGTGATGCGCACGCCGCTGAACCAGCACCAGAATTTCATCGAACCGCTGGTCGCGTGGCTGCGCCCGCGCGGCGTCAACTTCCTTACCGGCGCCTTCGTTCGGGACGTTGGCTTCGCGCCATCGCCCGGCCGCATCACGGTCAACCGGCTCGACTATGAACGGGGCGGCGCCGCCACGTCGGTTGCGGTCGCTCCGGACGATCTCGTCCTGGTGACCACGGGATCGCAGGCCGCCGACCGTTGCGCGGGATCGATGACCGAGGTGCCCTGCCCGCGGCCGACCGGGCGGTCCTGGGCGCTGTGGCAACGCCTCGCGCAGGGCCGCATGGCTTTCGGTAATCCGGAGGTTTTCTTCGGCCCGCCTCGGGTACCCGACTCGCTCTGGGTGACGTTCACGGTCACCGATACAGGCACCGCGTTCGTCAACCAGATGGCCGCGCTGACCGGAAGCGAGGCGGGACACGGCGGGCTCGTGACGCTCAAGGACTCGGGCTGGGTCCTGTCGTTGTCGGTCTTCCACCAGCCGGAAATCATCGGCCAGCCGCCGGGCACGAGCATCTGGTGGGGCTACGGCCTTTATCCCGACCGCAACGGCGATTTCGTCAAGAAGCGCATGGATCAATGCAACGGCGCGGAGATCCTGGAAGAGACGCTGCGGCAGCTGCACTTCGACAAGCAGTTCGACTCGATCATGGCGTCATCGATTTGCTTGCCGTGCTACCTGCCCTATGTCAACAACGTCTGGCTTCCCTGGCGTCGCGGCGAAATGCCTCCGCCCGTCCCGGAAGGCGCAACCAATCTCGGACTCATCGGCCAATACGTCGACACGCCGAAGGAAATCGCCTTCACCA
>DASZWK010000216.1:0-10017 GCA_035546235.1 Xanthobacteraceae bacterium | reverse complement strand
AAGCTGCCGGACGGCGTGCCGAAGCCCGGTAAATTCAAGCTTGCCGACAATGCGGCTGAGGCGCCTGTCTCGATCGGTGGCCAGAGCGGGGAGGGCGCGTGACATGGAACTGAAGGTCACCACCCTCGACGGCGGCGAAGCGGGATCGGTTACGCTCTCGGACGCGATCTTCGGGCTCGATCCGCGGGCGGATATCATTCATCGCTGTGTTGTTTGGCAGCTTGCCAAGCGCCGCGCCGGCACGCATGCGGTCAAGGGCCGCGCTGATATCGCCCGTACCGGCAAGAAGATGTACAAGCAGAAGGGCACCGGCTCCGCGCGCCATGGTTCGGCGCGCGTTAATTTGTTCCGCGGCGGTGGCCGCTCGTTCGGCCCGCAGGTGCGCAGCCATGAAATCGGCCTGCCGAAAAAGGTCCGGGCGATGGCGCTCAAGCACGCGCTCTCCGCCAAGGCGAAGGACGACGGCATCGTCGTCATCGACGCGCTTGCGGTGAAAGACGGCAAGACCAAGGAGCTGCGTTCGAGCTTCGCCAAACTCGGCCTTGCCAATGCGCTGTTCATCGACGGCGCGGAGGTTGCGGCCAACGTGCGCGCGGCGGCGCGCAATATCCCGAATATCGACGTGTTGCCGGTCGCCGGCATCAACGTCTACGACGTCATGCGGCGGCACAAGCTGGTGCTCACTCGCGCCGCGGTCGATGCGCTGGAGGCGCGCTTCAAATGACCACCAGCGATCCGCGCCATTACGACGTCATTCTGTCGCCGGTCATCACCGAGAAGGCGACCAATGCGTCCGAGCACAGCAAGGTGATCTTCAAGGTCGCCATGCACGCCACCAAGCCGCAGATCAAGGAAGCGGTGGAGCGGCTGTTCGACGTCAAGGTCAAGAGCGTCAACACGCTGCACCGGCGCGGCAAGTGGAAGATTTTCAAGGGCCGGGTCGGGCGCACGTCCGACACCAAGCGCGCGGTCGTGACCCTGCAAGAGGGCCAGACGATCGACGTGACGACCGGGCTGTAAGGGAGCGGCGCGATGGCACTGAAATCCTACAATCCGGTCACGCCAGGCCAGCGCCAGCTGGTGCTGGTCGATCGCTCGGGACTCTACAAGGGTGAGCCGGTGAAGGCGCTCACCGAAGGTAAGAGCTCGAGCGGCGGGCGCAACAATTCCGGCTCGATCACCAGCCGCTATCGCGGCGGCGGTCACAAAAAGGCGTATCGCATCATCGACTTCAAGCGTCGCAAGTTTGACGCGCCCGCCAAGGTCGAACGGATCGAATACGATCCGAACCGCACCAGCTTCATCGCGCTGATCAAATATGCAGACGGCGAGCTGAACTACATTCTGGCGCCGCAGCGGCTGTCGGCCGGCGACACTGTGGTGTCGGGCGAATATGTCGACGTCAAACCCGGCAATGCCATGCCGGTCGCCAACATCCCGGTCGGCACCATCGTCCATAATATCGAGCTGAAGATCGGCAAGGGCGGCCAAATCGCGCGGTCGGCGGGCACCTACGCGCAGATTGTCGGCCGCGACGGCGAGTATGTGATCCTGCGCCTGAATTCCGGCGAGCAGCGCCTGGTACACGGCCGCTGCATCGGCACCGTCGGCGCGGTGTCTAATCCGGACAACATGAACGTGTCGATCGGCAAGGCGGGGCGTAACCGCTGGATGGGTTGGCGCGGCCACGTCCGCGGCGAGACGATGAACCCGGTCGATCATCCGCTCGGCGGCCGCACGCGCGGCGGACGCCATCCGGTGACGCCGTGGGGCAAGCCGACCAGAGGCGCAAAGACGCGTAAGAACAAGAGCACCACTAAATTCATCATGCTGAGCCGCCACGCGCGGAAAAACAAGAAATAGGAGCGAGGGCGATGGCGCGTTCGGTTTGGAAGGGTCCGTTTTTCGACGGCTATCTGATGAAGAAGGTCGATGCCGCGCGTGCATCGGGCCGCCACGAGATGATCCGCATCTGGTCTCGGCGTTCGACCATTCTACCGCAGTTCGTCGGGCTGACGTTCGGCGTCTATAACGGTCAAAAGCACATCCCGGTAATGGTCAACGAGGAAATGGTCGGCCACAAATTCGGGGAATTCGCCCCGACGCGCTCGTTCTACGGACATTCGTCCGATCGTAAGGCCAAACGGTCCACAAGCGCGCCTGCCGCGGGCGGCGGCGCGGCTGCGGCTCCGGCACCGGCCGGTGGCGGATCGTGAGGCGGGGAGAAGCATCATGAGCAAGAAGGGCCGTGAGCGTTCGCTCGCCGACAACGAAGCCAAGGCGGTGTCGCGCATGCTGCGCGTGAGCCCGCAGAAGCTGAACCTGTTGGCACAGCTCATCCGCGGCAAGAAGGTTGCGAAGGCGCTTGCCGATCTGGAATTTTCGCGCAAGCGCATCGCTCATGACGTAAAGAAGTGTCTCGAGTCGGCGATCGCCAACGCCGAGAACAATCACGACCTTGACGTCGACGATCTTGTCGTCGTGCAAGCCCATGTCGGCAAGGCGCTGGTGATCAAGCGGCATGCGCCGCGGGCGCGCGGCCGGGTGGGCGCGATTTTCAAGCCGTTTGCCAACCTCACGATCGTCGTGCGTGAGGTTGAGGCGCCGGCGAATTAACGGACGCGGTCAGGAGAGGACCATGGGTCAGAAAGTCAATCCGATTGGGCTGCGCCTCGGTATCAACCGCACCTGGGATTCGCGCTGGTATGCGGGCAAGACGAGCTACGGCTCGCTGCTGCACGAAGACATGGAGATCCGCAAGGTCCTGATGGCGGAGCTCAAGCAGGCCGCCGTCTCCAAGATCGTGATCGAGCGTCCGCACAAGAAGTGCCGCGTCACCATCCACTCGGCGCGTCCGGGTGTCGTGATCGGCAAGAAGGGCGCGGACATCGAGAAATTGCGTCGCAAGGTCGCCGACCTCACCAAAAGCGATGTGATGATCAACATCGTCGAAATCCGCAAGCCCGAACTCGACGCGCAGCTTGTCGCCGAATCGATCGCCCAGCAGCTCGAGCGGCGGGTCGCCTTTCGCCGCGCCATGAAACGCGCGGTGCAATCGGCCATGCGGCTTGGTGCCGGCGGCATCCGCATCAATTGCTCGGGCCGTCTCGGCGGCGCCGAAATCGCGCGGATGGAATGGTACCGCGAGGGCCGAGTGCCGCTGCACACGCTACGCGCCGATGTCGATTACGGGGTGGCCACGGCGTTCACAACCTACGGCACTTGCGGCGTGAAGGTCTGGATCTTCAAGGGTGAGATCATGGAGCACGACCCCATGGCTCAGGACAAGAAGATGGCCGAGGGCGAAGCCGGCCGTCCGCGGCGCGACGCGGCGTGAGCGAGCAGAACAGGTAACCAGAGGCGTCCGCCATGCTACAACCGACGCGAACCAAATTCCGCAAGGCCCACAAGGGCCGGATCAAGGGCCTCGCCACGAGCGCGGCCGACCTTGCTTTCGGCCAATTCGGCCTCAAGGCGATGGAGCCGGATCGCGTCACCGCGAGGCAGATCGAAGCCGCGCGCCGGGCGCTCACCCGCCACATGAAGCGGGCGGGCCGCGTTTGGATCCGAATGTTTCCCGACGTGCCGGTGTCGAAGAAGCCGCTTGAGGTTCGCATGGGCTCGGGCAAGGGCGCGCCGGAATTCTGGGTCGCTCGCGTCAAGCCCGGCCGCATCATGTTCGAGGTCGACGGCGTGCCGCTGCAGGTCGCCAAGGAGGCGCTGGCGCTCGCCGCCGCCAAGCTGCCGATCAAGACCCGGTTCGTCGAGCGGATCAGCGAGTAGACGTGTCATGAAAGCGGCCGACATCAAAACAATGACGATCGATCAGATCGACGACGAAGTGCTCAAGCTGAAGAAAGAGCAGTTCAATCTGCGCTTCCAGCGCGCCACCGGGCAGTTGGAGAACACCGCCCGGGTGCGCGAAGTGCGGCGCGACATCGCGCGGCTGAAGACGGTCGCCCAGCAAAAACGCCAAGGTTCGGCGAAGCCCGCCGCGGCGAGGAGTTGAGAGGTTTTTTCGGATGCCCAAGCGGACCCTGCAAGGCGTCGTCGTCGGCGACAAACAGAGCAAGACTTTGGTAGTGCGCGTCGAGCGCCGCTACACCCATCCTCTGTTCAAGAAGACGGTGCGCCGGTCAAAAAAATACTACGCGCACGACGAGAACAATGAGTTCAAGGTCGGCGACATTGTGTGGATTGAAGAACACCGGCCCATCTCCAAGCTCAAACGCTGGGCGGTGGTGCGCGGCGAGAAGAAAAAGGCCTCCTGAGGGAGGCGTAGCGAAGACTGTTTGGGGTAGCCCATGATCCAGATGCAATCCAATCTTGATGTGGCGGACAATTCCGGCGCGCGCCGCGTCATGTGCATCAAGGTGCTCGGCGGGTCGAAGCGCAAATACGCTACCATCGGCGATGTCATCGTCGTTTCGGTGAAGGAGGCGATCCCGCGCGGACGCGTCAAGAAGGGCGACGTGATGAAGGCTGTCATCGTGCGCATCTCCAAGGATATCAAGCGCGCCGACGGGTCGATCATCCGCTTCGACCGCAATGCCGCGGTGCTGATCAATCCGCAGATGGAGCCGGTCGGCACGCGCATCTTCGGTCCGGTGCCGCGCGAGCTGCGCTCCAAGAACCACATGAAGATCATTTCGCTTGCGCCCGAGGTGCTGTGATGGCCGCGAGACTTAAAAAGGGCGACAAGGTCGTCATCACTGCCGGACGCGACAAGGGCCGCACCGGCGAGATCATCGAGATGCGCCGCGGCGAGGATCGCGCGCTGGTGCGCGGCGTCAACATCGTCAAGCGGCACCAGACGCAGAGTGCGACCCAGGAAGGCGGCATCATCTCCAAAGAGGCGCCGATCCACGTGTCGAATATCGCGCTCGCTGATCCGAAGGACGGCAAGCCGACCCGCGTCGGCTTTAAAATCGTCGGCACCGGCGACGATCGCAAGAAAGTTCGCGTCGCCAAGCGTTCGGGAGTCGAGATCGATGGCTGATACCGACGACAAGAAGGCCAAGAAGGCCGACAAGCCGCAGCGTTCGGCGAAGGGCGAGCAGGCGGAAAAGCCTGCGCGCGCCGCCAAACCCGCCAAGGGCGAACAGGGCGCAAAACCCGCTAAGGACGAGGCCGCGGACGGCAAGGGCAAGGCGGCGCCGCGCGAGCCCGAGCAGCGCGTTCCGGCGCGGCTGCGCGTTGAGTTCGACCAGGCCATCCGCAAAAAGCTCGCCGAGCAGTTTGGCTACAAGAACGGCATGCAGATCCCGGTGCTCGACAAGGTCGTCATCAACATGGGCATCGGCGAAGGCGTGGCCGACCGCAAGAAAGTCGACTCGGCTGCCGCCGATTTGGCGCTGATTTCCGGCCAGAAGGCGGTCATCACCAAGGCGCGCAAGTCGATCGCGACCTACAAGGTGCGGGCCGGGCAGGCCATCGGTTGCAAGGTGACCTTGCGCAAAGCGCGCATGTACGAGTTTCTTGACCGTCTCATCAATATCGCGCTGCCGCGGGTTCGAGACTTCCGCGGTCTGCCGCCGAAGAGTTTTGACGGCCGCGGCAACTACACGCTCGGTATCAAGGAGCACATCGTGTTCCCGGAGATCGATTACGACAAGGCCGCAGACATCTGGGGCATGGATATCACCGTCTGCACCACCGCGCGCAATGACGATGAGGCGCGGGCGTTACTGGCGGCATTCAATTTTCCGTTCCGGCAGTGAGTCTCGAAGTGATCGGGTCTCAGACGCGGAACACCGAGGAGAACTAAATGGCGAAGAAAAGTGCCATCGAGAAGAACAACCGGCGCCGCCGGATGTCGAAGAAGTATTCAGGCCGGCGCTCGCGGCTCAAGGCGATAGCGCAGGACAAGACCGTGCCGATCGAGGAGCGCTTTGCCGCGACGCTCAAGCTCGCCAAGCTGCCGCGCAATTCGTCGGCCACGCGCATTCGCAACCGTTGTGAAATCACCGGGCGTCCACGCGGCTATTACCGCAAGCACAAGCTGTCGCGCATTGCGCTGCGCGAGCTCGGCTCCAAGGGGTTGATCCCCGGCCTGTTGAAGTCGAGCTGGTGAGGAGGGTCGCACGATGTCCATGAACGATCCGCTCGGCGATCTGTTGACGCGCATCCGCAACGCTCAGATGCGCAACAAGAGCAAAGTCTCCAGCCCGAACTCCAGGCTGCGCGAGCGCGTGCTCGAAGTTCTCAAGAGCGAGGGGTACATCCGCGGTTATGCGGTGGTAGAGCGCGAGGGCTTCTCCGAAATCGAGATCGAGCTGAAATATTTCGACGGCGAGCCGGTGATCCGCGAAATCGAGCGGGTGTCGAAACCGGGCCGCCGGGTCTACACCTCGGTCCGCAATCTGCCACGCATCAACAACGGGCTCGGCGTCGCCATCGTCTCCACGCCCAAGGGCGTCATGGCCGACCACGACGCGCGCGACGCCAATGTGGGTGGCGAAATCCTGTGTACGGTGTTCTGATGTCTCGTATCGGCAAAAAACCCATCGCGGTCCCGTCCGGCGTCACCGCCAATGTCGAGGGTCAGACCGTGAAGGTGAAGGGCCCGAAAGGCGCCCTGCAGGTCGCGTTGCACGACGACGTCGAGGTCAAGCTCGATAGCGGCCAGATCAAGGTCGACCCGCGTTTCGAGACTAAACGCGCCCGCTCCCAATGGGGCACCTCGCGCACCCTGGTGGCCAATCTGATCGCCGGCGTGACCAAGGGCTTTGAGGAGCGGCTCGAAATCACCGGCGTCGGCTATCGCGCCGCGGTGCAGGGCAAGAACCTGCAGATCGCGCTCGGCTACAGCCACGACATTCTCTATCCGATCCCCGACGGCATCACGATCGCTACGCCGCGGCCGATCGAAATCGTCATCAGCGGCAGCGACCGGCAGAAAGTCGGACAGGTTGCCGCCGAGATTCGCGATTACCGGCCGCCGGAGCCCTATAAGGGCAAGGGCATCAAATATGCCGGCGAGCGGATTTTCCGCAAAGAAGGCAAGAAGAAGTAACGGAGCCGGCTATGGCCAAGGTCAGCACGAAGATGGAGCGACGGCAGGGGCGCGTGCGCGGTGCGCTGCGCCGGGCGGCGCACGGCCGCAAGCGGCTGTCGGTATTCCGCTCTTCCAAGCATATCTATGCGCAGGTCATCGACGACGACGCCGGTGCGACGGTGGTCGCCGCGTCCTCGATCGAGAAGCCGATGCGCGGCGATTTGAAGACCGGTGCCAATATCGAGGCGGCGAAGACGGTCGGCAAGCTGATCGCCGAGCGCGCCAAGGAAAAGGGCATCAAGGACGTGATATTCGATCGCGGCGGCTACCTTTATCACGGCCGGGTCAAGGCATTGGCCGATGCCGCGCGCGAAGCCGGATTGAATTTCTGATCGCAGCACTGAAAGCGAGAACACAATGGTAGAGCACAATGGCGCGTGAACCACGCGAACGGCGGCGAGACGAAGAGCGCGACAGCGAATTCGTCGACAAGCTGGTCCACATCAACCGCGTCGCCAAGGTGGTCAAGGGCGGCCGGCGCTTCGGCTTTGCGGCGCTGGTCGTTGTCGGCGACCAGAAGGGCCGCGTCGGCTTCGGTCACGGCAAGGCGCGCGAGGTGCCGGAGGCAATCCGCAAGGCAACCGATGCCGCCAAGCGCGGACTGACCCGCGTGCCGCTGCGCGAAGGGCGAACCCTGCATCACGACGTGTCCGGACGTCACGGCGCCGGCAAGGTCTATCTGCGTGCGGCGCCGCCCGGCACCGGCATCATCGCCGGCGGCCCGATGCGCGCGGTGTTCGAAACGCTTGGTATGCAGGACGTGGTGGCGAAGTCGCTTGGCACTTCAAATCCCTACAATGTGGTCCGCGCCACCTTCGATGCGCTCAAGCGGCAGGATTCACCGCGCTCGGTTGCCGCGCGTCGTAACGTCAAGGTCTCGGCGCTGCAGGCGCGCCGGCGCGACGTCGACGCCGAACCGGCGGCGGCCGACTGAAATCTCTGGAGCAGGCGATGAGCGCGAGCAAAACGGGAAAGACCGTCAAGATCCGGCAGACCGGCAGTCCGCTGCGCCGGCACCATGGGCAACGCGAGACGCTCGTGGGTCTGCGCCTTAACAAGATCGGTCGGGTGGCCGAGCTTATCGATACGCCGGCGACCCGCGGCATGATCGCCAAGGTCGCGCACCTCGTGGAGGTGGTGAAGGAATAGCGTCATCTGTCATCGTCCGCGAATTCGGACGATCCAGTAAGCGCCGATCGTGAAGTGAATACTGCGTGCCCCGCCTGCGCGGGGCATGACAAGACAAGGGATGTGGAGAGGACGATGAAACTTCACGAACTGGCAGGCCGCCCCGGCGCCCGCAAGCCGCGCAAGCGTATCGGCCGCGGCATCGGCTCCGGCACCGGCAAGACCGGCGGCCGCGGCGGCAAGGGCCAGACCGCACGCTCCGGCGTACGCATCAAAGGCTTCGAAGGCGGCCAGATGCCGTTGCACCGGCGTCTGCCCAAGCGCGGCTTCAAGAACACGATGTTCGCCCGCAAGCTCAACGAGGTGAATTTGGGCCGCATTCAGGCGGCCGTTGACGCGGGCCGGCTCGATGCCGCGGGCAAAATCGACGCCGCGGCGCTGATCAAGGCGGGCGTTCTACGCCGCGCCAAGGATGGCGTGCGGCTCTTGGGCAACGGCGAACTCAAGGCCAAGCTTGCTTTATCGGTGTTCGGAGCCTCGAAATCGGCCGTGGCCGCGGTGGAAAAGGCCGGCGGTACGGTTGAAATTCTGGCCCCGAAACCGGAGACGGAAGAAAAGGCTGCCTGACGCGGCGCCGTGCCCCGCACACGGGGTATCTTGTGCCGGGCATCCCTGATTTCTACCTGTCTGGCACAGGTGACGGTCACGGCGTGGCAGGGGGTTGGAGCAGAATATGGTCTCTGCAGCAGAGCAACTGGCAGCCAATCTCAACTTCGGCGCGCTCGCCAAGGCCGAGGAGCTGAAGAAGCGCATCTGGTTTACGCTTGGCGCGCTCTTGGTCTATCGGCTCGGCACCTACATTCCGCTGCCCGGCATCGATCCCACCGCATGGGACAAGATTTTCAATCAGCAGTCCGGCGGCATCCTCGGCATGTTCAACATGTTCGCCGGCGGGGGCATCCACCGCATGGCGATCTTCGCCCTGACGATCATGCCCTACATCTCGGCCTCGATCATCATTCAGCTGATGACGACCGTTTCGCCCACCCTCGAAAACCTCAAGAAAGAGGGCGAGCAGGGCCGCAAGCTGATCAACCAGTACACGCGCTACCTCACCGTCGTGCTGGCGGCGTTCCAGGCCTACGGCATCGCCATCGGCCTTGAAGGCGCTGGCACCGGTTCCGTGGTCGCCGATCCCGGCTGGTTCTTCCGTATTTCGACGGTGCTCACGCTCACCGGCGGCACGATGTTCCTGATGTGGCTCGGCGAACAGATCACTCAGCGCGGTATCGGTAACGGCACCTCGCTCATCATCATGTCAGGCATCGTCGCGCAGTTGCCGTCGGCCATCGCCGGCACCCTCGAACTCGGGCGTCAAGGGGCGCTGTCGACCGGTCTCATTCTCATCGTGCTCCTGATGGCGATCGCGGTCATCGCTTTCATCGTCTTCATGGAGCGCGCCCAGCGCCGGTTGTTGATCCAATATCCGAAGCGCCAGGTCGGCAACCGCATGTTCGAGGGCCAGTCCTCGCACCTGCCGCTCAAGCTCAACACCTCGGGCGTGATCCCGCCGATCTTCGCGTCGTCGTTGTTGCTCGTGCCGACGACGCTCGCAAGCTTCACCACAACGCAGGGGGCCGCGACCGGCTGGCTGACGGAGATCACCACGCTGCTGGCGCACGGGCGGCCGCTGTTTCTCTTGCTCTACGTTGCATTGATTGTGTTTTTCGCCTTCTTCTACACGGCGATCATCTTCAACCCGACGGAGACCGCCGACAATCTGAAGAAGCATGGCGGGTTCATCCCCGGCATCCGGCCGGGCGAACGTACTG
>DASZWK010000215.1:0-41701 GCA_035546235.1 Xanthobacteraceae bacterium | reverse complement strand
TGGAACCTCAATGGCCTTCCCTGCGCGTGGCGGCGAAGACGGTGCAGCGGACAAACGCCGCCTCCTCTCCACCGGCCGCGGCGTGCGGCGCGAAGGCGGACTGCACACGCTCTACATTTCGCCGCTCAAGGCGCTTGCTGTCGATATCGCGCGCAACCTGGAAGCGCCGGTGGCCGAGATGCGGCTGCCGATCCGGATCGAGACGCGCACCGGCGACACGCCGACCTCCAAGCGCCAACGCCAGCGCCGCGATCCGCCGCAAATCCTGCTGACAACGCCCGAGCAGCTCACGCTGCTATTGGCGTCCGCCGACGCGCCGTATCTGTTCGGCTCGCTTCGACGCGTCATCCTCGACGAGTTGCATGCACTCGTCACCTCGAAGCGAGGCGATCTTCTGTCGCTCGGTCTCGCGCGGCTTTTTCGCCTGTCGCCGCAACTCACATCGATCGGGCTGTCGGCGACCGTCGCCCAGCCCGACGAGCTGTGCCGTTTCATGGTGCCGCAGCGCGCGGAAGATTCGCGCGCCGATCTCATCGTCGCGCAAGCCGGCGCCGCGCCCGATGTCGCGATGCTGAACAGCCGCGAACGGCTGCCGTGGGCCGGCCATTCGGCGCGCTACGCGCTCGGTGAAATGTACGAGCTGATCAAGACACACCGCACCACGCTCGTTTTCGTCAACACGCGCAGTCAGGCCGAAGGCATCTTCCAGGACCTCTGGCACCTCAACGACGATAATCTGGCGATCGCGCTGCATCACGGCTCGCTCGACGTCGCGCAGCGGCGCAAGGTCGAAGCCGCGATGACGGGCGGCTTGCTACGCGCCGTGGTCTGCACTTCGTCGCTCGATCTCGGCATCGACTGGGGCGACGTCGATCTCGTCATCAATGTCGGCGCGCCGAAGGGCGCGTCGCGGCTCCTGCAGCGCATCGGCCGCGCCAATCACCGCATGGACGAACCGTCGAAGGGCGTGCTCATTCCGGCCAACCGCTTCGAGGTGCTGGAGTGCCGCGCCGCGCTCGATGCCATCGCCGAGAACGCCCAGGACACGCCGGCGGCGCGCACCGGCGCGCTCGACGTATTGGCCCAGCACGTGCTCGGCTGCGCCTGCGGCGAACCGTTCCACGCCGATGAGCTATTTGCCGAGGTGACGACGGCCGCGCCATACACGGGACTGACGCGCGCCGATTTTGATGCCGCGGTGGATTTCGTCGCCACCGGCGGCTACGCGCTCAAGGCCTACGAGCGCTTCGCCCGCATTCGTCAGGGCAAGGAGGGCCTGTGGCGCATCACCCATCCGAATGTGGCGCAGCGCTACCGGCTCAATGTCGGCACCATCGTTGAAGCCGACATGCTGAAAGTGCGCCTGGTGCGTTCGCGCGCGTCGAAAATGATTCCGCGCGGCGGACGCATGCTCGGTCAGGTCGAGGAATATTTCGTCGAGACCATGGTGCCTGGCGACACCTTCGTGTTCGCCGGCGAGATTCTGAAATACGAAACCATTGTCGAGGACGAGGTTTATGTGTCGCGCACGACCGCGGAGGATCCCAAGGTGCCGGCCTACGAGGGCGGCAAGTTTCCGCTCTCGACCTACCTCGCAGGGCGCGTGCGCGGCATCATCGCGCATCCGCAAGAATGGCGCGGCCTGCCGTCCCAGGTGCGCGAGTGGCTGGAAATACAGGAATGGCGCTCGCAGATGCCGGGCCAGCGCGAGCTGTTGGTCGAAACCTTCCCGCGCGCCAACAAGCATTATCTGGTCTGCTATCCGTTCGAAGGCCGCCTCGCCCACCAGACGCTTGGCATGCTGCTGACGCGGCGCCTGGAACGCGCGCGAATGAAGCCGATGGGTTTTGTCGCCAACGAATATGCGCTCGCGGTGTGGGGGCTCGGCAACGTGGCACAACACATTGAGCGCGGCACACTTTCGCTCGACAAGCTTTTCGATGAGGACATGCTCGGCGATGATCTCGAAGCCTGGCTCGCCGAATCGGCGCTGATGAAACGGACCTTCCGCAACTGTGCGATCATTGCCGGGCTGATCGAGCGCCGTTTTCCGGGCGAGGAGAAGTCGCGCCGTCAGGTCACCATCTCGACCGATCTCGTTTACGACGTACTGCGCAGCCATCAGCCCGACCACGTGCTGTTGCGCGCGGCGCGAGGCGACGCCGCGACCGGCCTGCTCGATGTCCGCCGGCTCGGCGAAATGCTCTCGCGCATCAGCGGCCGAATCGTCCATAAGGCGCTCGACCATGTCTCACCGCTCGCCGTTCCGGTGATGCTGGAGATCGGTCGGGAAGCGGTTTATGGCGAAGCGGCCGATACGCTGCTCGCCGAGACCGAGGCCGAGCTTGTGAAGGAGGCCATGCAGTGAGGGGACCTGCGACCGCGACAGTCGACCTGCCGCTGAGGGCGGGGGACACCAAGGAGCACGCGATCGTCATTTGCGACACCACCCTCACCGCCGACCCGGCGGGAGCGCTGTACTGGCCGGACGAAGGCCTGCTCGCGGTCGCCGATCTACACTTGGAAAAGGGCTCCGCTTTCGCGGCACGCGGCGTGTTGTTGCCGCCCTACGACACGGCGGCGACGCTGGCGCGCCTGGGGCGCCTGATTGCGCGCTATGCGCCGCGGCTTGTGATCGCGCTTGGCGATAGCTTCCACGACGGTGGTGGCGCCGCGCGCATGGCGGAACCGGACCGCGCCGCGCTCACGGCACTGCAGCGCGGGCGGGACTGGCTGTGGATCGCCGGCAATCACGATCCTGGTCCGGCGGCCGGCATCGGCGGCCGCTTCGCCGATGTGCTGGCGCTCGGTCCCCTCATTTTTCGGCACGAACCGTCACCGCTTTCATTCGACGGCGAGATCGCCGGCCATCTCCATCCGCAAGCCCGCATCGCCCGCCGCGGCCGCGCCGTGAGCCGACGCTGCTTCGCCGCCAATACGCGGCGTCTTATCATGCCGGCATTCGGCTCCTACACCGGCGGCCTCAATGTGCGCGACCGCGCCATCGCGACGCTGTTCGGCACGCTCGATTTCACCGCCCACATGCTGGGCGACAGCCGTCTTTACGTCGTCACGGCGACGCGCTGCCTGCCGGATTGATTGCTATTTTCGCTTCGCCGTGCGCGCCGGACTGGCTGGCGCATTCCATGCGGCGGCCGCCTTCACATTGACGGCGTCATCGGGCTGCGGCTCGGCGGCAAAACTCTTCACCGCATTGCGCGCGGCGGCCAGCGTCTGTGGATCGAGGTGCGAGGCAATCTCATCCCGCTTCGCCGCCGCTTCCTTGTCGCCCTGATCACCCGCAAGGGCGAACCATTTGTAGGCCTCGGCATCGTTTTTTTGCACGCCGATGCCACGCGCGTAGAGGATGCCGAGATTGTACTGGCTGTCTCTGACACCGTGATTGGCGGCCTTGCGGAACCACTCAGCGGCTTGGTTGTAATCCGGCGGCCCGTTCACTCCCTCCGCATAGATCACCGCGAGATTATGCATGGCCTTGCCGTTGCCCTTGCGGGCAGCGGCTTCATAAAGCTCGCGCGCCCGGGCGAGGTCTTTCTTGACGCCGACGCCCTTCTCGTAGAGCCCGCCGAGCCGGAATTGGGCGGGAGTAAGCCCGCCTTGGGCGGCGCGTTCGAACCAATGTGCGGCGGCTTGGGCGTTCTGCGGGACGCCGCGGCCCTCGGCAAAACGTGTCGCCACTTCGTAGGCCGCGGCCGGATCGCCCGCCATGGCGGCGGCGCGCAAGGCCGGATCGCCGATGGTGGCAGGAAGCTTGTCGTCAGCGATCGGGGTCCCGTGCCTCGCCGGTGACGCCGTCAGCGGCACGGTTTCGGGACTCGGCAGAGCGCCAGTGATGTCAGGCGATGCCCATGACGGCAGCGCCGCGGCGGCGTGTCGGCCGCCTGACGATGGCGCCGGCACGGTTGCCGGCGGTGGGCCAGCATCCTGCGGCTGCATGGATTGCCGTTGCGGCAAGGCTTCTTTGGTCGCCGGCGGCTGCACTGCTGGAGCGTTGAGCGAGCGAGGTGGAACAGGCAGAGACCGTCCGGCGGGCTGCGGCAGCTTCTCTGGAGTGACGGCCGGCGGCACGGCGGGCGGCGGCGCCTGCTGAGGGACGGACCGCTGCTGCGTTTGCGGCACCACGGTCACGCCGCTGTTTTCAAAAAACTTGGCCACAACCCGCGCGCCGCCGAGCAGAATGAGGACGGCGGCCCCGGCGACGATAAGCGTGTGCAGCCGCTGCGAACTTTTCTTGGGCTGCGCCGCGGCGGACGCGCCAGCGGCACTAGTCGGCTTTTCTCCCGGCCGCTGCGCGGCCGCAGCCTGCGCGGCACGGCGCGCGGCCGCGATGAAATCCGGCCGTCCGGCATCGGCGATCACCGGCGGCTTGACCGAACCGATTGCCGCTTCTGAAGCGGCGATGCGTTCCGCCGGCGACAGGCTGGAACGCGCGTGACCCGGGGTCGAGCCAGGCTCCAACGGGTGATCGGGTGGCAATGACGGATCGATCGGCATCCGAGCTGCAGATATCTGCGCCGCGGTCTCGAGCTCTGGGAGCGGCTCCGGGGCAAGCGGCGGCGCAATGTTGGCCGCTGGCGGCAGCGCACTGTGCGCCACAATCGATTGCGGTGTGGGCGCCGACAATGAGGTAGACACTGTGGACGGCGATGCTTCGCCGCCGCGCAGTCCGCCCTCGATGCTGGCGAGCCTGTTGACGACGTGCTCGACCGTTTCCTGCACGGCCTCAAGCGAATCGCGGGTACGGCGGTCGTTCGCCTTCATCTCGGCAACGTCGCGCTCGACCCCCGGTGACGGTGCGGCGCCTAGCGCGCCCGCGGCCATGCTATTGCTGCGCATCTCATTGAGATGCACCAGAAGGTCGGATAGCCCACGCTCGATCGCTTCCAGATGGCCGAGCCGCGCGTCGGAGGCGTCGAACCGCTGCACCAGGGCGGCGATGCGATCCTCAAGATGGGCAAGCGCCGCATGGTCGGTATGGGTGAGCTGAACCCAGTCGAGCTTTTCGATCAGCCCCGTGAGCAGCTTTTCCAGATCGCGCGGCACCGCCTGACCAGCCTCGCTCGATGCCGTCAGCGCAGCGGCAAGCGAATCGATGCGCTGCTCGAGCGCGGAAACGTCGTGACCAGCTCCCGCCGACGCTGTCAGCGTGGCGGCAAGCGTGTCGAAGCGCTGCTCGAGCGCGGCAACGTCGTGACCGGCTCCCGCCGATGCTGTCAGCGTAGCGGCAAGCGAGTCGAAGCGCTGCTCAAGCGCGGAAACGTCGTGACCGGCTCCCGCCGATCCCGTCAGCGTGGCGGCAAGTGAGTCGATGCGCTGCTCGAGACCCGACACGTCGCGGCCCGAGCCGCTCGACGAGGTCAGCGCCGCGGCGAGGGTGTCGATGCGTTGCTCCAGCGCCGAGACGGCGTGGCCGGTGGCCGCGGTGTTGGCGAGGACGTCAACCTGGCCGGCAAGCGTGCGCACCTCTTCGGCAACGCGCGCCAGCGTATCGTTCGACGCGACGTGCGAAACGACGCCGCGCAAGCCCCCGATCGCAGTTTCGAGCTGCTGCAGCGCCGAGGGATCGTCCTTGGCGATGATCAGGTCGACTTTCTGCGACAGCGCCTTCACCGCTTCCTCGAAGCCAACCAAATTTTCCGCCGGCGTCAGCACACGCAGCGCGTCGCGGATTTCCGTCAGTCCGCACTCGAGACCGGCGAGCGCGCTCGGATCGAGACCGGATTGGCGGCTGTGATCGATGCGCTCGCCAAGCGCCTTGATTTCGATTTCGAGCGACTCCACCGCGCGCCGCGGGAGTGCTTCGTTGAGCTGGCGGCCGATTTCGGCGAGGTCCGAACGGATCGAGGCGATCGCCTTCTCGATATCGCTCGACGGCTGCAACGCCTCAATGCGCGCCGTGATCTGGCGCAGTTGCTGCTCGAGGCTGGAAAAATCGACCGTCGGGGCGCTGACCACGGCAACCGGACCCGCGGATTTTTCAGCCGGCATTGAAATCTCGCGCGCCGAGGCAAGCGGCGGCGTGGCTTCCGCGGCCGCGGCCGGTTCGCGCAACGAAGCGCGCGCCGTCACGGCTGCGCCGTCGAGCGTCTGCTGCCGGGCCGCGATTTCGGCGACCGCATCGTCAATAGAGAGGCTCGACTCGGGTCTGGCGCGGGGCCTCCGCGGCGCGCCCGTCAGCCGCGGCGGCGATTCATCAATCGCTGCCGTCGGCGGCGGGGGTGGCGTTCTGGGCCGGGATGTGGCGCGCGACAGGCGTTCGATCTGCGCTGACAGCTGATCGAGCCGGGTATGCATCTCGCCGATGCCCTCACGGGCCGGAGCCGATACCCGGCGCGCCTCATCACGGGCGACCACCAGCAGCCGCGCCTCTTCGGCCTCCCGCGCGGCAGCGTCGCGGCGCTGTGCGTCTTCGGCGGCGCGCGCGAGCGTTTCGCGGCGCGCCTCTTCGCGCGCGACTTCGAGACGCCGCTCCTCGGCTGCGCGTGCCGCCTCCATGCGCGCTTCTTCTCGGGCAGTCTCGCGGGCGACTTCGAGGCGGCGCTCCTCTTCGGCCTCGCGGGCGGCAGCCTCTTGGGCGGCCTCTTGGGCCGCCTCTTCGCGCGCCGCCTGGCGGGCAGCTTCAAGGCGCTGGGCCTCCTCGGCAGCGCGAGCGGCCGCTTCGCGGCGTGCCTCTTCCCGCGCGGCCTCGCGCGCCGCTTCGAAACGGCGCTCGTCCTCGAGGGCGCGCGCGGCTGCTTCGCGACGCGCTTCTTCACGTGCGGCCTGGCGGGCGGCCTCGCGAATGGACTCAAGGCGACGCGCCTCTTCGGCGTCGCGAACCGCGGTATCGCGCGCAGTGCTGTCTCTGACTATCGCGTCGCGTCGCGGCTCATCGCGCCCGCGCTCGCGCTCCCGCGCATCGCCACGATCCCCTTTGCGGCGCGGGCGATCCCAGTCGCGACGGGGCCAGCCGTCGCGGTCTCGCCGGTGAAGTTCGCCTTTGGATTCGCCTCTAGGTTCGCTATGGGGCGGGCGCTCGTCGCGCTCGCCGCGCCGGTTCTCGCGGTAAGGACGGCCTTCGTACTTGACCGGAGCGACATCGCGTTGGCCGCGCGCGGGCGGCGGCTGCGGTTCGGGCGTCGCCGCACGCACCGGACGCCGGTCAGGAGCGTCGTCGCCGCTCTTTCTGATCACCCTGTTGAGCCACTCGTCGACAGACACGTCGATGCGCTGCGCCACGTCGCGCTCGGCCTCGCGCGGCTGTGGGCGCAGGCCTCTCAGATTCCACGGACCGCCAGATTTCATCCTCGCGCTCAGACCACAGTGGAAGGGGCCGTATGCGCCCCCCTCTCGGGCCACCGCTGATTACGAAACAAGCGCACGGCGCGACCCTCTTTCCCCGCATCCCGACTTTTCCGGATTAGGGTAAACAAGCGGTTAAGAACTGCCGGGCGACCGCCAAACAGTCTGTTGCGCCGGCCTTTTGTTCAATGCCGTCCTGGCCCAGCCGGAAGCGCCAAGGTCCGGCCTTTCGCCGCCCATGTAACCGTTACGGTAACGTGCTCGGCGAACTCCGCCAGATCTTTACAAGTCGCTGCTGGAAGACCGGCTTAGGTCCTGACTGGACTTCAGAAGTGGACGTTCAGCCCGCGGTCAGACCGCCGTCGATCACGAGTTCCGCGCCCGTAGTGAACGCGGCTTCGTCGCTGGCCAGAAACAGGATCGTGCGCGCGATCTCATCGGGCTGCGCCAGCCGGCCGAGCGGGGCCGCATGCATAAAATTGTCCGCCAGCTTTTTCGGGTCGCGCGCCGACGCGATCATCGACTGCAGCATCGGCGTTTCGACAAACGACGGGTGTACGGAATTGCAGCGGATATTGTAGCCTCTGCGCGCGCAATGCAGCGCCACCGATTTCGTCAGCAATCGCACGCCGCCCTTGCTGGCGCCATACGCGGCGAGATTGCCTGAGCCGATAATTCCGGCAACCGACGACATGTTGACGATCGAGCCGCCGCCTCGGTCTTTCATGACGCGCACGGCGTGCTTACACCCAAGAAACGTACCGTCGAGGTTGACGGCCATCAGCGCCCGCCACTCGTCAAGCGTTGTTGCCTCGACATCTTTAAACAGCACCGTGCCCGCGCTGTTGATGACAATATCGATGCGTCCGAATTCAGCGGCCACCGCGTCGGTGACCGCGATCCAATTCGCCTCGCGCGTCACGTCCAGGCTGCGAATGGATGCGCGGTGTCGGAGCAGCGCCAGCGCGGGAGCCGACAAAGCCTGCTCGCGATCGGTCAAGACAACCTTGGCGCCCTCGTCGAGCAGCAAGTTCGCGGCGGCAAGGCCGATGCCCGATGCCCCGCCCGTGACCAGAGCGACCTTGCCCTCAACGCGACCCATGCGATGCCGCCGATCCAATACGCCGCGTCAGGCTAGTGCTGGTGGCACGCGCTGGCTAGTATCTGCGGTGCACAATGGATTCTCGCCGGAGAGACGGCATGCCGGACGCCTTTATCTACGATCACGTGCGCACCCCGCGCGGCCGCGGCAAAGTCGACGGCGCGCTGCACGAAGTGACTGCGCTCAATCTGGCGAGCCAAGCGCTCGGCGCCATCAGAGACCGCAATCAGCTCGATACATCGCAGGTCGATGACGTGGTGATGGGGGTCGTCGACCCGATCGGCGAGGCGGGCGCCAACATTGCGCGGCTCGCCGCCTTGGTGGCGGGTTTCGGCGACAGCGTCGCCGGCGTGCAGATCAACCGCTTCTGCGCCTCGGGGCTCGATGCCGTCAATTTCGCCTCGGCGCAGATCATGGCCGGACAGCAAGAACTCGCGATCGGCGGCGGGGTCGAATCAATGAGCCGCGTCGGCATCGGGTCCGCCGGCGGCGCCTGGTCGGTCGACCCGTCGATCGCGGTTGCGCATTATTTCCTGCCACAGGGAATTTCCGCGGATCTGATCGCCACCAAATACGGATTTTCGCGGGACGATGTCGACGCCTACGCGGTCGAGAGCCAGAAACGCGCCGCGGCGGCGTGGAACGATGGCCGCTTTTCTCGTTCGGTGATGGCGGTGAAGGACGTGAACGGCCTCACCATTCTCGACAAGGACGAACACATGCGGCCGGGCACGACCATGCAGTCGCTGGCCTCGCTGCAGCCTTCGTTCGTCCAGATGGGCGAGAAGGGCGGCTTCGATGCCGTGGCCATTCAGGCGCATCCCGACGTCGAATACATCAACCACGTCCACCACGCCGGCAATTCGTCGGGCATCGTCGATGGCGCCGCCGCGGTGCTGGTCGGCAACGCGGGTGCCGGCAAGCGAGCGGGCCTGAAACCGCGGGCCAAGATCAGAGCCTTCGCCAATATCGGCTCGGAGCCGGCGCTGATGCTGACCGGTCCGGTCGATGTGACCGAGAAGGTGCTGAAAAAGTCCGGCATGACGCTCGCCGACATCGACCTGATCGAAGTCAACGAGGCGTTTGCTTCGGTCGTGCTGCGCTATCTGCAGGCCTTCGATCTCGATCCCGCCAAAGTCAACGTCAACGGCGGCGCCATCGCCATGGGCCATCCGCTCGGCGCCACCGGAGCGATGATCCTCGGCACTGTGCTCGACGAACTCGAGCGGCGCCAGCTGTCGACCGCACTGATCACGCTCTGCATCGGCGCCGGCATGGGCACCGCGACGATCATCGAGCGCGTGTAAGAGACGGGGTGACATCGATGCCGAAAATCGACATCGCCAAACTGACACCCGATATCCGTACCGGCTATCCGCCGCCATACGATCGCGTGGTCGTGGGCCGCGAGCGCAAGCGGCTCGGCAACGCGGTCGGGCTCGACCAGTTCGGCGTCAATCTTACCACGCTCAAACCGGGGGCGGCCTCGGCGCTGCGCCACTGGCACGAACAGGAAGACGAGCTGGTGTTTATTCTGGAAGGCGAAGTCGTGCTGATCGAAGACGACGGCGAGACGCCGCTCAAACCGGGCGATGCCGCGGGTTTCAAGGCCAACAGCGGCGTCGGTCATCACCTCGTCAACAAATCGGACCGGGATGCCGTTTATCTTGAAATCGGCACTCGGTCGAAATATGAGCGCGCGCATTATTCTGAACCAAATGTGGATCTGATGGTGGTGCGCGACGACAAAGGCGCGCGTTACACCCACAAGAACGGTGAGCCGTACCGATGAGCTTCACCAATTTCACGCTCGATGTCGGCGCCGACGGCATCGCCGTCGTGACGTGGAATGCGCCGGGCCGCTCGATGAATGTCATTGACGGGACGGTGACCGAGGAGCTTGCGGCGATCGTCGAACAGACGGCCGCTGACGCGGCAGTGAAGGGCGTCGTCATCACGTCGGGCAAGGACACGTTCTGCGCCGGCGCCGATCTCACAGTGCTGCAGGCCTTGAGCCACGCCTTTGCGGAGCTCGCGGCATCGCAGGGCGAAGAAGCGGCGAACGCGCGCTTTTTCGAGGACAGCCGCAAATGGTCGCTGCTTTGCCGCCGCATCGAGACCTGCGGCAAACCATGGGTCGCGGCGATCAATGGCACCGCGGTCGGCGGTGGCTTCGAGCTGACACTCGCCTGTCACCACCGCATCGCTGCCGACAACGCCAAGACCCGGCTGGGGCTGCCGGAGGTCAAGGTTGGCCTGTTCCCCGGCGGCGGCGGCACGCAACGGGTCGCGCGTATGATGCAGCCGGCCGATGCGCTGCAATTCCTGCTCAAGGGCGACCAGATCGACGTCGCGCGCGCCAAGGCCATGAAACTCGTCGACGCGGTGGTACCCGCCGCCGATCTGATCCAGGCCGCCAAGGAATGGATTTTATCGGGCGGCTCGGCCCAGGCACCGTGGGACATTGAAGGCTTCAAGCTGCCCGGCGGGCCGGTGCATTCCAAGGCAGGCATGATGGTGTTCACGCCGGCGAATGCGCTCTATCGCCGCGAGACCTACGACAATTATCCGGCGGCACGCGCCATCATGCAGGTCGTCTATGAGGGCCTGCAACTGCCCATGGACCAGGCGTTGCGCGTCGAGTCGCGTTATTTCGCGCATATCCTGCGCTCGCCGCAGGCGGCGGCGATGATCCGCTCGCTGTTCGTCTCATTGCAGGAGATCAACAAAGGCGCCCGCCGGCCACCGGCTGTGCCGCGCAAGACCTTCAAGAAGATCGGCGTGCTCGGCGCCGGCTTCATGGGCGGCGGCATCGCCTATGTGAGTGCGCTCGCCGGCCTCGATGTCGTGCTGGTCGATCGCGACCCTGAAACCGCCGCGAAGGGCAAGGTGCATTCTCAGGCGCTGATGGACGAACAAGTCAAGCGCGGGCGAGCCAACGCTGCCGAACGCGATGCGCTCCTGAAACGCATCGAGCCCACTGCGGACTACGTTGCGCTGAAAGATTGCGAGCTGATCATCGAGGCAGTGTTCGAGGATCGCAAGGTCAAGGAGGAGGTGATTGGCCGGGCGCAGAACGTCATCGGCAAGGACACGATCTTCGGCTCCAACACCTCGACGTTGCCGATCGGTTCGCTCGCCGCCGCGTTCAAGGATCGCACGCGCTTCCTCGGCATTCATTTCTTTTCGCCGGTCGAGCGCATGAGCCTGGTCGAGATCATCCTCGGCAAGGACACCAATGACACGGCGCTTGCCGGTGCGCTCGACTACGTGCGCACCATTCGCAAGACCCCGATCGTGGTGAACGACTCGCGCGGCTTTTACACGTCGCGCGTGGTCGGCACCTATCTGCGTGAAGGCCACCTGATGCTCAGCGACGGCGTGCCGGCCGCCATGATCGAGAATGTCGGTCGCATGGCGGGTATGCCGGTTGGTCCGCTTGCGCTCAACGACGAAGTCGCGGTCGATCTCGCCTGGAAAATTTTGCAGGCAACCGAAGCCGATGTTGGCCCCGACAAGGTCGACGCACGGCAAAAGGCGTTGCTATCCGAGATGGTGGAAAAGCGGGGCCGGCTCGGCCGCAAGAACGGCAAGGGTTTTTACGATTATCCCCAGAGCGGGCCGAAACGGCTGTGGCCGGGGCTTGCCGATCTACAGCCGCGCAAACTCGATCCCGACGCGATCGACGTCGCGGAGCTCAAAGAGCGGCTGCTGGCGATCCAGGCGCTCGAAACCGCCCGCTGTATCGAGGAAGGCGTGGTCACCGACATGCGCGAGGCCGATGTCGGGTCAATCCTCGGCTTCGGCTTTGCACCTTTCACTGGCGGTACCATCTCCTACATTGACGGCATGGGGGCTGCGGCGTTCGTGGCACTGTGCAGCCGTTTGGCGAAGCGCCATGGGGACCGTTTCAAACCGTCTAAACTATTGGCCGAAATGGCGAAAAAAGGTGAGACGTTCTACCGGCGCTTTCCGCCGAGCGAGCGCAAGGCGGTCGCCTGACCATCATGGCGGTGACATTGCCCTTGGCGGCGGGCCGCGTGTAAGGTCGCGGCCAATTTTTTCCGGGACCCTGCATGGCGCGTGATCAAGTCGACCTGACGCCCATCGAGCGGCGGGACGAACTCGTCGCTTGGCTGGCGCAAGGCGTCCGGCCGAAGTCGCAATTCCGCATCGGCACCGAGCACGAGAAATTCGCCTTCACGCTCGAAGGTCATCACCCGGTCCCCTACGAGGGGCCGCACGGCATCCGCGCCCTGCTCGAAGGCATGCAACATCTTCTTGGTTGGGAGCCGATCATGGAAGGGCCGAACGTGATCGGCCTCCATGACGTGACCGGCGGCGGCGCCATTTCGCTCGAGCCGGGCGGCCAGTTCGAACTGTCGGGCGCGCAGGTCGAGACCGTACACCAGACATCGCGCGAGCTGATGGCGCATTTGGCGCAGGTGCGCGAAGTGGCGCAGCCGCTGCACATCGGCTTTCTCGGCCTCGGCATGGCGCCGACCTGGAGCCGCGCCGACGTGCCGCGCATGCCCAAGGGCCGCTACAAAATCATGACCGCCTATATGCCGAAGGTCGGCAGCCTCGGCCTCGACATGATGTATCGCACCTGCACGGTGCAGACCAACCTCGACTTCGCCTCGGAAGCCGACATGGTCAAGAAACTGCGCGTGTCGCTGGCGCTGCAGCCGATTGCGACGGCGCTGTTTGCCAACTCGCCGTTCACCGACGGCAAACCCAACGGCTTTCTGTCGTTCCGCTCGGAAATCTGGCGCGACACCGACAACGATCGCGCCGGCATGCTGCCGTGGGCGTTCGAGCCGGGCATGGGCTTCGAGCGCTGGGTCGACTACGCGCTTGATGTGCCGATGTATTTCATCAAACACGGCGACGAATACGTCGACGTGGCCGGGCTGTCGTTTCGCGATCTCCTGGCCGGCAAGCTACCCGGTATGCCGGGCGTGCGCGCCACCATCTCCGACTGGGCCAACCACCTAAGCACGACCTTTCCCGAGGTCCGGCTCAAACGCTATCTGGAAATGCGCGGCGCCGATTCCGGTTCGCTGCCGAATTTGTTGGCACTGCCGGCGTTCTGGGTCGGCATTCTTTATGATGACAATTCGCTCGATGCCGCCTGGGACTTGGCCAAGAACTGGACCGCGGAGGAGCGGCAAAAGCTGCGCGACGACGTCCCAAAATTTGCGCTCGCCGCGAAGGTGCATGGCCGCACCGTCTTTGAAATCGCCACCGAGGTTCTTCGGCTCGCCCACGCCGGGCTCACGCGCCGCAAACAGCTCAACCCCGCGGGCGAGGACGAGACGCGGTATCTGGGGGTGCTCCACGAGCGGTTGCTGCGCGGCAGCACACCGGCGCAGGATCTCCTGGCAAAATTCAACGGGCCCTGGCATGGCTCGGTCGATCCGATTTTCACCGAAGACGCCTATTAGAACGTGAACCGGGAAGCGGGCACTGGTTTCCGGAAAATCACGCTCCGTTGACAGGCCCCCCTGCGCGCCTTCGGTTACATTGTCTCCGTCATAGAGACAAATAACTAAGCCTGTTTTTGACGTTTTTTTACGAGTTCCGGTCAAACTGGCGCAATGACGAAGGCCCTGACTGCCGAAATGCAGCACAAACATGCCGAGCGGCAACTTTTCACCGCGCGCCGGGCATTAAGTCATCTCGTGGAGCTGTACGAGAGCGGCCAGTGGCGGCACCTCTATAAGGAGGAGGCCTTCGCCGAAGCGGTCCGGCAGGCGCGCCAAGCCGTCGATTCGTGGGCGGGCGCCGTGGCCAAAGCCGAAGCCCAGGCCAAAGCCAAGGCAAACGCCATTTAGCTGAACGCCGTCCAACCCATCGGGAATCGCGCGCCACCGCGGACTGTGTCCTGCACCAATCTGCGGGCACCATCGCTTATCTCATTCAAAACTTTTTGCTCAGGCCTGCAACAAAAGGTTGCGACAAGCGAAGCCATGACACGGGCTGCGGCTTGCCTGTATGCTTCCCATCGCTGGCTTTTCTCCCACGAGGGTCCTCATCATGAGCCACTACCCTGCCGCGCGCGCGCCGCTGTCGCGCCGACGTTTCCTGAAAAATACAACGCTCGCCGCCGGAGCGCTCGCCTTGCCGGCAGCACCGTTCGTCGCCCGCGCCGCCACTGCACTGAGGCCGGTGTCCATGACGCTCGATTGGATCTATCAGGGCCCGAATGTCGGCTTCATCATGGCCCGCGATAAGGGCTTCTATCGCGAAGCCGGCCTCGACGTCACCGTGACCTCCGGCAAAGGCTCGGGCACCACCGCGCAGCTCATCGCCAGCAAGGCGAGCCAGTTCGGTTTCTCCGACGGCTATGGGGTCGCCACCGCCATCTCGAAGGGCATGCCGATCAAGACCATCGGCAGCGTGTTTCGCAAAAATCCGGCGGCCCTGATCGTGCTCGCGGAGTCCGGCATCGTCTCGCCGAAGGATCTCGAAGGCAAGACCGTCGCCATGACGGCGGGCAGCGGGCAGTTTCAACAATGGCCGGCCTTTGCCAAGGGCGCCGGCATCGACGCCACGAAGATCCGCATGGTCAACATCGATCCCGCCGGCGTCGGCCCGGCGCTCGTCAGCAAAAAGGCCGACGCCATCGGCGGCTACGCTCAAGGCTACGTGCCGGCGATCGAAATTCGCGCCAAGAAAGAGGTCCGCATCTTCTGGTTCGCCGACTATGGCGTCAACGTCGTGTCCAACGGCATCATCGTGCACAACGACCTGCTCAAGAGCGATCCGGAATTGGCGCGGACCTTCGTGGCGCAGAGCATCAAGGGCTTCCTGTACGGCCGCCAGCATCCGGACGAGGCGGTCGCCTCCGTCAAACGCTATCTGCCCACGGTCGACCCGGCGATCGCACGGCGCGAACTGGAATTATCCTGGAAAACCTGGGTGACACCGAACACCAAGGGCAAGCCGCTCGGCTGGGAGGCCGATGCCGATTGGAATTCGACCGTTGCGGTGCTCAAGCGATATGGCGGCGTAGGCACACCACCGGCGCTCAGCGCGCTCTACACCAACGAATTTGTGCCGACGGGCGCCGAATACGTGCCACCGCAGACCGCCTGAACGGCCTACCGGCTGTGGTCTTCCAGGCGCGACGCACAGCCGTCCACCGCTGGCATAACGCTTGCTTTTCAGCGGCTTCGCGACCGGCTATCAAGCTATCGGGCGAGCACGCTTGCTGTCGTCCTTCATGCCGGCCACTGATCCCTGGAGGTGAGGCTATGCGCTCTTCGCATTCTCAGACTGCGCCGGTATCCCGACGCCGCTTTCTCAAACAATCCGCACTCGCCGCCGGCGCGCTCGCCGTGCCGGCCGCACCGTTCGTCGCGCGCGCTGCGACGGCGCTCAAGCCGGTGACCTTCACGCTCGACTGGCTGTATCAGGGCGCCAGTGCCGGGTTTCTCGTCGCGCACGAGAAGGGCTTTTATCGCGACGCGGGTCTCGACGTATCGATTCTCGCCGGCAAGGGCTCAGGCACCACCGCGCAGCTCGTCGCCAGCAAGGCCGCGCCGATCGGTTTCTCGGACGGCTTCGTCGTCGCCAACAGCGTCGCCAAGGGCATGGCGATCAAGACCGTCGGCACCATCTACCGGCGCGATCCAGCCGCCATCATGGTGCTGGATGAATCGCCGATCAAATCGCCCAAGGATCTGGAGGGCAAATCGGTGGCGATGACCGCCGGCAGCGCGCAGTTCCAGCAATGGCCGGCCTATGTCAAAGGTGCCGGCATCGATCCCGCCAAGATCAAGATCGTCAACATCGATCCGGCCGGCGTCGGCGCGGCGCTGGTCAGCGGCAAGGTCGACGCCATCGGCGGCTATGTATTCAGCTATGCGCCGAGCATCGAAGTGCGCGCCAAGAAGAAGCTGCGCACCTTCTGGTTTGCGGATTCCGGCGTGACCATCGTCTCCAACGGCATCATCGTGCATCAGGATCTGCTCAAGAGCGATCCTGACCTCATTCGCGCGTTCGTCGCGCCTTCGATCAAGGGCTTCCTCTACGGGAGGCAGCATGTCGATGAAACGATTGCCACGGTGAAGAAATATCAACCCACCGCCGATGACGGCGTCACCAGGCGCGAATGCGAGCTGTCATGGGAGACGTGGTTGACGCCTAACACCAAGGGCAAGCCGCTCGGCTGGGGCTCCGATGCCGACTGGGCCGGAACGATCCAGGTGCTCAAACAGTATGTCGGCACGTCTGCGCCGCTGACGACCGCGCAGCTCTATACCAATGAGTTCGTGCCGTCCGGAGCCGACTACGTGCCGCCGCAAGGCTGAAGAGTTCCTCATTCCGGGGCCGAGCGAAGCGAGGAGCCCGGAATTCATAGCTCCGGCACAGGAAGTATGGATTCCGGACTCGCCGCTTCGCGGCGATCCGGAATGACGGATCATCAATCAACCGGACTTTTGTAATGACAGAGCATAAGGCCGCGGGCTGGATCGGCGCGAGCCTGCTGCGCAAGGAAGACGCCCGCCATCTCTGCGGACACGGCATGTTCATCGCCGATGTGCAGGTGCCTGGCGTGCAGGATATCGCCTTCGTGCGCAGCCCGATGGCTAACGCGCGCCTACGCCGCGTGATCAAGCCATCGGATAATGCGGCGCGCGTATTCACGCTCGCCGATATCGGCCCGATCAATGTGCTCGAGGCCGGGCCAGAACTGTCCGCCCACCGCCACAGTCCGTATCCGCCGCTCGCCGATGGTCGCGTCCGCTATGTTGGGCAAACCATCGCCGCCTGCGTGATGCCGACGCGCGCGCAGGCCGAAGATCTGGCCGAAGCCGTACAGCTTGACCTTGAGGAGTTACCGGCCGTCGTCGACGTTGTCGCCGCGATGCGTGGCGACAGTCCGCGTGTTTTCGACGAGTGGCCGAGCAACGCCTACATCAGCACCGGCGTGGTCGAAGGCGATCCGGCCATTCTGGCGGCGGCGCCGGTGCGGCTGCACCGCCGGCTGCGGCTCAACCGCCAGGCCACCGTCTCGATGGAGGGCCGCGGCGCGCTCGCCTACTGGGATCACCGGCTTGACGAACTTGTCGTCTACCTGTCGACACAGGGCGGCCAAGTAAAGCGCATGGCGATTTCGCGCATGCTCGGACTGCCGGAGCACAAAGTGCGCGTCATCGCCCCGGACGTCGGCGGAGGCTTCGGCGGCAAGAACCGGATCATGCCCGAAGACGTAGCGGTAGCGGCGCTGGCGCTGAAGGTGCGTCACCCGGTGCGTTGGATCGAGGACCGCCGCGAGCATCTGCTGGCGTCGCCGCACGCGCGCGATCACACCTACGATCTCACCATCTGCGCCGAGCGCGACGGCACCTTGCTCGGCCTCGAAGGCGACATCTACATCGACGCCGGCGCTTATGCGCTGTGGCCGACGGGCGCGTTTCAGGAAGCCAGCATGGCGTCGCGCAACCTCACCGGGCCATACCGGATGCGGCATCTCAGGCTCAATGCCCATACGGTCGCCACCAACAAGGCGCCGATGGGCCCCTATCGCGGCGTGGCGCGGCCCGGTGCGACGTTCGCGCTGGAGCGGCTGGTCGACGAGATGGCGCGCGAGCTTCATCGCGAGCCGTTCGATCTGCGCCGCCAAAACATCGTCACATCGGCCGAACTGCCGTACCGCACCGCCGCGGGCATGAAGCTCGACACCGGCGATTACGTCGCGGCGCTCGAGATTGCGCGCGACAAGATCGATCTGCCGGCGATCCGTAAGCGCCAAGCGCGGGGTGAAAGCGATGGCCGCAAGATCGGCGTCGGCTTTGCCTTCTATACCGAGCAGAGCGGACACGGCATCGTCGAATTCGCCAAGCGCAAATTCCGCGTCATCCCCGGCTACGAGTCCGCCAATATCCGCATGCTGCCGGACGGCGGCGTGCTGATCTATGTGGGCGTGCAAAATCATGGCCAGGGCCATGAAACAACGCTGGCGCAGATCGCCGCGCACGAGCTCGGCATCGACCCCGCGCAAATCTCTGTCCGTTACGGCGACACCGCGGTCGGTCCCTATGGCTTCGGCACATTCGCGTCGCGCTCGATCGTGTTCGCGGGCGGCGCCGTTGGCCGAGCCGCGCGTGCGCTCGCCGAGAAAATCCGGCGCATCGGCGCTCATCTGTTGCAGGCCGATGCCGCCGCGGTGCGCATCGAGGACGGCATGGTGCACGGCCCGTCCAACAAGATCGGCGTCGCCGAGATCGCATTTGCCGCCAACGCGCGGCCGGACCAGTTGCCGGCCGGCATGGCACCGTTACTCGAAATCACCGCGACCTACGAGCCATCCGACTCCGGCGGCGTGTTCGCCTACGGCACGCATGCGGTGCTCGTCGCCGTCGAGCGCGACACCGGCGCCGTGGAAATCCTCGACTACGTGGTGTCGGAGGATTGCGGCACGATGATCAATCCGATGATCGTCGACGGCCAAGTGGTCGGCGGCATCGCGCAGGGCATCGGCACCGCGCTCTACGAGGAGATTCCCTACAACGCGCAAGGCCAGCCGCTCGCCGGGAGCCTCGCCGACTATCTGGTACCGACCGCGGGCGAAATGCCGTTCATCCGTATCGAGCATCTGATCACACCGGCGCTGACGACCGAATACGGCGTCAAGGGACTCGGCGAGGGCGGCGCCATCGCGCCGCCGGCCGCGATCGCCAACGCGGTGGCCGATGCGTTCGCCGATATCGGCGCGAGCTTCAACGAAACGCCGCTGACGCCGCGCCGCGTTTGCGAGGCGATCGCCAAAGCGCACCGCGCGAAGGCGGCGGTGCGATGAAGGCCCGCGCTTCAACCGCGTCGATGTCGGCCGTTTGAGGGGAAAACCCGCCGCCCCGGGCGCCGGCGGAAAAAGCCGCAAGTCACCCAATGAGCCTCTGATTTCCTGCAAAGGAACGTCAGCGCAATGGCAGCAGCATGACGCATTGGCGACTTTTTAGTCTCATTCATCTTTAGTTCGTTCGCCTGCGTCCAACACCGCGCAATCAATTAACCCGAGATTCAATTGTCCCGCGCAAGCATCCTGCACGCGTGCATATCAGCTCAAACGCGGCTTCGTCGGTTTGGCGTTATGACATTGGTAACCACATCATTTGCCGGCACTGCCGCAGAGCGGCAGCAGCGCCCAGGCGCTGCCGGCGAGCAAGCGACTGCACTGTCGATCATCGTTCCGACGCTCAACGAGCGCGATAACGTCGGCGAACTCGTGGACCGGCTCGACCGCTGCCTCGCCGGGCTGACATGGGAGATAGTCTTTGTCGATGACGATTCGCGTGACGGCACCGTAGAGGTACTGCACCGGCTGACCCGCTCCGATCCGCGCGTGCGCATGCTGCAGCGGATCGGCCGACGTGGACTGGCCTCCGCGGTCGTGGAAGGCGTTCTCGCCACGAGTTCCCCGATCATCGCTGTTCTGGACTGCGATCTGCAGCATGACGAGACTCTCCTGCCCAGCATGTTCCAACGGCTGCTGGCGACGGATTGCGACGTCGTGGTCGCCTCCCGCTACATGGAATCCGGCAGCATCGGCGACTGGACCAAACAACGGCTGCTCGTCAGCCGGCTGGCCACACGGCTCGCGGATTTGCTGCTGCCGTCCATACTGACCGATCCAATGAGCGGCTTCTTCATGATCAGGCGCACCGCCTTCGATCGGGTCGTCCGCCGGTTATCCAACCAGGGTTACAAGATACTTCTCGACATTCTGCTTTCAGCGCGGCCTGCCTTGCGTGTCGAAGAGGTCCCCTACACATTCCGTACCCGCCGAAGCGGCGAGAGCAAGCTGGATTTGATCGCAGTGCTCGACTATCTGGCGCTGCTGACCGACAAGACGATCGGTCACGTCCTCCCGCTCCGCTTCATCATGTTCGTGTCCGTAGGCACGGTCGGCCTGTTTGTTCATTTGAGCGTGCTGGCGACGCTCAACCGCGGCATCGATGTGGCTTTCGCAGCGGCAAACGTCGCCGCAGCTATGACGGCCATGACGTTCAACTTCTTTCTCAACAATTTGTTGACTTACCGCGACATGCGGCTGAAGGGCTTCTGGCCGATCGTCCGCGGGCTTGTCAGCTTCTCGGCGATCTGCGCCATCGGCACCGCGAGTAACGTCGGCATCGCCGTGGTGCTGTTTCAGCGCAATTACACTTGGTGGTTGGCGGCCGTCGCCGGCATCTTCATGGGAGCGGTGTGGAACTACACCGCGACGTCCATTTTCACTTGGCGCAACGTTCGCGCTGCCGAACGGCCGGCACCGCACGCTCCGGAATTGCCGGCGAGTTTAGCGGCGCCGGCGCGCCAATCCGGGCGGCAAAGTCACGCGGCGTAGTCTCACGCCAATGCGCGACCATGGCAGATGCATCGTTCGCGTTACGGCTTGACGTAAATGCTCGCATACGATCCGGCGTATGCCTCCTTCCAGCCTCGCTTGTCCACCAAAAACCGTCGCAACGCTTCGTGTGCCCTCGGCCAAAGTACCGTATTGATTTTGTATTTTTCGAGAACCTCGTCCCAGGCGATCTCATTGACCTCCAATCGACCCAGTCTGAAATAGTCACGCAGCAAAGCATCTGGATAGACGGTGGCCGCCCGGCCGTCAACGAACACGGGTATGTCGCCCCGCATCCGAAAGATCAAAATTCCACCGTAGTTCCAATGGTTCAGCAGACGCGCATGCGGAAAATTCGTTTCGAGGTATCGAACATCCTGTTCTGAAAGCATTTCTGGAAGCCCGAGAGCCATATCCATTCGCGTATAAAAGAATGGTATTGCGCACGCCGCAACGATACCCGCAAAAAACAGTGCTCTTTCAACTCTAATATCACTCCGCTGTTTGGGTAGTAACCGATCCAGGTGCAGCGCAAATGGGACCGCCGAGAACAAATAAAAGAAAGACATATATCTGAATTGATAGAGTCCTAGAAATAAGAAGAGCCAAGACAGCAGCCGCGCTTCCAAAGGACAGAATCCACGGTAGCGCAGCTCAACCGCAACGAACGTCAAAATGTAGACGATGCCCGGCAAGCTCCCCGGCAGGACAATGTTCCGGTAATAAGGCCACCATTCGGTGATGTTTGCCTGAGCGGAGTTGCCTAATGTGCACGCAACGCCTTCATAGATATGCCATCCAAGCGGATTGATGAGTGTTGCAATGAGGCAGCCGACTCCCGCTAAGGCGTAGAGCTTAACGGCCGCCCAATTCAATCTGAGCAACGCCACGCCGCCAAAAATACCGATAATAAACAGGCCAAGCAAGAAACCGCCATGTAGATTGGCCCATAGGACCATCATCGCGGGCAACCAAAAGACGCGTCTCGTTCCTTTTAGACATTCTCCGTAGAATATGACGGAAAACAACATCGTCGCGATGTTTGGTGCTGCTGCGAGATAGACATTCGGGTAAGCCGCGAAGGCGGGAAAAAGCAAACTTGCCAGGAAAACCGAAATGCAAACGGCAATGGCCGAAGCGCCCGTTCTTAAGCAGATCGACGCAAGATAGCCGACGATAATTGCGCCGCAGGCAACTACAAATAACAGCAGGCCACAGAAATTCGTATGTTGAAACAGTATGCTGGCAAATACGTCCCAAAGCCACGACAGATTAAACCATTGCCTGCCACCGGAAGTGAATGACCACGGATCTTGAAAAGGAACCTGATCTTGGTCTCTAATCAAGTCTCCGGCCGCCAGGTGCCAGCCCAGATCATAGTGTCCGACAATTTGCGCCGCGTTCAGAAGGTAATACGTGCACGCGATTGAAATGAGGAAGACGTAAATTCCGGATCTATGAAAATAAGAACTGATCGCGGGCGATCCTGGGCGCAATGACGCCGATGCGACCATCTCTCGCCTTCCTTCAGATATAGGTCTGGATACTCCGGGCATAGCGCCGAACTAGGTTTCTACGCGAAAACTATGCACCGCAACGGAATCGAAGGCGGCGTCGCGTTGTCGGAGACCGATAAGGCGATGCTGCCGCGATACTCTGAAGGTTGCCCGTACTGGACCGGTCCGCTCGCGACTTGTGAGGAGCTCATCCTACAATTTTAGGCTGCCCCGGTTAACGCGACCTTGCCAGCATTCGGATGCTGCGGTGTCTTTGATCACCGTAGGAAATTTGGCCACTCGGCTCGGGCAAGCGCTGCGGACTGCGAAGATGGTGGAACCACTTCGACAGCCGCGCATTACCTGGAAACGGCCTGTCCAACCGAGAGGTGCGCGGTGAGCCTCCTTCTTTTAATAATCATACTTGTGCTCCTCTTTGGCGGAGGTGGAGGCGGCTATTGGGGTTATCGCCGCGGGTATTATGGCGGCGGCGGTCACGGCCTTATTTGGCTCATCGTGATTATCGTCATCGTCGTTCTGTTGTTTGGGCATCGCGGCGTCGGCATCTAATTTCTACTGACGGCGAGAAGTCTTCGGCAAACACGATCTTGGAGATCGAGATGGTTCATCCGGCAGCGAAGAAGCGCGGCGCCGATCCGCAAGTGCCGAGAAAGCCCGCGCACAAGATTCCGAAAGGCGAAGCTGAACGCAAGCTTGAGCAGGGCCTTGAGGAGACAATGGCGGGGTCTGATCCGGTCAGCATCACTCAGCCGAAACCGAACGAGCCGAACTCATCTGATTCGTGACGGGCGCGCCCGCGAAGCACCGGCCGCCACGCCGATTCGACCAAGACCGGGAAATTTGAGCGCCGGTTTGCGCAGATCAAAGCCGAGCACACCGCCGAAGATATTCAATTCGACGCCTTCGACCCAGCCGATGGTCAGGCCGATATAACCTCCCAAAGTCGCGAACACTCCGGTGCCGGACGGAGTGAAGCCGATCCATTCGCCCCGATAAGGGTAGTCCTTGCCGACCGCCGTCGGCGGCAACACCGCTTTTAATTCCGGAACCGCGTCAAGCGCTGCCTGAACGAAGGTATTGGAATTCGGGCCCGGCCAAGGCCGGTAATCGCCGTATGAGCTGAATCGATACTTCTCGACAACAGAGCGGATTTTAGGGATGAGCCGTTCGGCGGTTTCACCATTCACGCTGACCACTGTTTCCGGGACCGCGCCAAACCAGCGGCCATCAGGCGCAAATCCATCGACGCGGATAGGCTCTCCCCAAGCCGTGTAATCATAGCGGGTGTAGCGGGCTGCGCCGCGTTCTTTCACCACGATCCAGCTATGGACCGCAAAGATGCTGCGCCAGCGCACTGTCCGTGCGGCATAGACGCGGATAAGCGCGTCCGAGTAGTTCGACGGATCGGGCAGCAGTCCGGCGCTCGACCGATCGGCCGTCCGCCAATTGTTGTGCCGATCTCCGAGCAAAAAGCCGATGCCGGAGAGAGCAACCGGTACGGCGATCAGCAGAGTCAGGATTAGAATTGAATTCAGGACACGTCCGCGAAACATCTGCAGACGATGTAGTCGCGACTCCAGGCATTTTCCAGATGCGGGGCTTGCGTAACTATCATGAGACGCCCCCCGGTCACACCGTCACTTGGGTGCCAACCTCGACCACGCGATCCGTCGGAATTTTGAAATAATCGGTGGCGTCGTTGGCGGAACGGGCGAGCCTGATGAACAGCCGGTCCTGCCATGACGGCATACCGGAGTGAGGGGCAGGCCGCAGCGCCCGCCGCGACAGGAAGAACGATGTCGACATGATGTCGAACTGCCAACCGAGCTTGCGCGCGATCGCCAGCGCGCGCGGCACGTTTGGCGATTCCATGTAGCCGAAGCGCAGCCGTACGCGCATGAAAGTTGAGCCCACCGGCTCGATCCGAACGCGGTCACTGCTGTCGACGCGCGGCGTGTGGGTGGTCTCGACGCTGAGAATAACGTTATTTTCGTGCAGCACCTTGTAGTGCTTGAGGCTGTGCATCAGCGCGGTCGGCGCGCTCTTCGGATCGCTGGTGAGAAAGACCGCGGTGCCGGGCACCCGTTGCGGCGGCTTTCGTTCCAGCATGCGCACCAGATCCTCGAGCGGTGTCTCCAGCCGGCGCGTCTTGTCGTACAGAAGCCTCGTGCCGCGCCGCCAAGTGTACATGATGAGCATCAGCGCCCCGCCGAGCGCCAGCGGCACCCAGCCGCCTTCAACCACCTTGAGCATATTGGCGGACAGAAACGTGAAATCGATGAAGATGAACGGGAACATCAGCGCCGCAGCGGCGAGCGGCGACCACCCCCACAAGCGCCAGAATACGATGAACGCCATGATGCCGGTTACCACCATCGTCCCGGTAACCGAAATGCCATAAGCCGAGGCGAGCGCGCTCGACGAGCGGAACAGCGCGACCAGAAGAAGCACTCCGACCAACAAAAGGATATTGACGCGCGGCATGTAAATTTGCCCCGCCTGCTGCGCGGACGTGTGCCTAACCTCCAGCCGCGGCAGCAACCCGAGCTGAATGGCTTGGCTCGTCAGCGAATAGGCGCCGGTGATAACGGCTTGGCTGGCGATGACGGTGGCGGCGGCCGCGAGCACCACCATCGGAATGCGCGCCCACTCCGGATAGAGCAGAAAGAACGGGCTTTCTGTCGCTGCCGGGTGCGCCAGCACCAGGGCGCCCTGCCCCAGATAATTCAGCGCCAGCGAGGGCAGCACGACAGACAGCCAGGCGAGTTGGATCGGCCGGCGGCCGAAATGGCCGAGGTCGGCATAGAGTGCTTCGGCGCCGGTGACCGCAAGGAAAACCGCGCCGAGCGTATATAAACTGATCATGCCGTGGTGAAGCAGAAACTGGATGCCAAAGTGCGGACTGAGCGCCCACAGCACCACCGGATCGGCGATGATCCATAACAGGCCCGGTATGGCGATGGCCAAGAACCACAATGCGGTGATTGGACCGAACAGCGACGCCACGCGCGCCGTACCGCGCGACTGAAAGGCGAACAGCGCGACGAGGATCAAAACCGTGATCGGCAAAATGAAAGGATGGAATGCGGGCGTAGCGACATCGAGACCTTCAATGGCCGAAAGCACCGATAGTGCCGGCGTAATCACGGCATCGCCGTAGAACAAGGCGGCGCTCATGATGCCGAGCAGCGCCACGATGCCGGCGGCTTTGCCGACGCGGCCGACCGCGCGCGAGGCGAGCGCCATCAGGGTGAGCGTTCCACCCTCGCCATTGTTATCGGCGCGCAGCAGGATCACCACGTATTTCAAAGTGACCGTGACAATCAGGGCCCAGAGGATCAGTGACAGCACGCCGAGCACATTGCCGCGGGCAAGCTCGGCCTCACCGGTTCGCAGCGCCGCCTCGTGCCCGCCGGCCGCCGCCCGAATGGCTTCGCGAAACGCATAGAGGGGGCTCGTGCCGATATCGCCATAAACGACGCCGAGGCTGCCGAGCGCCAGTGCCAACAACCCGGCCCTGGAACGTCCGTTAGCCTCGGACTCGACGGCTCCCTCGGCTCCGAGCGGAGCGGTCACTGCATCTGTCATGAAAAAGAAAACAGGACTCTATCCCGCTCCTGATACCGGCGTGTCATATGGGGAGGGTCGCGCCTATACACTCTTTCGGATAAGCCGTCATCTTGGACGACCGGTCGCAGGATTAACGCTCGCGACCGTCTTTCGTGCCCACTGTTCGGTTGCCGGCGAGTGAACAGCGGATATCAGCAGAAATGCAAGGGTCAGAAATCCTTGGGCAGTTCGTGTGTCCATTTGGCACGCATGCGAGCGTCAAGTTCCTTGCTGGAACGAGCGATGGTCGGGAACGTTTTCTTACGATTAAACGGCACGCAGGCGTCGATCACGACGCGCGAATTGCGCCGGTCCTTTTCGGTGTCATAGCACATCGGATCAAGCGCCGAGCTCCAGCCGCCGTGGATGACGTCGACCTGCATGCGCGGATCGCAGCGCGTACACATCGCCCAGATCACGTCGTTGATATTGGTTGGATCGATGTCTTCGTCAACCACGATGGTCCAGCGATTGCAGTAGGCGCCGGCGTGGCAGTGCGAGGCGACCATGCCGGCCTGCTTGGCATGGCCGCCGTACAGTTGCTTGATCGAGACCGTCAGCATGAACCGGCTGCCGCCGGCCTCATGCGCCCACACCCCCCTGACTTCGGGGATGCCGGCGGCTTCGAGCTGATTCCACACCGCGCCGCACCGATAGGTGCCGAGATAGAAGGTGTTGTCGTTCGGCGGCACCGCCGGGATGGCGCCGACCAGGATCGGGTCGTCGCGATGCATCATGGTGGCGATGCGGATCGCCGGTTCCGGCGCGCTGCCTGAGGCGTAATAGCCGGTCCATTCGCCGAGCGGGCCTTCCTGTACCTTGTCGTCAGGATGGATGAAACCCTCGAATGCGATCTCGGCATTGGCGGGTACCGGCAATCCGGTGCGTGGCATGTTGAGTACTTCGATCGGCTCGCCAAGGATGCCGCCCGCGGCCTCCATTTCATTCTTGCCGTACGGAATCTCCAGTCCTGCGAGCATGAGCAACGCCGGGTGCATGCCGGCGATGACCGCGACCGGACAGGGCTGGCCGCGGTCATGGTACTTGCCCATGATGATGCGACCGTGCTTGCCGGGCGACATCATTACCGATGCGACGTCCGGCTCGTGGCTCTGGACGCGGTAGCAGCCATAATTGAGCCATCCGGAATCCGGGTCGCGCATCACCACCATGCAGCCGGTACCGATATACGGGCCGCCATCATGCTCGTGCCAGATCGGCGTCGGGATTTTTTGGATGTTGATATCCTTGCCTTCGAACACGTTTTCCAGGAGCGGCCCGCCGTTGACCTCCCGCGGCTGATACGACGGCGCATGCTTCATGTAATTCCGCCACCACTGGATCAGCTCCATTTCGGACGCTTGCGGTGGCAGCCCGAGCGCCACGTTGATGCGCGGGACCGAGGTCAGGATGTTGGCAACCACGCGCCGGCCGGCGGGAAAGCCCGGCACGTCGTCGAACAGCAGCGCGGGGTTACCCATCTTGCGCTGGTAGATGTCGACAAAGCCACCGATCTCCTCCTTGGGTTCGGCGCCCCTGATGGTCTTCAACTCGCCGGCGGCCGCGACGCCCTTGATCCAATCCCGCAAATCCTTGTTGGCCATTGCAACTCCTCACGAATTTTGCCGCCAAGCGAAGTCTGATGGTCACGAAATTGCGCCGGAAGGCAACCCGCATTTTCGTCTGCTACCTGGACGTGCCGGCATGGCCTTTGCTTCGTGACTGCGACGGCACGTGTGATGACAGTGCCCGCAACATGCTTGTATGCTCCTTTGCCGGTCGTAAGCCGTCGATGTGATCCCAGTCAGCCTTAAGCCGTAAGGGTGATCCCATGAGCCGTTCTACTTCTCAATGCTCCTCCCTGTCGCGCCGCCGCCTGCTCAAAGCATCCGCCGCAGGTGCTCTCGCACTGCCGTTCGTGGCGAGCCGGTCGCGCGCGGCCACGCCGGTGTCGATGACGATCGACTGGGTGTTCGAAGGCTCGAATGCCGGCTTCGTCATCGCGCGCGAGATGGGGTTCTATCGCGACGCCGGATTGGATGTGACGGTCGGCGCCGGCAAGGGCTCTGGCAATACCGCACAACTGGTCGCCGGCAAGGCGACGCAGGTCGGCTTCGCCGACGGCTATACGTGCGGCAACGGCATCAGCAAGGGCATGAACATCAAGACCATCGGCAGCATTTTCCGCCGGGCGCCGTCCGCGATCATTGTGCTCGACGCTTCTCCGATCAAGACGCCGAAGGATCTCGAAGGCAGAACGCTGGCGATGACCGCGGGCAGCGGGCTGTTCCAGCAATGGCCGGCCTACGTCAAGGGCGCGAAACTCGACGTTTCCAAGATCAAGATCGTCAATATCGATCCGTCAGGCCTTGGCCCGGCTTTGATCAGCGGAAAGGTCGACGCCATCGGCGGCTACGCCGCGAGCTTTGTTCCATCGATCGAAGTCCTTGGCAAAAAACAAGCGCGCTTGCTGTGGTTCTCCGATGTCGGCGTCAATGTCGTCTCCAACGGCATCATCGCGCACAACGATATGATCAAGAGCGACCCCGACCTGCTGCACAAGTTCGTGCCGGCTTCAATCAAGGGTTTCCTTTACGCAAGGCAGCACATCGACGACGCGGTCGCGATGGTGAAGAAATACTCGCCAACTTCCGATCCGGCGATCATCAAGCGAGGCTTCGAAGTCTCGTGGCAGACCTGGGTCACGCCCAACACCGAGGGCAAGCCCCTTGGCTGGGAGGCGGACGAGAATTGGGCCTCCACGATCGAAGTACTCAAGCAATATGGCGGCGTCTCCGCGCCGCTGACCACGAGCCAAGTTTATACGAACGACTTCGTGCCGAATGGCGCCGAATACGTACCACCGAAATCGGCGTAAACGCCGCGCGCATCGTCCGCAAGTCGTAGACGTGTTTCCATGAGCCGTAAGCCGCAGAGGTGATCCAATGAGCCCTTCCGCTTTGCAACGTTTCCCACTGTCGCGCCGGCGTCTGCTCGGAGCATCCGCCGCAGGGGTTCTGGCACTGCCGTTCGTGGCGAAGCGATCGCTGGCCGCCGGCGCACTCAAGCCGGTCAGCATGACGCTCGACTGGATTTATGAAGGGCCTAATCTCGGCTTTCTGGTTGCCCACGACCAGGGCTATTACCGCGATGCCGGGCTCGATGTGACGATCGTCGCCGGCAAAGGCTCGGCCAACACCGCCCAGCTGATCGCCAACAAGGCGGCGCAGATCGGCTTTTCCGACGGCTACGCGGTGAGCATCGGCATCAGCAAGGGCATGAACATCAGAACGATCGGCAGCATCTATCGCGGCAATCCATCGGCCATCATGGTGAAGGCCACTTCCGGCATCAAGTCGCCGAAAGACCTGGAAGGCAAGACCGTGGCGATGGTCGCCAGCAGCGGCCAATTCCAGCAATGGCCGGCCTTCGTCAAAGGCGCCGGCCTCGATGCGTCAAAGATCAACATCGTCAACCTGACGCCGCCGAGCCTCGGACCGGCGCTGATCGACGGCAAGGTCGATGCCATCGGCGGCTACGTGCAAAGCTACGTGCCGATCATCGAAATCCGCGGCAAATCGCCCTGCCGCTCGTTCTGGTTCTCCGATTACGGCGTCAACGTCGTCTCCAACGGCATCATCGCGCACAGCGACCTGATCAAGAGCGATCCCGACCTGCTGCGCGCGTTCGTGCCGGCCAGCATCAAGGGATTCCTCTATGCCCGCCAGCATCCGGACGACGCCGCGGCCACGGTGAAGAAATATTCCCCGACGATCGACCCCGCCATCATCAAGCGCGAGTTCGAGGTGTCGTGGAAGACCTGGGTGACGCCCCATACCAAGGACAAGCCGCTCGGCTGGGGCTCCGACGCCGACTGGGCGTCCGCCATCTCGGTGCTCAAGCAATATGGCGGCGTCACCGCGCCCCTGACGACGCAACAGCTTTATACCAACGACTTCGTGCCGAACGGCGCCGAATACGTGCCGCCGCAGTCGGCCTGAGCGCCGAGGAGCGTCAGCGGAATTGCCTCAAGTCGCGGCACACGTCTTGCATCGCAGCAGTGCCGCAGCAGGAGCTTTACATTCGCATGAAAGCGTGCCGAAACCGGATGCGAATGGCAGGATCGGATCGCGAGTGAACCAGATTACCGACGATCAAGCTTATCTGCGCATCGAAAATCTGTCGAAGGTCTATGCGACGCGCGACGGCGAGGTGCGCGCACTCAACGGCGTCTCGTTCACGCAGCAACGCGGCGAATTCATCTCACATGTCGGGCCGAGCGGCTGCGGCAAGAGCACCTTGCTGATGATTGCCGCCGGACTCATTCCGCCGTCCGGCGGCGCGGTGAAGGTCGGCGACCGCACGGTGCAACGTCCGCGTACCGATATCGGCATCGTCTTTCAAAGTCCGGTGCTGCTCGACTGGCGCACCGCGCTCGGCAATATCATGCTGCAGGCCGAAGCGCGGAAAATGAACCGCAAGGACGCCGAAGCGCGCGCGCGAGAATTGCTGATAACAGTTGGGCTCGACGGTTTTGAACAGCGCTATCCGCACGAACTGTCCGGCGGCATGCGGCAGCGGGTTTCGATCTGCCGCGCGCTCATCCATAATCCAGACCACCTGTTGATGGACGAGCCGTTCGGCGCGCTCGATGCCCTGACCCGCGACCAGCTCGTCCTGGATTTGCAGGCGCTGGTGCAGGAGCGGCGCATGACCGTGTTATTCATTACCCACAGCATCGCCGAAGCCGTGTTTTTGTCCGACCGCGTTATCGTCATGACGCCGCGGCCCGGTTGCATCGACCGTATCATCGACATCAAACTGCCGCGGCCGCGAACGCTGGCGATGCGCGAGACTCCGGAATTCGCCGAATACAGCCGGCAGATATTGGAGCTGTTTTTGGCCCGCGGCGTGCTGCGTGAACACTGAGCTGAGCCGGGAAGGAGTGGCGCAATGACCGACATGGTGAATTCACCGGGGTTTGCGCCGCGATCTGGCGGCGATCTCGAGGCCGCCGTGCAGCAGCGCCGCCGCCAGCGCGTCCGCCGCGAGCGGATCGGCGCGGTGGCCTATCCGCTCGGCATGATGGTGGCGGCGCTGGCGTTGTGGGAAATCGCCGCGCGGGCGCTATCAATTCCGTCCTATCTGCTGCCGGCGCCGAGCGCCATCATCGAGTCGATGGACAAAAACTCGGCGGTGCTGATCAAGGAAAGCATCAGCACCACGGTCGAAATCCTGCTCGGTTTTGCGCTCAGCGTCGTCGTCGGCATCCCGCTCGCGCTTGCCATCTATCTGTGGCGGCCGTTCGCCCGCGCCATCTACCCCGTTCTGGTATCCTCACAGGCGGTGCCGAAGGTCGCTATCGCGCCGCTGTTCCTTGTCTGGTTCGGTTTCGGCCTCTTGCCCAAAGTTCTGATCGCGTTTCTGATCGCCTTCTTCCCTGTCGTGATCAACACCGCCATGGGACTTGCGGCGCTGGAGCGCGAGAAGATTTACCTGGCGCAGTCGATGGGGCTTGGGCCGATCGCCACCTTCTTCAAGATCCAGTTGCCCAACGCGATGCCATCGATCTTTGCCGGATTGAAGATATCGATCACATTTGCGGTGGTCGGCGCGGTCGTCGGCGAATTCGTCGGCGGCCAGGGCGGCTTGGGTTATCTGCTGCTCATCGCCAACGGCAACATGGATACGGCGCTCCTGTTCGGCGGCATCGTGGCGCTGACGGTCCTGGGCGTGGTGCTGTTTCTCCTGATCGGCGTCGCCGAACGCCTGGTGCTGCCGCCGCACGCGGTTGAAAGCACGTCGATCGGAAAAAATACCATGTGAACGCGGTCCGGCGCCGTCGCCGGAGGCGCCGGCGCTACAGCGCGACCTTGTGCAGAAATCCGTCCACGCTGCCGCGCAGGCTGTCGGCCGCGGTTTCAACAACGACGGAAGCGGCAAGCACCGTCCGGGCCGCGGTCCGCATGTCGGCCATCGCGGTGGAAACACGCTGCAAGTCCGAGACGACCGATTTGGTGCCAGACGCCGCGCCGGCCACGTTGTTGGAAATTTCGCTGGTGGCGGCGTGCTGCTCCTCGATCGCGGCGGCGATCGCGCCAGTAAATTGCTGGATTTCCTGCATGCGTCCGGTGATGCTGGCGATGGCCCGCACAGTGCTTTGGGTCGATGACTGCACGGCCGCAATCTGCGCGGCGATCACTTCGGTCGCCTTCCCGGTCTGCACCGCGAGCGCCTTGACTTCGGAGGCGACCACCGCGAAGCCCTTGCCGGCGGTGCCGGCGCGCGCCGCCTCGATCGTGGCGTTGAGCGCCAACAAATTGGTCTGTCCGGCGACGCTCTGAATGAGCTTGACGACGTCATCGATCTTCTGCGCGGTCTGCGCCAATCCGGCGATTTCGGCATTGGTGGACTGCGCCTCGCCGGCAGCGGCGCGCACGACCTCGGTCGCGCGCAAAAGCTGGCGATTGATCTCTGCGATCGACCGCGACAGTTCCTCGGCGGCCGTTGAAGCGTTCTCGACGCGGCACGAGGCCTCATTGGACGTGCGCAACGCGCCTTCGGTATGCGTCGTGGTTTCGTTCGACGTCGCCGACAGTGCGCTTGCCGTCGTTTTCATCGTCGCGACACCGTCGGCGACGGTCTTCAGCACGTCTTCGGCGCTTTGACGGAACCAGGCGATAGCCTCGTCGACGACCGCGCGGCGCGTCTCCTGCTCGCCGAGCAAGGCTGCCTGACGCTCTATCTTGCGCCGCTCGGTGATGTCGTGGTGGGTCCCGATCCAGTACGCGCCGCCGGGAATCGGCCGATTCACGATAGCGATTGCCCGGCCATCCTCGAGCTCGGCCACGAAGGTCTGCGTCTCGCCGGTTTCGATAAGTTTCTGAAGCTCGGCGCGATACTGTTCCGGATCGCGATGCAGGCTGCCGGTCTTATAGCGGTGACGGACAATATCGGCGAGGTCGGCGCCGCGCTTCACGATATCCGGCGACAGCCCGTAGATTTCAATGTACCGGTTGTTGCAGACAACGAGGCGGCAGGCGCGGTCGAACATCACGACGCCTTGCGTCATATTGTTCAGTGCAAGATCGAGCAGTTGCCCCTTGTCATCCAAACGGCGGTCGGCAAACGCGCTGATCAGGCTCATGCCAAGGATGGCCACTGCCGCGCTCGTAACCGCGATGGCCAGAGAACCCGGCGACAATGAAAGAGCCGTGAACGTGCGGGTCGGATCGGGAACGATCTGCACCGCGCCCATGGCGGTGAAATGATGCGAGACGATGGCCAAGGTCAGAAGCAAAGCCGACGCAAACAGTGCGCGCAGGCCTGTTGACGACACGGCGACAGCCAGCGCCGCCATGCCGAGCAGCATGCCCACGATGATGGATGCCGCAACCAACTGCAGATCCCAGGTTATGCGACCGGGAAGCTCGACCGCCCACATGCCGAGATAGTGCATGCAGGCAACACCACCACCGATAGCGCCGCCGCCGAGCGCCGCACCCCATCGCGACGGCATGAAAACCGCGGCGGTCATGCCTACAGCGGTAATTGTCGCCGCTGCCAGCAGCGACAGCGCCGTCAGATTGAGGTTGTAGGCGACCGGCACGCCGGGCTCATAGGCCAGCATCGCGAGGAAGTGAGTCGCCCAAATTCCGCAACCGGTCGCCGCTCCGGCCGCCGCGAGCCAGACGGCGCGCGCGGATCCGACGGTTGAGCGCGCGCGGTTGAACAGGGTGATCGCCGTCACGCTGGCGAGGAAGCAGACGGCGCCCGCAACGACGACAAGACGCCAATCGTGCTGCGTCGTGAGACAAGTCAGAATCCGGAACATTGCACCTCTACATCGCCCCGAAGGTATCGGCGTAGCAGTGGCAGTAGCTAGCCGAACACCAATTTACGTTGCGTTAAATAAAGCCTTCGGCGACGCCGAATCGGCCGTTCCGCACGGGGGATGCAACTGGCAAGAAATGGCGCCGCGTCGGCGCGCGCTCGAAATTGCCGTTCGAGCGATCACGCCCTGCAGCACGCCTCAGCAGCGGCCCTTTGTGGCCCGCGAACCGCGCTGTGCAGAGCGCATGGCGCAGTCGTGTGGCGGTGCCCTAAGCTGCGAGGATCTGCTTGTCGGGATCGAGCCAGAACGCCCACACGGCGGAGCCGGCGACCAGGAGCGCAGCGGCGACGATGAATGGCGCCTGCCAGTTGCCGCCTTGCGCCAGAAATCCGAACACCAGCGGCGACAGTGCGCCGCCGATATTGCCGGCCATGTTCATCATGCCCGATACCGTACCCGAATATTTTCCGCCTGTGTCCATCGGCACCGCCCAGGACGGCCCGATGGTGAATTCCAGAAAGAACATCGAGGCGGTAAGTCCGTAGACGGCCACATAGGCGTTGCTGGTCAGCGCTGCCGGCACGATGCAGACCGCGCAGCCGAGCAATCCGACGATGGCAACGACGCGGCGGCCGATCCTGGCGCTGCCGGTCACCTTGAGCAGCCAATCGGTCGCAAGGCCGCCGACCGTGTCGCCGATGACGCCGGCGAACAGCGGCAGCGACGCATATATCCCGACCTTGATCAACGTGAAATGGCGCGCTTCGAGCAAATAAGATGGCAGCCAGCTGAGGAAGATCCACAGACAATAGACGTAGGTGAAATAGGCGCACATGATCGCCCACATGTTGGGCGATCGCACCAGCACGGACCACGGCACATTGGTCTGCTTTTCGACCGGCGGCGGCTTGATGACGCCGTTCTGGTCGACGCCGCGGATGGTCGCGAGCTCCTCCTTGTTCACCAAGGAATGCTCTTCCGGCAGATTGCGATAGGTGAAATACCACCAGACCGACCACAGCAGGCCGGCCACGCCGCAAATGTAGAATACCGAGCGCCAGCCGAAATGGCTCATGATCAGGACGACGATCGGCGGCGCGATCGCGGCTCCTAGCCGGCTGGCACTGTGCGTCACACCCTGTACCAGGCCGCGCTCGGGGCGCGGATACCACAGCTGCATCGCGCGCGTTGCGCCCGGAAAGGCGCCGGCTTCGCCAACGCCGAACAGGAAACGGACAACGATAAACGACACGGAGCCGAACGCCACGGCCGTCGCAGCCGTCATGATCGACCAATAGCCGACCACCCCGGCCAGCACGCGGCGCGGACCGAGGCGGTCGCTAAGCCAGCCGCCGGGAACCTGGAACGCCGCGTAGGCCCACACGAAGGCGCTGAAGATGATGCCCATCGTGATCTTGTCGAAGCCGAACTCCTTGCTGATAGCGGGGGCCGCCGTCGAAATATTGACGCGATCCAGATAGGTGATGAGATACATCACGCTGATCAGCAGTAGGACGTACCAGCGGCCCTTGCTCGGCTGCGTATGGGCGGGCTCCGCCATGTGTCTCACTCCCTCGAAGTTCCGCATTTTCGCGCGCGGATTGTACCGCCAAACTGCCTCCTAATGGGACGGTCGGCAAGACCTCGCCCAGCGATTGCGCCTCGGTGTGATAAGACCGGCCCGTGCGTTATAGTGGCGCAGGCCATGCCGAGGCAGTTGTCATGATCAAGCGCTACAGCGATCACGCCGCCAACGAGCGAACGTTCCTCGCCTGGGTGCGCACCGCCGTTGCGATCATGGCGTTCGGTTTCGTGATCGAGAAATTCGACCTGTTTCTGGTGGCGCTGGCGCCGCAGGCGGCGCTGAAGCAGATCGCCCCGCACGGCCAGAAATTCGCCAATGCGGCCGGCCTCGCCTTCATCGCCATCGGCGTAATCATGATCGTGCTGGCGGGCGTCCGCTTCACCGCAACCGCCAAGGCCATCGATGCCGAGGACGTGAAACCAAGTCCCGGCGAGCGCTTCGATATGGCGCTGGCCGCGCTGATCGGCCTGTTGGGTATTTCACTGTTTCTCTACATGGCGAGCGCGGTGTTTCCGGCGGTCTGAGGGACCTGCGGCCGGCACGTCATTTCGCAAGACTACAGTCCAAAAACGGCTACCACGCCGGCGTTGCCTACAAGGACCCGAGCGGCGTCGACGTCGACACCATGGTTTTGGTCTATCGGGTGACGCTCCTGAACTGAAGGTTCGCCCGCAGTCGGCAAATACAACGCAAAGCCGGTTCATCTTTGCGCCGGCCTCGGCAACGCCGCTGTTTATCGTGATATTTTTTTGCTGTATGGACATGCCCGCATGAGCGCACGAAAAATCTGGGTGGCGGGACACCGCGGCATGGTCGGCTCGGCGGTTGCGCGCCAGCTCGGCAAGCGCGGTGACGACGTCCTCAAAGCCGACCGTGCCGAGGTCGATCTGCGCAATCAAGCCGCCGTCGAAACCTGGCTTCAGCAGCATCGCCCCGACGCCGTCGTGATCGCCGCCGCCAAGGTCGGCGGCATCTATGCCAACGACACGTTCCCGGCCGAATTCCTGTACGAAAATCTGGCGATCGAGACCAACATCATTCATGCCGCGCACGGCGCCGGCATCGACCGCGTGCTGTTCCTCGGATCGTCCTGCATCTATCCGAAATTCGCCCCGCAGCCGATCAAGGAAGAAGCGCTGCTCACCGGACCGCTGGAACCGACCAACGAATGGTACGCGATCGCCAAGATCGCCGGGATCAAGCTGTGCCAAGCCTATCGCAAGCAATACGGCCGCCGCTACATCTCGGTCATGCCCTGCAATCTCTATGGGCCGGGCGATAATTTCGATGCGCTGAACAGCCATGTGTTGCCGGCGCTCATGCGGCGCTTCTACGAGGCAAAACTGGGCGACGTTGCCGAAGTTGTGGTGTGGGGTACCGGCACGCCGCTGCGTGAACTCCTTCACGTCGACGATCTGGCGCGGGCGGTGGTGTTCTGCCTCGACCATTACGACGCCTACGAGCACATCAATTGCGGCGCCGGCAGCGATATTTCGATCGCGGACCTTGCCGAACTCGTTGCCCGCGTCGTCGGCTATCGCGGCAAGATCGCGTTCGATCCGAGCAAGCCCGATGGCACCCCGCGCAAGCTGCTCGATTCAAGCCGCATCGCCGCGCTCGGCTGGAAACCCGAAATCGCGCTCGGTGATGGCGTCGCCGCGACCTATCGGTGGTATCTGGAGAACAAAGTGGCCGGCAAGACGCGGGCGGCTTAGACTATTTTCCGGAAAACCGCCGGTTTGCGAGCCGTTAAATCCTGCCGGTCACAGCCGCCGCCAACAGTCCGAGATTGCCGAGCAACGACTGACGATAAATTCCGGACTGCATCAGCCCGCAGACGCGCGGAACGAGGCTCTCTTTTCTGGCGCGGCGAAACAGATCGAAGGTCTTTCTGTTTTCCTCGGTCATCAGATTTTCGACCCGCTCCAGTGCAGCCACGTTCATTTCGGCCCAGGTCTTATAACGGCCCTGCCACAGCATCCGCGCGCGCAGCATTTTGGCGAGAGCCGACTCGTTCGAGCCGATCACGTTGCGGCCATGCATTCGGTAAGAAATGGTGGGCACGCTGTCGTAGAGAATCGTGCCGCCGACCGCCGTGATGAGAAGATACACCCACCAATCGTGCGACGCGACTTTCACGTCGGATCCCACTCGCATCAACAGCCGCCGCATCTGTTCGTTCATGACCATGGTGTTGCCGCCGGCGAGGCTTTGTGCCAGCGCATTACGAAAATGCGGCGTCTTCCGGTAGTAGGTCGACAGCCCGATCTCGACGCCCTGCTCGTCGACGAGCCGCGTGCGCGAGCAATAAAGCACAGGCCGGTCGCCGGGTGCGGGCGCGAGCCGCTCGCGCGCGTGGGACAGCTTGTGCGCGTCCCATACATCGTCCTGATCCGACAGTGCGTAGTAATCGGCCGCGACGGCCGGATCGCAGATCAGCGACAAGAAATTCGCCACAAAGCCCCGACGCGGTCCCTGCCGGATTTGAACGCGCGCCGCACCGTGCTTGTTCTGAAACTCGGCAAGCAACCGCGGCGTCGCGTCCTGCGAACCGTCGTCGGAGACGTAAAGCCGCCAGTCGGCGAAATCCTGCGCCTCGTATGATTTAAGCTGCAGCGGCAGGAACCGCGCGCCATTGAAGGTACACAGCAGGATGGCGACGGCGCCGCCCGGTTTCGGCCGGGCATCGAAACCGCTCGCGGCGGAAGACGGCGGAATATCCGCGGACATCATACGCACTGACCGGGCCGCATTCGAGAAGTGGTGCCCAGGGGCGGAATTGAACCACCGACACCTGCATTTTCAGTGCAGTGCTCTACCAACTGAGCTACCTGGGCGCTTGAAGGCCGCTCGAGCATTCGCGCAGAGCTGCCCCGAGCGGGGGTTGCTTATAGAGGCTCACCCTCCGGCTGTCCAGGATGGACCCTTGAGCAACAAAATCCAACGGTTGCACGCTGTTCAATGCGCGACATCGTCGCCATCCGGCGGCACCACAGGCAAGTCGTCACCCTCCTCCTCGGCCACGACGGGCACCGCATAGGTGCCGGAGAACCAGCGGTGGAGATCGACGTCGGCGCAACGCCGCGAGCAGAACGGGCGAAACCGCTGCTCGGCCGGCTTGCCACAGATCGGACAAGCGTTGCGTTTTGCCGGATCGGACATCAGCGGAATATGGGGCGCCCGCGGCACGGCGCCAGATCGGGGCGTCGTTAGGCTCCGGTGTTGAGCCAGCCGAAATGAACGGGATAGCCCTCGCCGCCCAGCATCGTGATCGTCTCATACAGCGGCAGGCCGACGATATTGGAATAGGAGCCGACAATCTTGACCAGAAAACAGCCGGCAATACCCTGCGCCGCATAGCCGCCGGCCTTGCCGCGCCATTCGCCAGAGGCAAGATAAGCCTCGATGTCCTGTTCGGACAGCCGCTTGAACCGCACGCGGGTTTCCACATGGCGTTGCCGGAACGTGCCCTTGGGCGTCACCAGGCAGACCGCGGTATGGACGCGATGATTGCGCCCGGACAGAAGCCGCAAACACTGCGCCGCCTCGTCGAGCATCTCCGCCTTGGGCAGGATGCGGCGACCCACCGCCACCACGGTGTCGGCGGCAAGAATGAAGGAGCCGCGCAACTCGTCATCGAGGTTCACCATGGCGAGCGCAGCCTCGGCCTTCACCCGCGCCAGCCGCACCGCGCAGGCGCGCGGCAATTCCCCGCGCTTGGGCGTCTCGTCGACATCGGCCGGACGCAGCGCGTCGGGCTCGATGCCGGCTTGACCGACGAGCGCGAGCCGGCGCGGCGAGCCGGATGCAAGGACGAATTTTGGTCGGCCGATCATTTGAACCGGTAGGTAATCCGGCCCTTGGTTAGATCGTAAGGGGTCATCTCCACCAGCACCTTGTCGCCGGCAAGCACACGGATACGATTCTTGCGCATACGGCCGGCGGTGTGGGCGATGATCTCATGCTCGTTCTCGAGCTTGACGCGGAAGGTGGCGTTCGGGAGCAATTCCGTCACCACGCCGGGGAATTCCAGGAGTTCTTCTTTCGCCATTCGCTGTCGAATCCGCTGCAGTCGGGCCGTAAGCAGCCAAAATTTGCGCGGGAACCTAGCGGATGCCGGGCCGCTTAACAACTACCCGCCGCCGCACCTTCATTGCGGCGGCGTGCCGTTGGCGGCGAGCACTTCGCCGGCCAGATAGAGCGATCCGGTAATGAGAATACGCGGCGCCGGCTGCAGATCGAGCTTGCCGGCGGTATCGAGCGCGCTTTCGAGATCGTCGCGGGCGAGCGCCGGCAGACCGGCGTCGCGCGCGATGTCAGCCAGCGCGGCGGCAGGCACCGTCTTGTCCTGATGGATCGGCACCGCAATGACGCGGCGGGCGAGCCCCGAGAAATTCTTCAAGAACCCGGCGCTGTCCTTGCTCGACAGCATGCCGACGATGAGAACGAGCGGCCGCGACACGCGCTCTTCCAAATCGGCGAGCGCGGCGGCGATGGCGCGTCCGCCGTCGGCATTGTGGCCGCCGTCGAGCCACAGCTCGGATTCGGGCGGCAGCAGCGTCACGAGCCGGCCGTTGCCCAGCCGCTGCATCCGCGCCGGCCAGTCGGCGCGCGTCATGCCGGCCTCGAATGCGGCGGCGGGAAGCTTCAGCCCGCCCGCCCGCAGCGCCGCGATCGCCGCGCCGGCATTCTCGAACTGATGGCGGCCGTAGAGCCGCGGCGCCGGCAGATCGAGGAGCCCGTCGCCATCCTGATAAACGAGGCGGCCGCGTTCCTCGGTCGCGGTCCAGGTCTCGCCCGCGATGGCGAGCGGCGCCCGCACCCTCGCCGCCTGTCGCTCGATCACGGCGAGCGCCTCGCGGGCCTGACTGGAAATAACGGCGGGCACGCCGGGCTTGAGGATGCCGGCTTTCTCCGCCGCAATCTGTTCGATTGTATCGCCGAGAAAGTCACGGTGATCGATCGAGACGCGGGTGATGACACTGGCCAGCGGCCGCTCGACCACGTTGGTGGCGTCCAGCCGGCCTCCGAGCCCGACTTCAAGCAGCAGCACATCGGCCGGATGATGCGCAAACAACAAAAACGCCGCCGCAGTCTCCATCTCAAACACGGTGATCGGCGCGCCGTTATTTTTGGCTTCGCACTCGCGCAGCGCATCGACCAGATCCGCGTCATTGACGAGATTGCCGCCGATGCGAAAGCGCTCATGAGGGCGCACGAGATGTGGCGACGTATAAACGTGAACGCTCTTGCCTGCCGCTTCCAGAATGGCGCGCGCGAAGGCGATCGTCGAACCCTTGCCGTTGGTGCCGGCGACGTGAATAAGCGGCGGTAGCCGGCGTTCGGGATGATCGAGCGCCGCGAGCAGACGCTCGATCCGGCCGAGCGACAGGTCTATGCGCTTCGGATGAAGCGCCAATAGCCGCCCGGCGACGGCATCGAGCGGCGAAGGCTCTGCAGGCGGATCGCTCACGCCGGCGCTGCCGATGCGACCGCGTCCGGCGCAGGCGCTGCCGCAACCGGCCGGTGCGACAGCGCGGCGGCCGCCGGCGCTTTCGTCAACAGCCGGCACAGCCGGGAAACGGTGGCGCGCAGCTCGTGACGGTGCACGACCATGTCGACCATGCCGTGATCGCGCAGATATTCGGATTTCTGAAAGCCTTCGGGCAGCTTTTCGCGAATCGTCTGCTCGATGACGCGCGGGCCGGCGAAGCCGATCAGGGCGCCGGGCTCGGCAATCTGCACGTCGCCGAGCATCGCGTAGGACGCCGTGACGCCGCCAGTCGTCGGATTGGTGAGCACGACGATGTAGGGCTTATGCGCCTCGCGCAGCTGCTGCACGGCAATCGTGGTGCGCGGCATCTGCATCAGCGACAGAATGCCCTCCTGCATGCGGGCGCCGCCGGACGCGGCGAACAGCACAAACGGACAGGCCTTCTCAACCGCGGTTTCGAGACCCTTGATCACGGCCTCGCCCGCCGCCATGCCGAGTGACCCACCCATGAAATCGAAGTCCTGCACGGCAATGACGACGGCGAGCGAATCGAGCCTGCCGTAACCAAGTTTGACCGCGTCCTTCATGCCGGTCTTGGCCCTCGCGGTCTTGAGGCGATCGACATAACGCTCCTGATCGCGAAATTTCAGCGGATCGGCCACCACCTCCGGAAGCGCGATGTCGAACCAGGTCTCGTTGTCGAACATCGACTTGAGCCGCGCCATCGCGCTCATCCGCATGTGATAGTTGGAAACCGGGATGACGAACTGGTTGGCTTCAACATCCTTGTAGAAAACGAGCTGGCCGGTCTCCGGACACTTGATCCAGAGGTTCTCCGGCACCTCACGGCGCAAAAACGAGCGAATCTTTGGCCTCACCTGTGAAATCCAATTCATCGCTCGT
>DASZWK010000214.1:0-19890 GCA_035546235.1 Xanthobacteraceae bacterium | reverse complement strand
ATAATTCGAGTTTATTGGCGCTTACCGTCGCCATCGTCACTCTCCATCCGGTTGAATTTCGCGCCGGTCTTGCTCCAGCGCAGCGTTTTTGTGTTTGTATCGTCGCGCCGGTGCCCGTTCCGAGGCGCCATTCGCGCTATTCGCTCGCTCATTATGCTTGCTGCGCCGCAGCGCTTCTGCGAGCAGCGCATCGGTCAGAACGAGCCTCGCTTCCATCATGTCGTCGATCCGCAGCAAAATTTCGGCAGAATCCGCCGGCGTGTCATTGCCGCGCAGCCTGACGCAATCACCGTCCGTGCCGACTAACTGGCCGCGAAACCGGCGGCGTCCTTCGATCGGAGCCGCCATTTCCACCTGGGCCGTATGGCCGGCATAACGGTCGAAATCCGATCGCCGCACCAGCGGCCGATCGATGCCCGGGGATGAAACCTCCAGCTGATACGCGCTCTCGATTGGATCGGCAGCGTCAAGTACCGGCGACAGCGCCCGCGATGCGGTCTCGCAGTCCTCGATGGACATTGTGCCGTCCGGGCGTTCCGCCATGATCTGCACCGTGCAACCGGCAAGACCGGAAATGCGCACCCGTACCAGCCGATAGCCGAGGCTGGCGAGGACCGGCTCGGCAAGCGCGGCGACGCGCGCCGCGCGACCCGGCTCGATCAAGAGCCGTTTCTCGTCGGCGAAGTTCGCGGGCCTGTCGTCCATTCTTTGCGCGCCACTGATCCTGCAAATCCGTCCGCCAAGGTATGGCCGGCCTCAGGTAACAAAAAAGAGCGGGTCCCGGGGGAACCCACTCTCAAACCGTTCGGATCAACCGACCGTTATGAGGTATCCATGACGGATCGGCCAAATATAGCGCCCTGCCGGCCGAACGCAAGGGCTGCGCGGGGTGCGGCAAGTGGCTACTTTTGCTTTCAGGGATCGGTAATCACTCGCCGGTAATCAAATTGGCATCAAACCGTCAGATTGCCGACCCGCCAAATGAGCGTTGTCTTCCCGCTGATCCCGGAACTCGAGCAGATCGTAGACAGTGGATCGCGGACTAAGCGCGCCGAAACGCTGCAGCGCATTACCGCGCTCTTTCTCGACGGCGCCGGTACCTACAAGGACGAACACGTCGACTTGTTCGATTACGTCTTTGGCTTGCTCATCGAGGAAATCGAGACCAAGGCGCGCGCCGAGCTTTCGATCCATTTGGCGCCAGTTGCGAATGCGCCCGTGAGGGTGCTGCGTACGCTTGCCTATGACGACGATATTGCGGTCGCAGGTCCGGTCCTGAAATTGGCGCCGCGGTTGGCGGAAGCCGATCTGGTTGAAGTGGCAAAGAACAAAAGCCAGGCGCACCTTCATGCCATCTCGGCGCGCCGGGCGCTCGGCGAAGCAGTTACCGATGTGCTGGTGGGGCGCGGCGATCACGTCGTGGCGCGGCGTGTTGCCGAAAACCGCGATGCCCGCATTTCTACAACCGGATTTTCGCGTTTAATCACCCGCGCCGCAGAGGACGGCGTGCTGGCCGAAACAGTTGGACTGCGGCCCGATATTCCCGCCCCGATGTTTCGCGAACTCCTGACACGAGCGACCGCGGTCGTACACGAGCGTTTGCTCGCGTCCGCCACGCCCGAACGGAAAGCCGAAATAGAGAATGTGCTGGCCAAGGTCGCCAAGGAAGTCGGCGCGCGCGTCAGCCCGCGTGACTATCGCAACGCACAGCGCACTGTACTCGGCCTCACTCGGGCCGGCCGCATGGATGAGACAGCTCTGGCGACATTCTGCGGCGATCACAAATACGAGGAGGCAGTCGTTGCACTCGCAGCACTGGCCAAAGTGCCGATTAATGTTGTCGATCGGCTTATGACCGGTGAGCGGCGCGATCCGGTCTTGATCCTGTGCAAGGCCGCTGGTCTCGCATGGCCGACCGTGCAATCTATTTTCGTCCTCCATCCGGACGGCAAGGCCGCGCCCGGCCAGGGATTGGAAGTGGCTTTCGCCAACTATACCCGGCTGTCACTTGCGACGGCGCGGCGCGTCATTCGATTCTGGCAGCTCAAGCGGGCTAGTTGATTGCCGAGCTTTTTGTGGCGCGTGATTTTTTCCGAAAACCGGTATCTATTTTTCTAGAGCGCTTCCCGATTACGTTGAATCGGGAAGCGCTCTAGTTTCATAAGCTTGGTCGCATTTTCTTCGGAAAACCGGCGTCCACTTTTCCGGAAAATGCTCTAACGTCGCCGAAAGATCAGAAAGCATGAGGCGCGATCCTCACGTGCTGCTTTGGCGTGGTAACGCGTCGGCGTGAACGCGGGCCAAGCGCAGCGCCAGTCGTCGGCGCATCGGGCCGTCCACTCAAATTCAGCCGATCGCAACAAGCGCTGCAGCGTCCATGCGGCATAGTCGGCCACATCCGTTACGAACCGAAACTGTCCGTCCGGGCGGAGGATACGGGCAAGCCGCGCCACCATATCGTCCTGCACGAAGCGCCGTTTCCAGTGCCGGCGCTTCGGCCATGGATCGGGGTGAATAAGGTCGACGCGACTCACCGACGCATCGGGAAGCCATTCGATCAGGGCGGCTGCATCGTCGAAATGCAGGCGGATGTTCTGAAGATTATCGTTCTCAATGGCGGCGAGCGCCTTGGCCATTCCGTTGATGAAGGGCTCGACTCCAAGAATGCCGGTGTCGCGCCGCGCCGCGGCCTGCGCAATCATCGATTCACCGCTGCCGAAGCCGATCTCAAGCACGACACTGGTGACCGGCACCGGAAACAGGGTGCGAAGATCCGCCGGTGCCGCACGTGAAACGTCGATTGCAAGCCGCGGCAGCAGGGTCTCAATGAGATGCGCTCGGCGCGGGCGTAATTTGTGGCCCTTACGGCGTCCGAAGAACGCGCGTGGGTCCTTGTGTGGTTCGGATTCCATTGATCGCACAGCCGCGTGGTCGCCGGTATCCACGTTTTCCAATCAATGGATTATCAAAGACGCGCGTGGCCGGCACAAGGCCAGCCACGACAGAGCGATGAAACGGCGTTGTTGATCAGCGTACGGCGCGCCGCAGCGCGTCGGCAAGATCGGTGCGTTCCCACGAAAAACCGCCGTCCTTGTCGGGAGCGCGGCCGAAATGGCCATAAGCCGCGGTGCGCTTATAGATCGGCCGGTTGAGCTTGAGCGCGCGGCGGATGGCGGTGGGCCGCAGCGGGAAAAGTTCCAGCAGCGTCTTGGCAAGCTTCTTCTCGTCCGCTTTGCCGGTGCCGTGCGTATCGACGTAAAGCGACATCGGATCGGCGACGCCGATCGCGTACGCGACCTGAATGGTGCACTGCTCCGCGAGGCCCGCCGCCACCACGTTCTTGGCGAGGTAGCGCGCCGCGTAAGCGGCAGAGCGATCGACCTTGGTCGGGTCCTTGCCGGAGAAGGCGCCGCCGCCATGAGGCGCGTAGCCGCCGTAGGTGTCGACGATGATCTTGCGTCCCGTCAGGCCGCAGTCGCCGTCAGGGCCGCCGACGACGAAGTTTCCCGTGGGATTGACCAGAAAGTCGGACTCTTTCTTCGGCATCCAGCCCTTGGGCAACGCGGATGTGACGGCGTCGCCGATCAGATCCTTGATCATGCCCGGCGTATATTTCTTGCCGTTGCGGTTCTGCGCATTGTGCTGCGTCGAGACGACGACCTTGGTGCAGCCGATGGGCTGGCCGTCGACATACTGCACCGTCACCTGGCTCTTGGCGTCCGGCTGCAGATCGAACAACTGTTTGGCGCGGCGTTTGTCCGACAGCACTTTCAGAATCTTGTGCGCGAAATAGATCGGCGCCGGCATGAACGAGTTTTTCTCGTAGACCTCGCTCTCCGTGCAGGCGTAGCCGAACATCATACCCTGGTCGCCGGCGCCTTCGTTCTCTTCGCCCTTTTTCTTTTTGGCATCGACCCCCATGGCAATGTCGGGCGATTGGCCGTGCAGCAGCACTTCGACGTCGGCACCATGATACGAAAAACCGCTCTGATCGTAGCCGATGTCCTTGACAACCCCGCGGGCGATCTCGGTGATCAGCTCGCGATCGACAACCGCCGATCCGTTGATCCTCCGGAACAGTTGGCCGCGACCCTCGCCGGCGACAATGATCTTGTTGGTCGTGCAGAGGGTTTCACAGCCGAGCCGGGTATTGACCAGACTGTCCTCGGCAATGCCGAGCTTGACGTCCCGCTCGATAAAGGCGTCGAGGATTGCGTCCGATATCTGGTCGCAAACCTTGTCCGGGTGTCCTTCCGACACGGATTCGCTGGTAAAAAGGTAGTTTGTGCGTCCCACGAAACACTCCCTCCACGACTGAGTACCGCGGCAGTCCGGGCAGAGGCCGCGGCCGCGGTCAGCGCCGGCAAAGCCAAGCGTCGCTGTTCGAACGGTTGTTGCCGCGTCGTGCAGCCGCGGTCAAGATGTGGGCGAAAAGTGGGCGTCCGCATCGCGGCGCCCAACGCTAGGACGGCCGAATTACCGCTTCTCGCCCGCGGCAATTTGCTCAACGAGATCGACAATGCGCCGTCGCAGTTTGGAATCGTGGATCCGCATGAATGACTTGGTCAGCGCTAGACCATCGGACGTGGCAAGAAAGTCCGAAACGTAAGCCGGCGATGGCGCCTCGCCCATGCCCTCAAACCGTCCTGTGCCAGGCACATGCGGCGCGCCGTCGAAAAAGAACGAGACCGGCACCTGCAGAATGTTCGAGATTTGCTGCAGCCGGCTGGCACCGATGCGGTTGGTGCCCTTCTCGTATTTCTGGACCTGTTGGAAAGTCAGGCCCAGCGCGTCTCCAAGCTTCTCCTGACTCATCGACAGCATCATGCGGCGCATGCGCACGCGCGCGCCGACGTGCTTGTCGATTGGGTTAGGGGCTTTCTTCGCTATGATCATCATATCAAGGCTTTCTGTGCCATCATCGTCATAATGAACTCCTATGGGTCCTATATTTGCAGTAATGATCTATGAGTGCAACCATAAGGAATACAAGTCAGTTGAGTAACCTGCATACTCAACCGAAACGACGGTGCCCCGAGGGGCGCGACAAACGCGTCCGCCCTCGCCGGGATTATATCTAATTCGCGCTATGGTTGCGGTTATTTTGCGCGTTAATACGATGAAATAGGCGTCGGTCGCTGCAGACAATTCCGCAATCAACCCTTGGTTAGCGCCACTGCCTGGCCCGTGTTAATTATATTCAAATAAACCGCCGGTGGGTAACTATCAGGAAAATCAGGCCAATAACAATTGCCACTGGTCCGTCGCCGAGCCTCGAATATATCGGCTCGGAAATCGCACGCGGCAAACGTGCATCGAGAACACCCTCACTGCCCAATGGCAGCGAACCAACGACTCTTCCCAAAGCGTCGACCATGGCGGAGATACCGGTGTTGGCGGCACGCGCAAGGGGCAGGCCTTCTTCAATGGCGCGTACGCGGGCCTGCTGAAAATGTTGATACGGTCCGGTGCTGATACCGAACCAGCCGTCATTGGTGACGTTGACGATCCAACCGGCACGCTCGCCGGGCGGCGCTACATCTCCGGGAAAGACGATCTCATAACAAATGAGCGGAAGAGCTGGTGGCGCGCCAGGGATGCGAAGCAGTCGCCTGCCGTCACCGGATAGAAATCCCCCCTGCTGCTTGGTCAATTCCTGAAGGCCGAGACGTTCAAGCAGATGCTCGAAAGGTAAGTACTCGCCGAAAGGAACGAGATGGACCTTGTCGTATAACGCCAGGATCGAACCATCATGATCAATCACGTAGATCGAATTGTAGGCGTGCGGATCGGCCGGATTGAAATTTTCGGGAAGCCTCGTCGCGCCGGTTATCAGCACCGTGCTTGGCGACAATAGCTTTGCTATCTGCGCCAGGGCCTCAGGATTGCGGGTGAGAATGAATGGAAAAGGCGATTCTGGCCAGATCAGATGTGTGGCGTCATGCACGCCGTGCGATTGAGGGCCAGTTAGGCGATCTGATAGTGCGACATAGCGGTCCATGACCTGTTGCCGTGCCGCATAATTGAAGCGCACATCCTGCTGCAGATTTGGCTGCATGATGCGCACTTTCACTTTGTCCACGTAGCGCGTCGGTGTGCGATAGAGGCGCAACGAACCCCAGCCACCAAGCCCGGCCAGAACCGCGAGACTTAGCGCGAGCGGCAGCCATGGGTAGCGGGTTTCGGTGCGATCGTCGGTCAGCGTGGCGGGACTTGAGAACACAACGATAGCAAGGAATGTCAGGCCCCAAATGCCGACAAGAGAAGCGCTTTGCGCCAATGCCAAAGGCGAGGTGAGAGCATATCCAAGCGCGTTCCAGGGAAACCCGGTGAACAGGTGGCCGCGCAGCCACTCGGCAACGGTCAGCGTCACGCCCAGAGTCAGGATGCGGATCGGGCCACGCGTCCACAGCAGGCGGGCGAAGCCGACGCCGCAGGCGGTGTAGACGGCGAGAACCGCCGGCAAGCCGATGACTGCGAACGGCAACATCCAGCCGAACGTTTTCGCATCGACCAGAAATGCGAAACCCATCCAATACAGACCGGCCACGAAATAGCCGAAGCCGAACCACCAGCCGGTCGTTGCCGCGACGAGTACGCCGTTCCAACGGCCGGCTGTAGCGCCGTCGATCAGCCACACCAGCGTCGGAAACGTCAGGAACAATATGGGCCAGGCGTCGAAGGGCGCCATTGCCAGCGCCGAGAGTGCGCCCGCAGCCAGCGCGATCAGCCGCCGCTGCCAGCCCCAGGCCAGAACGATGCTATGGATCGGCGCCTTCAATTTCACGGCAGGCGCGGCGAATTTTGACTCGGCCGATTTGACTCATCGGGCGCCGCGGCTGGGCGGGGCTGTGGTGCCTTGACGAGCGTGGGCAGATCCCGCGTCGGGGCGGATCGGCGATCTTTGCGCCGGTAAATCTTCGCCCGTTTGATCCGGCGTGGATCGGCATCAAGCACTTCCGCCTCAAAAGAGTTTGGACCGGGCACCAATTCGCCGCGAACCGGCACATGTCCCGCGCGCATGACCAGATAACCGCCGAGCGTATCGACTTCGGTACCGGCTTCGCCGACATCGAACTCGTCGCCGATGACGGCACGGACATCCTCGAGGCTGGCGCGTCCGTCGGCCAAAAACGAGCCGTCGCCCTGGCGCGTGACGGTCGGGGTCTCGGCGACATCGTGTTCGTCGGCAATGTCGCCGACGATAAGTTCGACCAGATCCTCCATGGAGACGAGGCCGTCGGTGCCGCCGTATTCGTCGATCACGAGCGCAAGGTGGATGCGCGTTGCCTGCATCTTGGCCAACAGATCGAGTGCCGGCATCGAAGGCGGCGCGTAGAGGATCTCGCGAACGATTTTCGCCTGTTGGAGCGGCATCGCGAGATCGATGGCCCCAAAATTGAGATTGGGGTGCGTGGCTTGTTCGGTCGCGCCCGCACGAGCCGGATCGGCCGCGGCACGCGCCGCCATGAACGCGACCAGGTCGCGGATGTGAACCATTCCGTTAGGATCATCGAGCGTGTCATTAAAGACAACGAGCCGCGAGTGACCGCCACCCGCGAAGATGTCGACCAGCGCCCCGAGGGCGATGTCCTGCTGTACGGCGACGATGTCGGCGCGCGGCACCATGACGCGCTCGATCCGGCATTCACGCAGCGCCAGGATATTCTTGAGCATCGCGGCTTCTTCGGGCGAGAAGCCGGAGGCCGATTGTTCCGCAGCCAAGACGTGTTCGAGATCGGCACGTGTCGCTGCCCCCTTCCAGCCGAACAGGATGCGCGCGACGCGTGCGAGCTTGCCCTCCGGCTGCGCTTGCTCGGCGCGGGGTAGGACTGGCGGCAGCCCGCGATGCTCGCTGTCGGCCGGTTCGCTGCGTGTCGGGTGCTGAGCCATGGGCGCCTGCACTCTAATGCGCCGGATTTCGGCGCAATTTGGCGCGCGGCGCGCGCCTCGCGGCTGGGACCGGCCGATACGGATCGGGGATCGCGAGCCGCCGTAAAATTCTGCGTTCAAGCCGTTCCATCACGGCGGCGTCCTTGAGGTTCTCGTGGTCGTAGCCAAGAAGGTGAAGAAACCCGTGAACCGCAAGATGGGCGAGATGATGGGCGAATGGCTTGTGCTCGGCGTTGGCTTCCCGCGCGATCGTTTGCTGGGCGAGAACGATGTCGCCGATGAATGGCCCGTGGCCACCTGGATTCCCGCTTGGGAACGACAACACATTCGTGGCCGCATCGATGCCGCGCCATTGCCGGTTGAGGAGGCGGATCGCCGAATCATCGGTCAGGAGGATAGCAACCTCCACCCCCCTTGTTGACAGGGCCGTGGCGGCCTGGCCGATGGCCCGGCGCAGCAGAGCTCTGACCTTGCCGGGTTCTTTCCACAGGCCCGACTCGACCCGCACGTCTACTTTGGCCGCATTGCTCCCCGCGACATTCATCGCGATTAAGGGCGCTCACGCTTGCGCGCCGCCGCCTTGTCGTAGGCGTTGACGATGCGGGCGACCAGCTCATGACGGATCACATCCGCTGCCGTGAAGGCGACGTGGCCGATGCCTTCAACGTTTTCGAGGAGCCGCACCGCATCGGCTAGTCCTGAGGTCTGCCCTGGCGGCAAGTCCACCTGGCTTGGGTCGCCGGTGACCATCATGCGGCTGTTCTCGCCGAGCCGCGTCAGCAGCATCTTCATCTGCATCGCAGTCGTATTCTGCGCTTCGTCGAGAATGATAGCGGCATTTGCCAACGTACGGCCGCGCATGAAAGCGAGCGGCGCGATTTCAATTTCCGTCGTCTGCAGCGCGCGTTCGACGATGCGCGCGTCCATCAGATCGTACAACGCGTCATAGATCGGCCGCAGATACGGATCGACTTTTTCGCGCATGTCGCCGGGCAGAAAGCCAAGCCGCTCGCCGGCTTCCACCGCGGGACGCGACAGGATAATGCGGTCGACCTCCTTGCGCTCGAACAGCTGCACCGCATGGGCCACCGCGAGCCAAGTCTTGCCGGTGCCGGCCGGCCCGGTGGAAAACACCAACGAATGACGCTTCAGCGCGCGGATGTAGGAATCCTGGGCCGGCGTGCGTGCACGCACCCGACGCTTGCGCAGATTGATCTCCTCAAAACCCTCGCGCGCCGTGGCGGGATCGAAGTCGAACAGCGACCCCTGCGCCATGGCGAGTCGGATATTGCCTTCGACATCACCCTGCACCAGTTCGTCGCCGCTTTTGAGCCGCTCGTAGAGATTTTCGAGCACGCGCCGCGCCTGCTCGCAGGCCTCGCGCGAGCCGTCCAGCGTGACATGGTTACCGCGTGAATTAGCGACGACGCCGAGCCGCCGTTCGATCAGTGCGAGGTTCTGTCCGTACTGGCCGAATAGCACCGAGGCGAGACGATTGTCGTCGAACGTGAGCGCGATCTGCGTCGCATTGTCGGGGGCAACGAACACCGATTCATCCGTTCCGGCGGGTCCGCGTGCTGCCAATTCAGGCTCCTGCGCCCATGAGGGCTGGTTCGCGCGCGCTCGTGTGCGCCATCGTGCCGAAGAGTGAATTGCTCGCCACTTCGGTGATCGTCACGGTCGCGATTTCGCCGATCATCGATGCCGGCGCCGTCACCTGGACGGGCTGCAGATAGGGCGAGCGGCCGACAAGCTGGCCGGCGTAGCGGCCGGGCTTTTCGAACAAGACATCGAAGGTGCGGCCGAGGCAGCTTCGATTGAATTCCGCCTGACAGCGATCGATCGCAGCCTGCAGCCGGTACAGCCGATCGGACTTGGTCTCCTCGTCCACTTGGTCGGTCATATCCGCACCGGGCGTTCCGGAGCGGGGTGAATATTTGAATGAGAACGCCCCCGAATAGCCGACCTCGGTGACGAGACTCAGGGTTTCGGCAAAGTCCGCTTCGGATTCGCCCGGAAATCCGACGATGAAGTCGGACGTGAGCGCGAGATCGTGCCGCGCCGCGCGCAGCCGCGAAACAATCGCGAGATAATCGGCGCGTGTGTGGCGGCGGTTCATCGCAGCGAGAATGCGGTCAGACCCCGATTGCACCGGCAAATGCAGCTGCGGCATCAGTTTTGGCAGAGCGCCATGTGCGGCAATCAGATCGGCGCCCATGTCGCGCGGATGGCTCGTGGTGTAGCGCAGCCGCTCGACGCCATTGATTGCTGAAACGCGTTCGAGCAGCCGCGCCAGAGACGCCGGTCGTCCGTTTGCTCCGTCGCCGTGATACGCGTTGACGTTCTGCCCGATGAGCGTGATTTCGCGCACGCCGGCCGCGACAAGTTGTTCAATCTCGGCCAGGATTTTGTCGACCGGACGAGAAACTTCCGCACCGCGCGTATAAGGCACAACGCAGAACGTGCAGAACTTGTCGCAACCCTCCTGCACGGTGACGAATGTGCTGACGCCGCGGCGGCGGGTCGCCGCGGGGTTCGGTGCGGGCAGATGGTCGAACTTGTCGTCGAGGGGAAATTCGGTGTCGACCGGCTTATCGCCGCTCTCGGTGCGCGCCAAGAGTTCAGGCAGCCGATGATAGCTCTGGGGCCCAAAGACGAGATCGACCGCCGGGGCGCGGCGGATGATTTCCTCGCCTTCGGCTTGCGCCATGCAGCCGGCCACCGCGACGATCACGCGCCGGCCCTCAGCCGCGGCAGCCTCTTTCAGCCGTCGCACCCGGCCAAGCTCGGAATAGACCTTCTCAGCCGCTTTTTCGCGAATGTGGCAGGTGTTGAGGATGACCAGGTCGGCGGTGTCGGCAGTGGACGCCTCAACATAGCCCTGCGGGGCCAGTGTGTCGGCCATACGCCGCGAGTCATAGACGTTCATCTGGCAGCCGAACGATTTGACAAACAGCTTGCGGGGTTTGTTCATGCCGGTCGGGCCGAGACTTAAGCCTTTATAGCCGCTTGAAAATTTGCTCGCGCGCAGTGAGCCATACGAGCCACTTTCTTAGCGGATTTGCCGCCAAAAAGGAATGCTGGGCGTTTTCGTGCCTTCATATGGGGTTTCGACGACAATTTGGATACGTGGCTGGCCGGGTCAACCGAGGTCACGGCGCAGCACCAGGGCGGTGGCGCCGCTCTCATAGTAGCCGTGGCGGCTTCCCACTTCGGCAAAGCCGGCCCGGGCGTAAAGCCGCCGCGCCGGCGCGTTGCGTTCGTCGACTTCGAGGAAGACCGCGCGCACGGCCCGCCCCGCCAGGGTGCGGAGATGAAAGTCGAGCAGCGGCCGCGACAACCCGCGGCCGCGCCGCGCCGGGGCAATTGCGACCGACAGAATTTCAGCTTCGTCGGCGGCCACGCGCGACATGATGAAACCAACCAGCGCACGCCGGATCATGGCGCGGTGAGTGACCACGGCGCTGTCTGTCAAAAGACCGGAGACCTCGTCTTCGCCCCACCCGCGGCGAAACGATGCGGCGTGCAGCGCGGCGATCGCCACCGCGTCATGGAGGCTCGCCGCGGTGAATTGCGGCGGTGCGCCGGGCAACAGCCGAGACACAATGCTCATCATCGGCGCGGTAATTGGGCGGCGTTTTGTGGCTGCGCATCCGGCGCGCGCAAATATTGTGGGTTGGGCGGCGATTGTCCTTCGGGCAGGACGGCGCCCATCCGCGCTATCCAGTCGATATCCGGTGCATCGCGCCCGTCGACGCACAATGGCGCGGGCGCGCCCGGGGGTATTTGCGCGGCGACGGCCAGCGCTGCCGAGCCCACGAGCCGACATGGTCCTTCAGACGCCGCGCGTACCGCCTCGTTCAACGGCGCCAGCCGAGGCGCCAAGGCGGTGCGGCCGCTGGGGCCGAACACTTGCAGATATACGTGGCTGTGCCGCGCATCGATCGCGGCGATCACCGGGACAGTTTTGTCTTTGGCGAGGTGTGGGGCCGCGTAGGCGGACAGCGTTGAGACGCCGAATGCCGGCTTCTCGGCCGCGAGCGCAATACCGCGCGCGGCGGAAATACCGACGCGCAATCCGGTGAAGCTGCCGGGTCCGGTCGTCACCGTGACGCGATCGATGTCGAAAAATCCAAGCTCGGCGCGCGCCATGACACGTGCGATCAGCGGAAGCAGCGCTTCGGCATGGCCGCGCACCATCGGCATGCTCTCGCTTGCGATGACTCCACCGAGGACGGTGTCGAGCACGGCCGCGGAGCAAGCCGCGAGCGCCGTATCAATAGCGAGCACACGCATGGCAGGCAGTCATACGGCATCCATTACGCCCAGCAAGCCGAAACCATCCGGCCGGCGGCCACACCCGGAACACCATGAACGGAACGGAAATACTCGCCTAATCGCGCGGTCAGATCGGCCGCACCTCGGTTACCTCGGGCACGAAATGCCGGAGCAGGTTTTGGATGCCGTGCTGCAGCGTAGCCGTCGATGACGGACAACCGGAGCATGCGCCCTTCATGTTCAGAAAGACGATGCCGTTCTTGAAGCCCTTGAACGTGATATCGCCGCCGTCATTGGCGACCGCGGGCCGCACGCGCGTTTCAATCAGGTCCTTGATGGTCGCTACGGTCTCGGCATCGGCCGCGTCGAAAAACTCCTCGCCGTTGCCCTCATCGGCTGCGCCGCTGCTGATGAGCGGTTCGCCCGACATGAAATGCTCCATGATGGCGCCAAGGATCATCGGCTTGAGCTGCTGCCATTCGCCGCCGCTCTTGGTCACGGTGATGAAATCGGAGCCGAAGAACACGCCACTGACACCCGAGACGCCGAACAGACGTTCCGCCAGCGGCGACTTTGCTGCCTCAGCGGGCTCGCGCAAATCGAGCGTGCCGTTCTCCAATACCGGACGTCCCGGCAGGAACTTTAACGTCGCAGGATTCGGCGTCGCTTCGGTCTGAATAAACATGAGTTCGCTCCCAATGAGGGTGTGGAACAAGATTCGGCGCGGCTGGCCGACCATTGATCCAGAAGCATAAATGGCCCTTTTAGTGCAGCGGTGCAAGGCGCGCTTGAGCGCCAATCTCAGTCCAAGGGCCTTGCGACTGGCCTCGCCGGTGCGCCATCCGATCCCGCAATATTGATGCCGAGGAACATGATCTCGGCGCGGCGCCCCGCCAAGGGGCTCAGGTTGGTGAGGTGTTCGGCAATCAGCACGCCATTGCTCAACAGCGTGTTGTGGACCGGGAAGGCAAATTCCTTAGGCCGGTAATGACCCGCCTGGTCGGGCGAACTGGCGTCGATTCCGACGATCTTGGCGCCCTGGGCGACCAGCCATTCGGCAGCCTCGCCGGTCAGGTAAGGATGCTCCTCGTACCGTTCGGTGTTGATGTGATGCCACCAGCCGGTGTCGATCAGTACGATGTCGCCTGGCCGCATGCGCGGGGTAGCGCGCTCCAGGTCGGCGGCATCAATGGCGGCACGGTCCTGCGTGTCGAAACGCCAAATGACGCCCGGTCCGTAGAGACGGTCGAGCGGTACGCCGTCCATCGCTGGGCCGTCGCTGATGAAATGACACGGCGCGTCGACGTGCGTGCCGTGGTGCACGACCCACTGGATTTGCGTCAATCGGATTGGCGCGGTGGTGATCTGGCGGATCACGGGCTGCGGAAAGAAGGGGATGCGCGACAGGTCCTCGGTGATGCGATGCGAGAGGTCGATCCAAGGGCCGGTCGCCGAGCCGATATGGGGCGCAGGCAGGTCGCTCCATCCCTTCCAGCCGAAGGTTCTTTGCGTCGCGGTCTCGCACATGAAGGATACCCCTGTGGCGTGGCCTAATCAGCGGCGTACGAGGCCGACGATATCCTTCACAGCCTTCATGGTCTCGCCGGCGATTTTCTGTGCCCGCGCGGCGCCGTCCGCGAGGATGGCGTCGATCGACAGCGGATCGGCGACGAGCCGCTTCATCTCCGCGCCGATCGGGCCGAGCTTCACCACCGCCAAGTCGACCAGCGCCGACTTGAAGGTGGAGAACTGCGCATTGCCGTATTGCGACAGCACGGCCGCCCGCGTTGTGTCCGCGAGTGCGGCGTAGATGCCGACCAGGTTGTCGGCCTCCGGGCGGCCTTCGAGGCCTTTCTCTTCGCTGGGCAGCGGATGCGGGTCGGTCTTGGCGCGGCGGATCTTCAACGCAATGGCATCGGCATCGTCGGTGAGATTGATGCGCGACTGATCGGACGGGTCCGACTTCGACATCTTCTTCGAACCGTCACGCAGCGACATCACCCGCGTCGCCTCGCCTGTGATCACCGGCTCCGGCAACGGAAAGAAGGTTTCGCCAAAGCCGTGGGCATGAATCGAGCCGGCGTAGTCGTTGTTGAATTTCTGGGCGATGTCGCGCGACAGCTCGAGGTGCTGTTTCTGGTCCTCGCCGACCGGAACATGGGTGGCGCGATAGACCAGAATGTCGGCTGCCATCAGATTCGGATAGGCATAAAGGCCGACCGATGCGTTCTCGCGATCTTTGCCGGCCTTCTCCTTGAATTGCGTCATGCGGTTGAGCCAGCCGAGCCGCGCCACGCAATTGAACACCCAGGCGAGTTCGGCGTGCTCGGCCACCTGGCTCTGATTGAACACGATATGCTTCTTGGGATCGATCCCACAGGCGATGAACGCAGCGGTGACTTCGCGGATCGTGCGCGGCAATTCGGCGGGATCCTGCCACGTGGTGATGGCGTGCAGATCGACCACGCAATAGATGCAGTCATAACGATCCTGCAGCTCGACGAAGCGTTTGATGGCGCCGAGATAGTTGCCGAGGTGCAGGTTGCCGGTCGGTTGCACGCCGGAAAATACCAGTTCTTTGAAGGCCATATCCGAATACTCCGCGCGGCAAGAGTGGCCTGACGCGTCGGTCCAATGCCACGGCGGCGGCTTGCCCCGCAAGGGCCGGCCGCTATAGTGCGCGCCTTCCTTAAAGCAAGGACCTGATTTCTCATGCCCTCAGCCCGCTACGACGTTCTCGGCATCGGCAACGCGATCGTCGACGTGATCGCCCGGGCCGAGGAAGATTTTTTGCTCAAGCAGGGCATGCGCAAGGGCATGATGGCGCTGATCGATGAGCCGCGCGCCCAGGCCATTTACGATGCGATGGGACCCGCCGTGGAAATGTCCGGAGGCTCGGCGGCCAATACCATTGTGGGTCTTGCCTCACTCGGCGCGCGGGCGGCGTTCATCGGCAAGGTCAAGAACGACGGGCTTGGGCGCGCCTTTGCCCACGACATCCGGGCCGCCGGCGTTGCTTTCGATGCCAAACCTGCCGCCGGTGGTCCATCGACTGGCCGGTGTTACGTTCTGGTCACGCCCGACGGCGAGCGCACCATGAACACGTATCTGGGTGCCGCGCAGGATCTGCATCCCGGCGACATCGACGAGGCCGCGATCTCGGCAAGCGCTATCATCTATCTCGAGGGCTACTTGTGGGACCCCAAACACGCCAAGGACGCATTTCTCAAGGCGGCGAAGATCGCCCATGACGCCGAACGCAAGGTGGCGCTGACTTTATCGGACGCGTTCTGCGTCGACCGCTGGCGTGACGAGTTCCTGCAACTGATGCGCTCGGGTACCGTCGATCTCATCTTCGCCAACGAGGCGGAACTGCACAGCCTCTATCAGACGTCGGATTTCGATGCGGCGGTTAAGGCGCTGCGTGACGATATCGACGTGGCGGTGGTGACGCGCAGCGAAAAGGGTTGCGTGGTGATTAATCCTGAGGACATCGAGGCGGTGCCGGCTTTTCCGGTCGAGCGCGTGGTCGACACGACAGGCGCCGGCGATCTGTTCGCTGCCGGCTTTTTGTCAGGCTTGGCGCGCGGCGCTGACGACCGCACCTGCGGCCGGCTCGGCGCCATGGCGGCTGCCGAGGTGATTCAGCATCTCGGCGCGCGGCCGGAATCCTCGTTGAAGGACCTCGCGTCCCAGAACGGCCTGTTCGATTGATCTGGAAATGCCAGTGGCCGGGTCAAGCCCGGCCACTGTACTGAGATACGCCCAGAATTTCCGATCGTCGCGCTTACATCTTCGTGACGCGCACGTGGAGCAGGGCGGTCCGGCCGCCGCGGACCTCCTTGAGGCAGCGCGCGATGGCGGCGGGGACGTCTGCGGGGTCGCTGAGTTCTTCGCCATAGGCGCCGAACGCCTCAGCGACCTTGGTGAATGCCACCTTGGGCGCAAGCTTGGCTTCGAACTCGCTTGTCCCTTTGGCTTCGCCCTCCGGATAGACCCGCAAGGTCGACTGCTTCACCGCGTTCCAGCCGGTGTTATCCAGGACGATCGAGAAGAACGGCAGCTTGTACTGCTGCGACACGGCGAAAACCGAGCTCGGATTGCCGAAATAGAAGCCGCCGTCGCCGGAGACCTGCACCATCAGCCGGTCCGGGGCCGCAAGCTTGGCGCCGAGCGCGAAGCTGCCGGACCAGCCTAGCCCGCCGCCACCCGAGCGCATCGTGGTATTGGGCCTCTTACGCGGGATTTGCAGCAGCACGGCACCCGCATTGGTGACACCTTCGTTGAAGATGATGGCGTCATCGTCGAGCACCTTGCCGAGCTCCGACATCAGATAGTGCGGGTTGATCGCGCCGGATTTGCCCTTGTCGGAGGCGAGCTTGGCGGCGCGGGCGATGCGCTCTTCGCGCAGCGCTTTGATGCGCCCCATCCGTGCCGCTGCGGCTTGCTTGAAGCGCGGCGTTGCCTTGGCCTTGAGGTCCTCAAGCACCTGTTCAAGGATGCGACCGGAATCGCCCTGCATGCGCAGGTTGCCGGGGAACGTCCACATCGGCGAGCCGGGCTTGAGCGTGTCGATGTCGATGTGCGCCCAGAAGGATTTCTCGTGCGTCTGCACGTCGCTCGGAAACCACGGCACGTCGACGTCGACCAGGATGCCGACATCGGCATCAGGCACCGCCTTGTCGGCGGCGAAACCGATAAAGCACGGCGCGTCATGTGAGATGTTATTGGTCATGTTGGCTTCGTAGACCGCGATGCCGGCAAACTGCGACAGCGCGTCGATCGCTTTGGAGGCATGCTCGTTACGCCCGGCATAGCCCGTGACCAGCACCGGATTTTCCGCAGTGAGCAGCTGGTCGGCGAGCGCAGCGACGAGCTTCGGATCGGCGCCGCCGCCGGAAGTTGCGGCGAATTGATCGGCCGAGTAGCGGCGAATTTCGTCCGTGCTCCAGGGCTGGGTCAGGGTTTCTCGCTGCATCATCAGGTAGACCGGGCCGCGCGGCTCGCTCTGTGCGATCGAGTAGGCGCGCCGCAGCGCTTCCTTGACAACAACACCGGACGGCAGCGTCCATTCCCATTTCAGATAAGGGCGCACCAGGCTCGCCTGATCGAACGGCTCCTGGACGAAATGCACGTAGGTGTCGCGTGAACCGACCAGTTCATCGTTGGCGGTGTAGGGCGCCTTGCCGGCCATCAGCAGCACCGGCAGGCGGCTCCTATAGGCGTTGTGCATGGCATTGGCGGTGTTGGCGGTGCCGACATCGACATGGACCAGGACGCCCTGACCGCGCCCGGTGACGAAGGCATAGCCTTCGGCCATGTGGGCCGCGGTATTCTCGTGCGGGCAGTGCAGCACGCCCGGCATCGGCTCGCCGCGCTTCTTGCGGTGCGCCATTTCCTCGATGATCGGGGCGTGATCGGTGCCGAAATTGCAGAACAGATATTCGACGCCGAGCTCAGTCAGGCCTTCGAGGAAATAATAGGCGGTTGCGAATTCCGGCGCATTGGTCTTGCGGGCAACAGAAGTGGACATGATGGGTTACTCGTTTGCGGTTGCTTGAAAGAGAGAAACGGATAGACCGTCGTCATACGAGCGAAACGATCCAGGCGCGGCTCGTAAAGACGTTTAGGCGACCTTGCGCTGCACCGCCAATCCGTCGAGATGCGCGAGGACTTCCTCAACGTGCATCACGTCGGCGTATTTGTGGTGCAGATCAAACAGATTCACTTTGTGGCTGATCATCGAGCGGTCATAGGTGCATTCCTCGACCAGGACGTTGTGGAATCCGTACGAATAGCCGTCGACCGTCGAGGCGCGCACGCAGCCGGATGTGCTCTCGCCGCAGATGATGAGTGAATTAACGCGCAGCTTCTGCAGGTGTGCAATCAGCGGCGTGCCGAAGAAGCCGGAAGCGCGCTCCTTGTAAATGATCAGTTCGCCCGCTTGCGGCGCCAATTCGGCCTTGATGTCGTAGATATCGTCGCGTTCCTTCTTCATGTTGCGATTGGTCGAGTGGACGCCCGCGGTGTCGGCATGGCGCGTGGTGTAGATCACCGGAACGCCAGCGCGCCGCGCTGCTGCGAATAGCCGCTGTGTTGGCGGCAACGCCTTCCAGGCATTCTCGCCGCAGGAGCCGGGAAACTCGCGGTCAACCTCGCGCACCGGTCGGCTGCCGCCCTGGTAGGCCTTGTTATAGAGATCGATGGCGAGCACGGCGGGATTGTCGCCCACATGGATTTTGCGCCGATAGGCCTGATAGATCTCGATCGTCTCGGCATCGATCAGGTCTTTCCAGCAATGGTCCTCGAAGTCGCGCGCCATGGTGGGCTCCCGTCGGGTCTCCGGCCTTTATAACCGCTGTTTGTGCCGCCGCGAAGCGGGCTTATCGCAGGGCGCCGATGCTTGCTTGGACTATCCGGCCACGGCCTTTGGCGTTTAACCCCGGCGCTCCAACATGCCGCAGCGCGACCTTAAGGCTTTCTCGCGGTTAAATTGATCACCGCGGACATTCCGCCATGCGATGTTCCTTCGTGAATCTCGCGTTCCTCTTCGACGATCGACAGCGCGCGAAATCCGCCGAACTCTCGTTCGAGCATGGCGCGCGTATAGAGATTTTCGACTTCTTTCGGGCCGCCCGTGCCGTATTCCAATTGTTTCGGTGTGTAGCCCTGGACGATCAGCAGACCGCCGGATTTGAGGGCCTTCCGCATTCCGGCCCACTTCTGCACCCGTTCGGCCGGGGAACTGAACTGGGTGAAGATTTCGGCCACCACATCGAACGCGGCGCTCGGATAAGTCCAGCTATGGACGTCGACCAGTTCAAAGGTCACTTCAACGTGGCGTTCCGCCGCCAATGCCTTGGCCTTACGCTGTGCGGCTGGTGAAAAATCGATCGAGACGACATCGAGGCCCTGTTCGGCCAGCCAAACGCCGTTGCGGCCTTCGCCATCGGCGACCGCCAATGCGCGGCCGGTGGCCGGCAGCAGTGGCTTGCAGGATTGCAAAAAATAATTTGGACCCTTGCCGAAGGCATATTCAGGAGTCGCGAAGCGCGCTTCCCAACGCTCGTATTCACTCACAGATTTCTCCAGGGATTGGATTGCTTGTGCTCATGTGGCGCGTCTCGTTCGTCATTCCATTCGCACGTTCTTGGAAAAATCGTAGTTGGCCGCGTAATCGCATTCGTAAGTCTGAACACGCCGCGATCGATCGAAGCCGGGAGCAAAAATTTGTCGCAGAAACGCCAGCTGGAGCGCCCATGCGGCCTCGGCGGCATCGCGCCGGTAGCGCCCCGGCATAGTGTCGTTCAGCCAGCCATGGGGTGCGCCGGCAAACACCTTGATGGAAAAGGTCTTGTCGTGCCGTTCCAGGCTGTTGCGGAATCGACGAACGTCATCGAGTGAAATGAGGTGATCGGCCTCGCCGAAAATGCCGAGAATCGGACATTCGATGGCCGCCAGCATGTCGTCGAGCGGCTTGATATAGCGGTCATTCGGCTCCCACTCGCGGGCGTTGGCCGCGCCGTACCAAACCAGCGCCGCGGCGATTTTCTTGCACTCAGCGGCGTACACCAAAGGATGCCGGCCGGTCTGGCAGACGCCTTTGACGGCGATTTTTCCAGCATCCACCTGTGGCAGTGCGGCGAGTTCGGCGACGGCGCTGTCGAGATACTCGATCGCCTCGCCGTCCTTGAGCGCGTAACCGGCGTCGCCGCGATG
>DASZWK010000213.1:0-6144 GCA_035546235.1 Xanthobacteraceae bacterium | reverse complement strand
CGGATTGCACCAGCGCCCGGTGGACACGCGCAACATATTCGGCATCGTACTGCGCGTGCGCGCGATCCTGATCGAAGGCGATGCAGTTTTCGATCTCGCAAGGCGTGGCGGAGATCCGCACATCAATGCCGAGCCGTTGCAGGCGCCCCATGAACTCCGCATAGAATTCGGCGACCGCCATCGGCCGCAGCGGCAGACTCTCGCGGCGGCCGTCGCTGGTTTCTATGTCGAGGCGATGATCGATGAAATCGAACACGATATCGAACACGCCACCGCGATACGGGATGGCGCGTTTGGCCATGCCGCGCGCAGTGACGTGCAACGTCACGTTCCACCAGTGATTGACGAGCGGCGTCCACGCGAGGATGACCTTGCCGGCAACCTGCATCCACAATTGCAGCGTTTCGCAGCTCGTGCTCCACGCTGCATACGGCAGATCGGGCCATTGTGGGTTGTTGTTGTTCATCACTTCATGAGATGCCCGAATCGAGCGAGCGCCTCGCGCCGCTCGTCCGCGGTCGGCATGTTCACCGCTGGAAACTTGTCGCGCCAATGGTAGGGCCGGCAGGCGTCGATCACGGCACGGCTGTTGGTGTAATCGCCGATCGCCTTGCGCTCCGGCTCGATCCGCGGATCGAGCGGAGTCGACCAGGCACCACGGATGACGTCGATCGAAGTGGCCGGATCGGAGCGCGTGATCAGCGCCCAGATGACCTCGTCGAGATTCGACACGTCGATGTCGTCGTCGACCACAATGACATAGCGCCCGCAATAAGCGCCGACGTGACATTGCGCGGCAATATGGCCGGCCTGCTTGGCGTGGCCGGGATAGCGCTGCTTGACCGCGACGGCAAGAAACAGCCGCGCATTGCCGACTTCGTGCGCCCAAGCCGCGGTGACGCCGGGCACGCCGGCCTTCTCGACATTCTCGCGCAACAGCGCCGACCGCACGATCGCACGGTAGCGGCAGATTTCATCGGGGGGCCGCTGCGGCACGCAGCCGAGCAGGATCGGTTCGTTGCGATAATAGACCGCCTTGACGTCGATCACCGGCTCGGCGCGCTCGTCGCTGGCGTAATAGCCGGTCCACTCGCCGAACGGCCCCTCTTCGCGCACGTTGCCGGGCTCGACGAAGCCCTCGATGACGATTTCTGCGTTGGCCGGAATCGGCAGTCCGGTAACCGGGCCCTTGATGACTTCGACCGGCTGCCCGCGCATGCCGCCGACGATGTCGAGTTCGCAGACGCCCGGCGGCACTTCGCTCGAGCCCATCAGAAAGCTCATCGGGTCGCCGCCGCAGACGATGGCGACCGGCATGCGCTCGCCACGCGCGGCGTATTTGTCGCGCATCACCCGGCCGTGCTTGCCGGGCGAAATGTAAAAGCCAAGCGTCTTTTGATCGTGGATCATCACGCGGTACGTGCCGCAATTGATCCAGTCGTCGTCCGGATCGCGCATGATGTTGTAGCAGCCGGTACCGATATAGCGTCCGCCGTCCTGCGGGTGCCATTGCGGCGCCGGGAATTTGGTAACGTCGATGTCGTCGCCTTGCATGACGTTCTGCATCACCGGGCCGGTGTCGACGAATTTGGGCGGAATGCGCTTGACCATGGCGGCGTGGTTGACGCGAAAGCTCTCGCTCAGTTCCAGCTTGGACAGTTCGCTGGAAAAGCCGAGCGTCATGTTCTTGCGCTTGCCGGCGAAAAAATTGACCAGAAGACGGCTGCCCGGCAGCGCACCCGGCACATCGTTGAACACGAAGCATGGCGCGTCGTCGGTGTGCGCCGACATCTCGGCGACCATGCCGATATCGCGCTGGTAAGAAAGGCCGCCGACCTCCTTCACCTCGCCGAGCTTGTGCGCCTCGTCGAGCCATTGGCGCAGATCGTGGTAGGGCAGGAATGGTGCCGTATTCGAGCCCGCAACATTCGTGGCGCCGCCAAGGGGCGTCGCCATCGGATCGGGCATCACAGTCTGTGCGGCCATGCTAATGAATCTCTTTCCAATTCTGGGCGACGTAACCCTGCCGATCGACTTTCATGATCGCCTTTCCCGGGACGGCGGCGTGGCCCCTGCACGACCAGGCGTAGATCGTGTCGTGGCCGGTGGCCACCATCGGAATATCGGCCGCTCCCGGATGGCTGCGACACCACGCCGTCGCCCCAAACGACGAACGGCGCATATCGGCCTTGCCGCAGTTGAGATTGGCCCCGACGACGCAGCCCATCAATTTGCCGCCGACGCAGCGCACGACGCCGCTGTCGCCCACAGCGCCCTTGTCGACACCGAACGCTGCAGCGAGCGCCGGCACGAGCTCGGCGGGAACCTTCTCGGGTCGCGCGTGCGCCGGGTTCGGACAATAGCCCGCCGCGTTGGCGGTGCGCATCGGCACGCCGCTCGCTATGATAAGCAGGCTGCAGAACGTCAGGACCGCTGTCACCGTCGCTCTGCGCATCGCGCCACTCCGTACCTGCTGCATTTCGGGTTGCAGCTGAATTACTTATGTTGCTAAGGAATTAGCCGGAGCATCCTATCATGCAGACTGACGCCGGCTCAAATCTGTTGCATAGCTGGATCGCGCGGGCCGCAGAGAGCACGCCGGACAAGCCATACATCGTGTCGGCCGACGACGGGCGGCGCGTGTCCTACAGTGCCTTGCGCCACAGCGCGGCACAGTTCGCGACGTTTTTGCAGCAGCGCGGCCTCAAGCCCAACGATCGGGTCGCGCTGCTCGCCAATAACTCGATCGAACATCTCGTCTGCTATCTGGGCGTGATGGCGGCGGGCGCCACCATCTGCACCGTCCACGTCGAGATGAACCGCAACCAGCTCGGCAATATTTTCGACCGGCTGAGGCCACGCCTCATCCTTTACCAGGACGGCCTCGGGCTCGACGATCTTGTCGAAAGCGCCGAGATACCGAGCTTGCGGCTGAGCCGCTGGGACCGGCCCGAGCCGGGATCGCTGTTTGACGAGCTGGCGCGCTGTGCGCCGGGAGAATCGCAAATTCCCGCCGGCCCCGATGACGACGCGGTCATCCTGTTCACGTCGGGAACCAGCGCCACGCCGAAAGGCGTCATCCTCGACTATCGCGAGTTTCTTCTGAATATCGGCCCGCTGGCCGAAGGTTTCGGCATCACGGCAGATGACCGGCTCTACGACTTTCGCCCGTTCAGCTGGAATTCGGCGCAGACCCTGGGCGGACTTGCGGTGCTTCATAGCGGCGCCACGCTGGTGCTTTCGGAAAAATTTTCCGCCAGCCGCTTCTTCCAGCATTTGCGCGACCACGATGTGACAATCGCGACCGGCAATCCGACGACCATCAACATCCTGCTCAACAGCGCGCAGACGGCGCGGCGCGGTGACGTGCCGAAGCTGCGCTTCATCACGTCAAGCTCGGCGCCGCTTTTGCTCGAAGATTGGAAGCGATTTGAGCAGCAATTCGGCATCCCGATCGCGCAGGGGTGCGGCGCAAGCGAAGTGAGCTGGATCGCCGCGATTCCCGGCGAACAGCGGCGGCTCGGTAAAGTGGGCCGGCCATTCCGTTACCATGACCTCGCCATCGTCGATGCCGACGGAGGGCGCCTGCCGCCCGGCGATATCGGCTACGTCGAACTCGGCGGGTTCGGCGATCATGCCTACCGGTATCTCGGTGACGACGGCGGTATCAAAGTTCACAGCCGCGGGCGCTTCCGCACCGGAGATCTTGGCTCGCTTGATGCCGACGGTTTTCTGACGCTGTCGGGCCGTGAGAAGGAGCTGATCATCCGCGGCGGTGCAAAAATCTCGCCACTCGAGATCGATTCGTTTCTGATGCAGCATGTCGACGTGATCGAAGCCGCCACGGTCGGCGTGCCTGACGGCATCTATGGCGAGGAAGTCGTGAGCTACGTGGTAACGCGGCCCGGCGCAAGCGCGGATGCTGCTTCGCTGCTTCGCTATTGTGCGACGCTGCCGGCCTTCAAGGCGCCGAAGCGCATCTTACTCAGTGAATCGTTGCCGAAGACGGAGCGCGGCAAGCTCGATCGCAAGGCGCTGACGGAGCGGTGGAAGAAAGACCACCTGGATGCGCTCAGTCCCGAACGCTAAGAAGCTGCGAACCTTTCTCCATTTCGGCACTGAAGATCCGTGCACCTTTCCCGTTATCGCCAGAATATCGCCAGCAGAATGATGATCGGCAGCGGAATGCCAAGGAGCCACAACAGCAAGCCTCGTCCGAATCCCATGATGTCCTCCAGTCTCCGAGAAATGTCGCTTTGTTTCGACGCCGCGTCCTAATGTGAAAGCAGGACGAGCAAAATAATGATCGGGATTGGAATGCCCAACAACCACAACAATATCGGCATCGCTCTACCTCCAGAATCTTCGCTTGCTAGTGTTTCGCTTACCAGGGACGCGGGACAAGACGCCGCTCGTTCCAGGTGCCGTCCCGCAATTGTCCGCCTTCGACGGCAGCGAGGCTCGCAGCGAACGCGCCGAACAGCAGGGCGGCCGTCAGCCAGAACGCGAGCTTGGCGGCGCCGCGCCGCGCCTGATCGGCCGCAGTCTTGGCCTGCGCGATGACATCATCGACGCGCTTTTCCGCATCGGCCTGGCTCATACCCGTCTGAGCGGCGACCATTTGGGCAACATAAGTTCTGTCACCGGCCGACAACCCGCCACCGGCGGCATAGCTCGTTGTCCAAAGCCGAAGCACCTCGGCACGCGCGGGTCCACTCGAACGTGCATCGGCGCTTCCACCGGCCGGTGCGGGCGTAGCAGCACCGCCAGCCGAAGCCGCATTGGCCGCGGGGGCTTCACGCCGGAAAAGTCGGTCAACATAAACTTGCGCGGGATAGGTGGCCGCCTGACCCGCCGTCGCGCCGGCCACCGAGGCGGCGCCGCCGAGCAGATGAGTGGTCGCGGCGCCAAGCAGGCCGGCGCTGATCAAGACTGCGAAAGCCCAGGCGATGAAGCCGTGGGCCGTGTCGCGAAAGAATACCTCGTTGGTATGGACGCCGATCCATTTGGTGCGCAGGCGCGCCGCCAGATAGCCGCCGATGGCGGACGACATCACGGCAACAATCACCAGATAAATGCCGGCGGCCACCTTGAACGTAGAGGCCGAGACTCCAGAATCGGTCCATGGCGATATAGAGGACAGTCCGAGACCGGCCCCCAATGCCAAGAGCGGCATCGTCACCGCCGATATGGTTACCGCGCCGGCCGCGATGCTGGCCCACGAAACAGCCGAAACAGCATCGGTCAAAATCGGATTCTCGGAACGAATGGCAGTATCCATGAGAACTCCTAATGGTCTCGTGACGCGAGCAGTATTGCTCCTATCAAAGACCGCGATGACAAAATGGTTCCGTCGATCACACAAATATTGGGCACACCGGCGCACCGCGGAAGTGACGGATATCCCGCGCTGCAACAGATTTCTGGTGCAATGCGGAGCCACCCTCTCGTCACTGCGGGTGTATGATCCGCGCCCGGCAATGAGCATCGGCAGCGTCGTTATGAACATGGTAGTCAAGCCGCTCCCGTATCGGCGCCGTGTGCCCTTACTGATTGCAGGCATGATGGCGCTGCTTTGGGCCGGCAGCGCCCGCGCCGACGACGTCAAGCCGCGGTTCGGGCCGAACGCGATTCCGATCCAGCAGACGACCGGCTATCTCCGCACCCACCGGGCGCCGGACTATTGGGCCATTAGTCCGTTCTACATCCCCCAGGACACCGACAGCGCGTGTTCAGCCGCCAGCATTGCCATCCTGCTCAACGCGCTGCGCGGCCTGCCGGCGCGTGCCGATGTCGATCTCGTCACCCAAGCCGGCTTGCGGACGCAACTCGGCGATGCGCGCTGGACGGCCCAAACCGCGCAAGACGGCTCCGGCGTTACGTTCAAGAAACTGGTCAGGGTTGTGGGGCAGAGTCTGCAGGCTTACGGATTGGGAAATGACGAGGCCGAGGTGTTCAAGCCGGCCGACGCATCGGACGAGAGCCTGGCCAAACTGCAGCGCCTGCTCGCCGCCAACGAGCATTCTGGCAAGGACATCGCGCTGATGTATTTCAATCAGGGCGTCCTCACCGGAGATTGGGACGGTCCCCACATCTCACCGATCGGCGCCTATGACGCGCATCATGGCCGGGTGCTCGTCATGG
>DASZWK010000212.1:0-4438 GCA_035546235.1 Xanthobacteraceae bacterium | reverse complement strand
CAATGTGGCTTCTGGCAGCTTGTTGCCGCGATTGAGCTCGAAATATTTGGCGTACTCGATCACCTGCAGATCGGCGTCGATGCCGACCTTCTTCCACATCTGCACGATGGCGCGGGCGATATCGTAATCGCTCGGGAACTGACCGTTGGTCGCCGCAAACCCGATCTTGGCGGGCTTGTTCGGGCCGAAGCCCGATTTGGCGAGCAATTGCTTGGCGAGTTCGGGGTCGTAGGGGAATTTGAAGTCGGGCAGATAGCCGGGCGTTCCGGGCGTCGCGAACACCGAGAGCGGCACGGCGGCGCCGCCGTAAAACGCCTTCGACAACGCCGTTTTGTCGATGGCGTGATGCGCGGCGAGACGAACATTCTTGTCGGAAAATCCGAGGTCGGCGCGCACATTGAGCAGAATGACGCGTGTGATCGGATCGAGCTCGGCCGCGAAGCCGGCTTCGTTCTCAAATCGCTGCGCCTCGCGCACCGGTACGTTGAGGGTGAGATCGGCCTGGCCGGATTGGATCGCGGCGACGCGCGCCGACGTGTCCTTGACGATCTCGATTGTGATCCGTGCCAACGCCGGCTTCGGCCCCCAATATTTGTCGTTCCGTTCGAGCACGATGCGCGAATTTAACTCGTACTCGGCGAGTTTGTATGGCCCAGTTCCGATCGGCTTTTTCAGGAAGCTCGCGAGCCCGCCGCTCTCGATATATTTCTTCGGCACGACGTAGCTGCCGAGAAACGCCATCCATTGCGGCGCGGTCGGGTCGGGCGCATTGAATTTCATCGTCGCCTTGGTAGGCGACTCGATGGCGATGTCCTCGACCTTGCGCCAGGAGTTCGCGGTATCGAGCTTGACGCCGGATTTGATGCGTTCGAGGAACGTGTAGCGGAAATCCTCGGTCGTCATCTTGTCGCCGTTGTGGAACGTCACGTCGTCGCGCAGTTCGACCGCCATGCTGCGGGCATCCGGCGCCAGGGTCCAATTCTTGATCAGATGCGGAATGAGTTTGAGCTGCGGGTCCTGGTCGAGCGGTTGATCGTAGACCGCCTTGAAGATGGGCTGCGCGTCGGGCGTGAAGCGCTGATTGGGGTCCCAGGACGGCACGTCGTTCGGCCACGCGATGGTCGCCGCATCGTTGGCGGCGGATGCGCGCGACAGCGGCGCCGCAAGCCCGGCGGTCGTGCCCAACGCCAATTGCAGAAACGATCGCCGTCGCAGCCGGTACGCCATGATGTGCTCCCTCAACCCCTTGGTTGCGCGCGGATTATACCTGCAATTCCCGGGCCGTCATGTCCGCCCGGCGCTTCCTTCTAACGCTTGATTTGAGCTATTTCTGCCTCGCGATCCCAGGCTTTCGCGGTGACGCCGCGGTCACGGAGCTTGTATTTCTGCACTTTGCCGTTCTCGGTTGTTGGCAGTTCGTCGACGAATTCGATAAAACGCGGCACGGCGAAACGGGCAAGCCGCGGCGCGCAGAATTCGGCCAAACCCCGCTCGGTGAGCGCGCTGCCGGCGCGGCGCACGACGGCAGCCATGACCTCGTCTTCGGCCAATTCGGAGGGCACCGGAAACACCGCGACATTGCCGACATCGGGATGGCTCAGCAGCACCTGCTCGACCTCGAACGAGGAAATATTCTCGCCGCGCCGCCGGATAGCGTCCTTCATGCGGTCGACGAAACGAAAGTAGCCCCCGGCTTCGCGCACCACCCGGTCGCCGGTGTGAAACCAGCCGCCGCGAAACGCCTCGGCGGTCTTGTCTGGCATGGCAAAATAGCCCGTCGCGAAGGCGAGCGGTTCGTCGCTGCGCAGCAGCAATTCGCCGGGCTCCCCCGGGGTGGCGTCGCCGCCCGATGGGCCGACGACGCGCGCGTCAAAGCCATCGCGCACGAGGCCCATGCTGCCGGCGCGGCGCTCGGCCGCGGTGGCGCCAATGACGAAGTTGGTTTCCGTCGAGCCATAACCGTCGAGCAGATGAATGCCGGTTCGCTGTTCGAAGGTGCGATGCAGGTTGGCCGGCACGCCGGGCGCGAGCGCGCAGCGCACCGTATGGTCCTGCTCGTCCGGCGACGGCTCCCTGGACAATAGGATCGGCACCATGGCGCCGAGCAGATAGGTGACGGTTGCGCGCCGTTCGATCAGGCGCTGCCAGAAACGCGATGCGGAAAAGCGCGGCTCGGCGACGAGCGTCGAACCGGAAAGCAAGGCCTGATGGAATGTGCCGATTGCGTTGGTGTGGAACAGCGGCAACGTGGTGGAAAGCACGTCGCCCTCGCGGATTTCCAGATTGCGGATGCCGTGAAAACCCCACCAGAAATACTGCGCATGGGGGCAGCACACGCCCTTCGACGGCCCGGTCGTTCCGGATGTGTAAAGGATTGCCAGAGTTTGCGCCGGATCGGCGGCACATGGCGCGATCGCTTCGGAGCGCGGCGGCACATCGGTGATCGAGAGCCTGCCGACCGGCCGCAACTGCACGGTATGGCCAACGCACCAGATGCGCTCCAACGCTAGCTCTTGTGCATCGATATAGGCGAGAGCGTCGAGAAATTCGGCTTCGATGATGAGAAGCCGAGCACCGGAGTTTCGCAGGTAGTGCGTAAGCTGCGGCCCGCGGGCCGCGACATTGAGCGGCACCGCGATAGCGCCGAGCCAGGCGCAGCCGAGAAAAGCCTCCATGAATTCGGCGCGGTTGCCGCACATCAGCGCGACCCGGTCGCCGGGCCGGATGCCCGCCGCAGCAAGCGTGCCGGCACAGCTGGCCGCGATGGCCGGCGCTTCGGCAAAGCACCAACTCACCTCGCCGGCGACGAATAACGGCCGGTCGCCGTAACGCTGCGCCTGCCTCTGCAACATCGCCGGTACGGTGCGCTCGCCGGGCGGAAATGCAGACACCAGGTCGGCGGGGTTCATCAGCGTTTCTTCTTCGCGCTCGCCGGGCGACGTTTGCGGCTCATCCGGCTTGGGCGCTTTTCTCGTCCCCGTTTTGCGGCAAGAGAAACGTCCGGCACCAGCGCCAGCACGCGCAACGGACTGCCGCTGCCTTCCTTGATTTTGAGCGGCGCGGCGATGATGACGGCGCCGGTTGGTGGCAACAGATCGAGATTGGTCAGACATTGCAGGCCGAGACGGCCCGAGCCGTGCATGAAGTAGTGGCAGGGGTAGGGCGGCTTGAGATGAAACGCCTGCCCGGCATCGGTGCCGATCGCTTCCGAGCCGAAGCCCAGAACCTGGCGCTCGTCGACCAGAAACTGCACGGCCTCACTGTCCGGCCCCGGCGTGTGCTGTCCGGTCTCGTCGATATTCTGGTAGGCGACCGGATCGGTGCGCTTCGACCAGTCGGTGCGCATCAGCACCCACGATCCCGGCGGAATTCGGCCGTGACGCCGCTCCCAGTTTTTGAGAAAGCCTACTGTGAGCAGAAAGTCGGCGTCCGCGGCGGATTCGCGCGAGCAGTCGAGCACGCAGGCCGGCGCGACGAAATTTTGCACCGGAATCGTGTCGGTCGAATTGTCGGGCAGGTGCCGGCCGGAAATCCAATGAATCGGCGCGTCGAAATGCGTACCGGTATGCTCGCTGCAAGAAAAATTGTTCCAGTACCAGCCGGGCCCGCGCGCGTCGTAGCGCGAGGCCTCTTCGATGCGGAACGGCCAGGCCTGTCCCATCTCGGGTGGCAGCACGATCTGCGGGAAATCCGGCGACAAGGTCTGCGTCAGGTCGACGATGCGGAGCTGCCCGCCCGCCAGCGCGCCGATCAACTGCGACAGAAGGTGTTCACTCATCGGGAGACCTTAAATCTGCTGCGCTGCAAGTTCGCGCTCCAGCGCTTTCGGATTGTCGCGCCAGCGGGCGAGCCAGTCCTCGGCGATGTCGCCGGGAAAAACGTCCTCGGCGCCGCTCCGCAAAGCCGCGACGATGTCGGCGGCGAGCCGGGCAGGGGCGATCTTCGGCGGCGGCAACGTTTGGCTCCATTCGTCGTCGATCGGTCCCGGAAACACGTTGATGACGCGCACGCCCGCGGGCGACAGCTCGGCGCGCAGGCATTGGGCGAGCGACAGCGCCGCCGCCTTCGACGCCGAATAGGTGCCGTGCGGCGGAAAATTCGAGAGCGCGAAGACGGATAACAGATTGACCCAGGCAACGGCGCTCGACTGCCCATCGGCGCCGCGCGCGCGTATCGCGGGCGCAAATTCCTGTGCCAGCCGCAACAGGCCGAAATAATTCATGTCCATCTCGGCGCGCGCGGTCTCGACGCCGTCGCGCGCCGCAATGCCGAAATTGCGATGGTAGTCGGCGGTGTTGATCAGAATATCGACGCGGCCGCCGATTTCGCCGGCAAGGTCTTTGACCGCGCGCGAATTGGTGAGGTCCAGCGGCACCAGCGAAACCTGGGGGATCGACGCCAGTCGGTCGAAGTCTGGCGGCTTCTTCCACGGCTCGGC
>DASZWK010000211.1:0-5887 GCA_035546235.1 Xanthobacteraceae bacterium | reverse complement strand
CGACGAGCGCAGGCATCAAGATTGAATCGCGCAGATTTGATGAAACTCGGGACTCGGGTCGCTGCGTAAACTGTTTTTTATGCGCGAGCGCCGCGGTCGCGGTCTATCCGAATTCCGGACCCGCAATCACAAAAGTGCGCGTAGCGTCGCCGAACGGACCACGAGGGCGCAATGCCATGCGCAGGAAAGGTCGCTGTACGGTAAAGGCACGCTGTTTGAGTTGACCCACGAGACCGTTCCAGCGATCGCAGAGGTCGAGAAATACCGGCCCGGCGGCAGCGTCGAGTGCCGCATCGAGCAGCGCTGCAGCCATTGGTTCGCTGGCAGCGACGATCGGGCCGATTTGCGTAGCGATGCGACCCGTGCGCGCCAATGCAAAACCGTCACCACTTTCAGTGATGAACGCCAGTTGCGGCGCTCGGCGAAAGAAACTATCGAGCAGAAATGACCGCTCCGCGCCGAACGCGGCAGCATCGATTGCAGCGGCGGCGTGAAAATCCCCTTCCCCCATCGGCCGAATGCCCGACGACGTTGGGCCACGACCTCCGCCCGCGCCTTGCCAGCGCGTGAGTCCAAATAGCGGCTCGAAGCCAAGCGGCCGATAGACCTGCTCGCCCGCAGGCGTGGCATCGAGCACCGCCACCAGTTGGCGCTGTGTCACCTCCATGCAGCACGTTTCCAGAATGCGCGTGCCTATGCGCGCACGGCGGCGGCTCGCCGTGACCAGCACCATGCTGATCCACGCAAAGGCATCGCCGTAAGGCAGGATCGCGCCGGTGGCGTCCGGGAGACCGCTCGCGCTGGACAGCCCGAACACCGTACCGCGATCGAGAAATAGCGACCAATCGTCGGGCGTCTGGTTCCAGCCCGCCTCCGCTGAAAGCGCCATGCAGCCGGCAATGTCGCGCTTTTCCAGCGGCGCCAGCGGCAGGGCGTCAGTAGACGCCATCGCGAACCTCGAAATGCGTGGGCTTGCTAAAGCTCGGACGATTGTTGGCCACCCAATCGGTCGTCCAGTCGATCATCGCCGCCAGCGGCACACGCGGCTTGCCGAACAACTGCACGGCTTTGGCCGCGTTAGTCAGCAATGCCGTCGGCGATTCGGCGCCGACGGTCTGCACTTCCACGCCCAACCGTGTGGCAAATTCGCCGGCGAGCCAGCGCACTGAAATCGTTTCTGGGCCGGATACGTTGATGGGCGTGGTCGGCGATGTGGCCTGGCGCAGGCAGCGTAAGGCGGCCGCATTGGCGTCGCCCTGCCAAATGACGTTAACATGCCCCATAGTGACATCGACCGGGCGTCTGTCGCGCACCTTGCAGGCAACGTCGAATAACACGCCATAGCGCATGTCGATCGCGTAATTGAGCCGAAACAGCCGACCCGGCGTGCCATGACGTCGCGAGAAAAACTCAAACATTCGCTCACGGCCGACGCAAGTTTGTGCATATTCGCCCGGTCCTGTGAGCGGCGCATCCTCGGTCGAGCCGCCGCTATCGCTGGCGACGAACGGATAGACGCAACCGGTCGAAAAGGCGACGATGCGCGACGAACAAAAATGCTCGGCGATTAGCGCGGGCACGTGCACGTTCATCGCCCAGGTCAACGCCGGATTGTCCTGCGCGCCGAATTTACGTCCGGCCATGAAGATGACGTTACGGACCTGCGGCAGCTTTTGCACCGCCGCGCGGTCAAGGAGATCGCACGCGATCGTCTCGACGCCATGAGCATTGAGTGTCTCGCGCAAGCCGGCTTCAGAGAATCGCGCAACGCCGATGATGCGCTTGTCCGGTGCCGCGTTGCACGCGAGCCGGGCGAGCGTCGGTCCCATCTTGCCGCCAACGCCAAGTACCAGGATATCGCCGTCGATGGCAGCCAAGTCGGCGGCGAGCGCCCTGCCCGGGAGCGTCAGAAACACATCAAGGTCATCGGGGCCGGCGAAGCGGGCCGGCAACGGCGTTTCATCAAGCCAAGGGGTCATGCGCGGACCGAGGACGCGCGCCTTATTCCGCGGCCTGCCGCGGCGGCGCGCGCATTGACTCAAGCCCGTCGGCCGCACTCGCCGATATCGTGGTGCGCACCATGTAGCGCGGCTCGCGCGCCGGCCACGGCCGGCCGCGATGCATGGTCGCGCGATTGTCCCACATCACCACATCGCCCTTGTTCCAGGTGTGCACGTAGCTGCATCCCGGCGCGGTCGCAGCGGCCATCAGTTCGCCGAGCAACTTTTTACCCTCCGCGTCGCCCATGCCCTCGACCGCATAGGTGTGAGACGCGATGTAGAGGGCGTAACGGCCGTTGACTGGATTTTTCCACACCAGGCGCCAGCATTGCGGCGGTAGCGCCGCACGCTCGGCCGGACTGGCGAGACCGGGCGCGATCTTGCCGCGAGAATACGCGTAGTCGTGCCACGCGAAGGAATTTTGCAGCCGCGCGCGCAGGGTAGGATCGAGCCGCTCGTATGCGAGCCGCGTCGATACAAACTCGGTTTCGCCGCCGCGCCCGGGAATGATGCGCGATGACAGCACCGAGGCCAAAGCCGGCAGGCTCTTGAACGGGCTGTCGGTGTGCCAGAGCTGATTGGCCTTGTTGCGCAGCGCCAGCCGATGGTCCTCCGGCACCACATTGCCGTTATCGTCGAGCGTCTTCAGGATTACCAGGTTGGAGCCAAACCCTTCCGAACCGACCTTGGTTGTTTCGAGGGGGCCGAACCGCCGCGAGAAGGCAAGCTGCGCCTCGTCGGTCACATCCTGGCCGCGGAACAACAAGACCGAATGGTCTTCGAAGGCGGCGCGCACTTCCGCATAGATATTATCGTTTGCCGCCACATCGGCCAGCGTCACGCCGCGCAGTTCGGCGGCAAAACCTGGACCAATAGGGACGATGTCCATCGGCATCCTCCGCGCAAATCATACGATTTGCGCGAGTTTCCTCCAAAACCGGCAACGCGGCAAGAATGCCTGACAGGATGCCTAACGGTGTCCGGGCGGGCCCGCCGGCGTGACTTTTCGCGCCGGACGCGGCGCGGGCCTGCCCAAAGTGCCAACGGCGGGAATACCAAGCATGACCGACATCGATAGTCATCATGGCAACCACGTCAGCTGCCATGCCACAGACTGATCACTCGGGTTTTGATCTCGGTCCAATCGCGGCCGGGTAGTCGGCAGCAGCACCGTCAGTTTTCGAGGTTGACGTTCTTGGTCTCCGGCGTGCGCAGAATCGCGATGATCGCCGCCACCGCATAGAGCATGACAAAGCCGCCGATATACGGATAGGCGCCCTTCACGCCATAAGCGCGCAGAACCTGCCCTGCAATGATCGGGATCAGGCCACCGCCGTAGACCTGGGCGATCTGATAGCCCGCGCTAGCGCCCGAGGCACGATAGCGCGTCGGAAAGTTCTCGGTGTAAAAGGTGGGAATGGCGCCGTAACCGAAGCCGAACACGAAGCCGAAACCGATGATGTCGGCGATCGTCGCCAGCACCACGTTGCCGGTACTCACCAGATAGAAGTACGGCAGCGCGAAGATCAGGAACACGATTGCCGCAATCAGCAGGATCGTGCGCCGATTGATATAGTCGGCCAAGACCGAGCCGATCAGCATGAAGACCAGCATGAAACCTGCGGCGATGAGCCCGATATATTCCGGCGTATTCCCGGTGAAGCCGGCGGCCTTCATATAGCTCGTGCCGAACACGAAATAGAGAAAGAAGGCGCCACCGAACATGGCATTGACCAGCGACGTGCGCAGAATGGTGCCCGGCATCTCGCGCCAAACCTGACTCGACGGGTATTTCAGGATCGTGACCTGCTGCTTGTGCTGTTCGAACACGAAGCTGTCCATCGTGCGGGTGCGAATGATGAGGCCGACGACCGCCACCAGAAAGCCGATAAAGAAGAAGATGCGCCATCCCCAGGCGTTGAAATCCTCCGGCGTCATCAGTGACTTGACGAAAATCACCGAGCCGAAGCCGAGCAATAGCCCGATCGGAATGGCGAACCCGACCCACGCGCCCCAGAAGGCCCGGAATTTCGAGCGCGCCGCTTGCTCCACCACCCAGGTCGAGGCGGTGCCGAACTCGGCGCCGAAGCTGATGCCCTGCAAGAGCCGGAACAGGATAAGCAGCGCCGGCGCGATGGCGCCGATGCTGTCGTAGTTCGGCGTCAGTCCGATCGCCAAGGTGCTGATCCCCATGAGCACCAGCGCATAGACCATCGCGTCCTTGCGGCCCTGCCGGTCGGCGATGTGTCCGAAAATGAAGGCACCGATCGGCCGGATGATGATGCCGAGCCCATAGACGGTGATGGCCGCCGCCACGGCGGCGAGGCCCTTTTCCTTGAAGAACACGCCGCCCCAGACCGTAGCGGCGATCACGCCGGTGACAAGGAAGTCGTATTGCTCGATCACCGAGCCGATGATGCTGGCGACTGCGACTTTATAAATCTGCTGCTGGGTCGGGCCCGCCGCGGCGTCGCTCATTGTCTCTCCCCGCAAAATGTTTGCAGAATTACCCGTCGTCCCGCTGCGATTATCGCAAATCGTCGTGGCGCAGGCCAGCCATTGCCCCATGCGGCGCCCGCGCGGCTTGTCGGCGCCCCGCGCGTGCGATACTTTTTCATCGTATGGCAACAGCAGCCCTCGATGCGATGAATCAGGACCTATCCCGCTTCGTTCAGCCCGGTCGCGTGCACCGTCAAGTCTACACCGATCCGGCCATCTTCGAGTTGGAACTGCAACGCATCTTCGGCGTGGCATGGATTTATGTCGGACACGAAAGCCAGGTGAAGGAACCTGGGGATTATGTGCGCACGTTTATCGGCCGCAAACCGGTCGTATTGGTGCGCGACGCCGAGGGCAAAATCCGCGTCATCCATAACCAGTGCGCCCATCGCGGCTCGCTCGTCGTTGCGGGCGACAAGGGCAACACCAGTGAATTCCAGTGCTGCTATCACGGCTGGACCTATCATCTCGACGGCCGCCTCAAAGCGGTGCCGCTGCAGCATGGCTATCCGCGCGATTTCGATCCGAAGAGCCCGAAGACCGCGATGCAGCAGCTGCCGCGCGTTGCAAGCTATCGCGGCTTCGTCTTCGCCAGCGAGGCGCCAGACGGACCGAGCTTGGACGAGTTTCTCGGCTACATGACGACGTCGCTCGACGATATGGTCGACCGCGCGCCCGACGGCGAAATCGAACTCGCCGGCGGTGTGTTCCGGCACGCCTATGACGGCAACTGGAAGCTTTACCTGGAAAACCTGTGCGATGCCGCGCATCCCTGGTTCACCCATCGGTCGTCGATCGACGCCTCGCAGCAGCAGTCGGACCAGGTTTTCTCCGACGGCTCCGGAGAAATCGCGATCCGCCAGATGCGGCAGAACGGAGCGCCGTACAGCTTCTGGGAATCCCAGGTCGGCATCTGGACTTATCCCAACGGCCATTCCTATCTCGGCGATTATCACGACGACGCCAAACTGGTCGCAGCATTGAAGGACCCGCTGTTTCGCGAGTACATCGCGGCGCTGGAAAAGAAAAAGGGCAAAGAGGAGACCCGCCGCGTTCTGGACGTGCGGCGCTGGAACACGAATATCTATCCGAACCTGTCGTTCATGAGCCAGTTCCAGCAGCTGCGCGTGGTACACCCGATCGCGGTCAATCGCACCGTGGTCTGCACCTACAATTTTCGCCTCAAGGGCGCGCCGGCGCAGATGTTCCGCAACACCATCAGTTTCGCCAATACGGTCAACGGCACTGGCTCGCTGGTGCTGACCGATGATCTCGAAATCTACAATCGGATCAGCATGGGGCTCTCCAGCGCCGGCGCCGAATGGATCGAGATCGGACGCGGCTTTCAGAGCGACGTGCCCGACGCCCATGGCGGCCGGCGCGGACAG
>DASZWK010000210.1:0-7144 GCA_035546235.1 Xanthobacteraceae bacterium | reverse complement strand
TTCTCCCGGGTGGCTCCGGACATCTCCGCTAATTCACGCTGCGAGAGCGCTAGCTTCTGGGGACCGCGGTCCGGCGCGGGGTAGCGCAACAAAGCCCTGGCGAGGCGGGAAGGCAAATCGAAGAAAGCAATCTCCGCCATGCGCTCGTCCGAACGGCGAATTCGCGTGCAAAGAAGCTGCATCAGATTGAGGCAGGCGGTCGGATTGTGCTCGAGAAACGGCAGCATGTCGCGCCGATCGAGCACCATAAGCTCGCAGTTGGTCAAAGCCATCGCGCTGGCCGAACGGGGTTTGCCATCGAGCAGGGCGATCTCGCCGAATAATTCACCGGCGGGTAAATCGGCGAGAATGACTTCGCGCCCTTTGGGGGCGGGGAGCGAGATGCGGACGATGCCGACGAGCACGCCCATCATGCTGGCACCCGGCTCGCCGACGTGAAAAATGGGCTCGTTAGCGGTGAAGGTGCGTGAGCGTGCAAGCGCCGCAAGGTCGCGCCGTTCCCGTTCCCCCAATGCCTTGAAGAGCGCGCAGCCATCCAGCAGCTTGCGCGCCCGCTCGGTTGTCACATTGTCCACGATCGCCCCCTTCCGGCGGCGCTGTCGGATCTACGGCCGGCCTCGGCGCGGTGGTCGCTTTGAGCCGGCGATTATCATCGTTGAAGCTGTCAGGAGTGTCCAGGGCGCGAACCGGCCCGACGGCGGCCGGGGGTCCGAAAAAGGCCTATTATGTTTGCGCGCGCCTTAACGCGGACCAGCGATTTCGCCGCGCTTCTTTGGGCCGCGCATATTTCCTCGGGTCAAAAATGGCGCGTTGGATAGCCGGCTGGCACAGCCGGCTTCCACCGCGTCCACAAACACGCATCTTGGCATATACGCATGAGATACAATTTCAACGCGAAGCGGAAGCGACTCACTCAGGGGCCGACCATCGTGTAGGCGTCCGCGAGCGAACTGGAAAAATCGGGCAGCGTCGCCGCAGCAACCAGCATCAGGACCAGACCGATCGCGGAGAAGGCGAGAACGATCATGACGTCGGGCTGCCGGATCTTCGAGAACAACCAACCCGCGACGCTTGCAATTGCCGAGGAGGCGGATCCGCTGAATTGTTGCGTGGGACCGAAAGACGATAATTGGGTCATCGAGGTCACTCCTGCTTGCGCAAGCTCATCGCACCGGCGCATGAGCCCCATTCATTTGCAGATCGAAAATGATCGCTCGGGTGTTTGGCGTCTGTGCCGGCCATCACAGTGCGAAGGTGCGGCGGTACGCTGCACAGTGCCGTACGTCACATCCCGCGCGGAGGCTCTGAACTAGCTTCGGTGTCACGGTCGGTTGACCGCAATGAACAAGCGCCCGCCGCGCACTTGCAGGCCGCACGAGGCGCCCAACAGGGACACGGGAGCCGTCATGGAACAGACTTTGGCAGTGTCGGGAGCGAAGCCCGGCTGGCAGCCGTCCATCACGATACGCACGGACGAAACATTGATCGGGCTGATCGCAGCACACGATCGGAACGCCATGCGCAAGCTATTCGTGCGCCACAGCGCGCGCGTATTCCGGTTTCTGCGACGCGCCGTAACCGATGCGACAGCGGCCGAAGACCTTCTGAACGAGGTTTTCATCGACATTTGGCGTCACGCCGGCCGGTTTGAAGGTCGTTCGAAGGTGTCGACCTGGATCTTGGCGATTGCACATTTCAAGGCCGCGGCATGGCGGCGGCGGCGTGCTTGTGATCGGCTCGACGACGGTGCCGTCGAGGCGATCGAGGACCTCGCCGACGATCCAGAGGTCGCGGCGCAGAAACAAAGGTCGAGCGTGGTGATCCGCGAATGCTTGAAGCGGCTGTCACCGGCGCACCGAACGATTCTCGACTTGATCTACTATCACGAGCAATCGATTGCCGAAGTTGCCCGTATCGTTGGTGTGCCGGAGAACACGGTGAAAACGCGGGCCTACTACGCGCGCAAGTGTCTCGAGCAGTTGCTGGCGGAACGTGGCATCGGCCGCGATGCGCTGTGAGCTGGCTATCCGCCTTGCGGCTTGTCTGTGCGGCGAAGCTGGGTGTTCAGTGCCGCGCGCGGCGGGTGAACGCGGTCACCAGCGACGTGCCGCTTTCGAAATGCTCGTGCAGGAGTCTGACTGAAAGCACCGCGAGCGTGCAGGCCAAAATCACCCGAAGCACCGTTTCGGGAACGCGAACCGCCACGTAGCTGCCGAGAACAATGCCGGGCAGCGATCCGACGAGCAGCAGACCAAGGATGTGCCAGTCGACCGTGCCGATCATCCAGTGGCCTAAGCCGGCGACAAGCGTCAGCGGGACCGCATGTGCGATGTCCGACCCGACAATCCTGACCATCGGCAGTCTTGGATACAAGATGAGCAGCACGCAGACGCCGATCGCTCCTGCGCCGACCGAGGAGATAGTGACAAGCACTCCGAGAATGGCGCCGACGATGACTGTGGCCGCGGCGGTACCACGCTCGTCGAGAACGGGAAGCCGGCTGCGATAGAAGCGCACGATGCTGCCGCGAAACACCAAGACGGCGGCGGTCAGCAGCAAGACGCCGCTCAGGATAACGGTGATCAGGCTGCGGGCGGCTTCGCTTTGATTGAGAACGGAGAGGAAGCCAAGCGTGATGACGGTCGCAGGCACGCTGCCCATTGCCAGGCGCCGCACCACACGCCACTCGATGCTGCGCGCCAGTCCGTGGACGATGCTGCCGGCGGTCTTGCTGACGGCCGCGGACAGCAGATCGGTCCCGACCGCAGTAGCCGGATGAATGCCGAAGAGGAGAATCAGCAGCGGCGTCATCAGCGAGCCGCCGCCGACGCCAGTCATGCCAACCAGCACACCGACCGCAAAACCCGAAAGTGCGTAGAGCGCATCGATCATAATTAACTAAGGACGCATCCGATCATGGCGAATCTGCGTTGTCAGGCGTTTGCCGATAACGATTGCGGCTTCCCGGTGGTTCCAGTCACAGGCGTGCAAAACCTCAACCGCTGCGCACTTGCTTCGCGGGAATGTCGCAATATACCGCGGAACACGCATCGCGCTGGCGCGCGGGCTGGCCTAAGCGCTCAACCGGGTGTCCAGGCGCCTGCGGCGACGAGCTCATCCATCGATTTGTCGGTAAACTCGGCCTTCGGGCTGTCGCCGCCGATCACAAACATCAGAATCGACTCCTCGTTCGGATCGCCCTTGGTGATGTTCTCAAAGCGGCGCGCGCAACCTGGCGGGAATGATACGACATCAAACGGACCGACGTCGACGAACTCGACGTCGCCGTTTTCGTTCTCCCAGCTGCACCGCCAGGTGCCGGTCATCGGAATAAAGGTTTCGTTGGTATCGTGATTGTGCATCATCGGTCCATTGCCGGGCTTGGCACGGCAATATCCCAGATTGAAGCCCTCCGAAATCTTGATCGCGGCCATGCGCGCGGCGTCGTCCCCGACCGGCGACGTCACGGCGCCGCCTTCACCTTTGGGCGGCTGGAAACCGATCACATTGTAGAGCGTCCGGATGCAGCCTTGCATCTTGCTGTCGGGCAGTCCGCCGTCCGAGCCATTCAGATCGCGGAAGAAGGCGACGCGTTTCATCATCTCCGCGCGCCGCAAACCTTTGCGTGGCAGCGTTTCCATATGTTCCTCCGATCTCTGGCCGGAAGGCGATCACTCCGCTGCCACGAGGCGCCGCTCGGCGCTCTCGACCACCATCGGCGTCTCCCAGTCCTGTCGCAGCGGCGGTGCCGCCCAACGCTTCGTCACCATTGCGACCCAGTCGGCTGTGTAGAACGCCTCGGCAGCGGCCTTGCTGTCCCACAGATAGATGCCGACCAGTGACGCGCCATCGGGCGCAATGCCGTAATATTTGCGTATCAGGCCAGGAATGCCCTCGTAGGTGTGCGCCGTCGCATTGATGGTGTCGACCAGCTGCGCCTTCGATGTGCCGGCCGGCACTTTGAATGTCCACATCACGGTATGCATGATCTGTCTCCTGCGCAGTCAGCCCCCAGCATTGCGGTATTCAATCACACACCATTAGGTCGGGAAAGACGGCCCTTGGCCTTGCCACCGCGGAGCACAAAAGCAATTGTTCGTCCGCGTTGGAAAGGGACAAGGCGATGTCGATCGAATGCAGAACGTTCAGTGGGCCGGATCTGTTCGGCTACGCCGCGGCGCCAAAGGCCGGGGCGAAGGGGGGCGTTTTGATCCTGCCCACGATTTTCGGGGTCAACGAGTTTGCCCGCGGGTACGCCGACGGTCTGGCCAATGCCGGACTCGCGGCGGCGGTCTGGGACATCAATTCCGGACTGCCGCTTACGACGGATTATCAGGAATGTATCAGACGCGCGCGAACGCTGACCGACGACGCCGTACTCCGCATGGCTGCGCGGTGGCGTGACACGCTGCAAGGTCAGTTCGGCGCCAGTGCGGTCGGCGTGCTCGGATTTTGTATCGGCGGCCGTTTCGCGATTCTACAGGCTTCGCAAGATCGCAGCATCGCCGCCTGCGCCATGGCCTATCCGTCGATTGAAAATCCGCGGCTGCCAAGTCAAGCGATGGATGCCCTGGCGCTGGCCGCGAACATCGCGTGCCCGGTTCACATGCTGCGTCCCGGCAACGATCACGTCAGCAGTCCTGAAACCTACGAGACGCTGACGCGCGCGCTGCTCTCGCGCCGCCAACCCACGACGATTCAAACTTTTCCGGAAGCCGAGCATGGCTTCATGCATCGGCCGACGCCGGAGGCAAATGTCGCAGCGACCAAGCTCGCTTCACCTCAGCTCATCGCGTTTCTGAGGACATGCCTGAATTGAGCGGATCGGACGACCAGGTCTCGGTATTTCTGAAAACGGCCGTTGAGCAACTGGCACGTGGAGCGGTGCACGCCGCGCTGACGGCTGCGAGCGAAGCTTGCCACTGCGCGCCCGACGATCCCCGCGCGCATTATGTTTACGGTCAGGCATGGCTTGCGCACAATCAGCCGGCGCGCGCCGAGCAGGCCTTCGCGGCCGCGATCAAGCTCGCGCCGCAGTTCGCCGATGCCTGGATCAATTACGGCATTGCCCGCTACCGGCAGGGAGCGATCGAAGACGCCAAGACGGCCATGCGGCAGGTTCTTCTGTTCGCGCCGGACCACGCGGTCGCGACATCGAACCTCGCCGCCTTCATGCGCATCAGCGGCCAATCGGAAGCAGCGGAAAATCTTCTGCGGCGGCAGCTGGCGCAGAACGCCGACGACGTCGGAGCACGGCTAAACCTCGTGGCCGAGCTGCTGCAGGAGGAGCGCGCGGCCGAGGCGCTCGCGGTTTTGGACGAGGGTGGCGCCCCCGGCAGCGATCCGCGCGCCGTGCGGCACTGGCATTTGCAGAAGTCACTGGCGTTGCTGCAGCTGCGCCGTTTCGGCGAGGCCAAGGCGGTTTTAGACGCGCTTGCGGCGCTCGGGCCGATCCCGGCTGAAATCGTGCCATTGTGGCACTGGCGGCAGGTCCTGCTGGCACTGGGCGAGGGCAATGGCGCTGCTGCGCGCGCAGCCGCGGGGCGGATGGAGGCTGCGCTCGATGCCATGGGCCCGGAGGCGGTTCCCGAGCACCAGATCATGGCCCACTACGATCTTGCCAAATTCTGGTCGGGCAACGCTGCACCCGCCCGCGCATTCGGGCATTGGGTCGCCGGGCACAAACTGCTGTCACGCAGCCAACCATTTTCGCGCGACGCACATCGCGCGTTCGTCGATGCTAGCATCGCGCACTTTGACCATGCCCGCTTCGGTCGGGGACCACGTGCCGGCAACAACGACCCGGCGCCGGTGTTCATCGTCGGCATGCCACGATCCGGCACAACCTTGATCGAGCAGATTCTCGATGCCCATCGCGACGCGCACGGTGCCGGCGAACGCGTGGCGCTGGGCCAAGCTTTCTCCGGCCTTGGCCGCGGCGATGGCGCGGCCGCCGTTCAGCGCATCGCCGCACTTGACGCCGCCGCCCTCGACGCGGCGGCGCGGCATTATCTCGCCGCGCTGCATGCGCTGGCGCCGGATGCCAAGCGTGTCGTCGACAAGATGCCTGGAAATTTCAATTATCTTGGTCTGGTCGGGCTGTTGCTGCCGGGCGCGAAAATCATCTATTGCGCGCGCGATCCGCGCGATATCGGCCTGTCGATTTTCACCTTCCGCTTTCATGGCGTCCACGGCTACGCGCACGATCTTGCCGATCTCGGCTGGTACATCGCCCAGCACGAGCGCCTGATGACACACTGGAAGACCGCGCTGCCGAATCAAATTATGACTGTGAGGCTGTCGGATTGGGTTGATGATTTCGATGGCACGCTGGCGCGGTTGCTCGCGCATGTCGATTTGCCGCCCGATCCGAGTTGCGCCCGTTTCTACGAAAGCGACAGCCGCGTGAAGACTGTCAGCCGTGCTCAAGTACGTCAGCCGATAAATTCGCGCGGCCTTGGCCGCTGGCGTGCCTACGCCAATGAGCTCGAGCCATTGATTGCCGAACTTGCGCGGGCCGGCAGCCTGGATGCGTGGAGCGGTGAAAGCAAACGAGGGGACTAGATCCACGACATCAGCAATGCCGGTTGCATCCGTGGGGGCGAGCGACACACAGCCTTTAAGACAAAACGCCCGTACGGAGAAGCATAATGACGACGTTTGACGTGAACAACGAAACCGATCTCAACAACGCGATCGACGTTATCGATACCAATTCTTTTCCAATCAATTACGTCATCGACATTACGGGACCGATCACACTCACCTCGCAGATCGAGGCGATCAATCTTCAGAGCGGCGCGACCCTGACCATCCAGGGAACGAATGGCAGCGGCGGCGCCCAGATCCAGACCATCGACGGCGCCAATTTCAGCGGCTTCTTCGTCTATTCGGGCGACGTCACGATCCAAGACCTGACCTTGCAAAATATGAAGGCGCAAGGGGGCGGCGGCGGCAACCTCGCCGGCGGCGGCGCCGGCTTGGGCGGCGGACTGTTCGTGGCGGGCACCAACGGGAGCGGCGGTAATAATCCGAGCCAAGCCATCGTCCCTGTTGTCACGCTGGTCGATGTGAACTTCAGCGGCGACCAGGCAGTTGGCGGCCACGGTGGCAGCGGCACCGGGGGTGACCTTGCAGGCGGTGG
>DASZWK010000209.1:0-9190 GCA_035546235.1 Xanthobacteraceae bacterium | reverse complement strand
CCGCCCGCGGGCACCGCGCTCGCCCCGTCCCAAGGAGTGTCCTCGCGAAGAACGTCCCTTCGAAAGGCGAGATGAGGTCTTTTAGTTCGATGGGCGAAGAGAATCCAAGAAATTTAGGCGGCCACTGCCATCCTGTTGATTCAACAAAGAATCATCCCGCGCTGTTTGTTCGATTCGCGACGCCGCAATTGTGGCACGCCGCCTTGATTAGCTTGATTCGTACTTAAGACGCGGAGAGCGCTCAGGTTTTCGAATTGCATCTGCGGCGCGTTGTGCGGATGTAGGGCTGAGCATAGCGAACCCCACGCGTATTTTTGCTGTTTGTCCGAAAACGCGCGGGTACGGCGCTATGGGCCTTTTGCCCCTGCACGCGCTTATTCCGGCTTGATGTTCGCCGTCCGGATCACCTTTGCCCACTTCTCGGTTTCGGCGGCGATGAGCTTGCCGAAATCGCCGGGTGAGCCCGCAATCGGAATGCCGCCCAACTCGGCGAGCCGCGCTTTCATCTTTGGGTCAGCAAGGGCCGCGTTGACTTGCTTGTTGATCGTGTCAACGACCTCGGCAGGCGTCCCCGCTCGCGCGCACAGGCCATACCACGAGCTCACCTCGTAACCTGGCACGAACTCGCCCACAGTCGGTACGTCTGGCAGCTGCGGCGAACGCATTGCCGTCGTCACCGCCAGCGCGCGCAGCTTTCCGCTCCTTATAAACCCAATGGATGCAGGCATCGTTGCGAACGACACCTGTACCTGTCCGCCGATCAGATCCGTGAGCGAGGGCGCGGAGCCTTTATACGCAACGTGCACCATAGGGGCGCCAGTCATGATCTTGAACAGCTCGGCGGACAAATGGACCGAAGTGCCAACTCCAGGAGACGCTGCGTTGACCTTGCCGGGATTAGCTTTGGCGTAAGCGATAAACTCCGGCACCGTTTTGGCCGGCACGGATGGGTTGACCACCATGACGTCGGGTATGCGCATGATGCCCGCAATCGGCGTCATGTCGCGGATAAAATTGAAATTGAGTTTTTCATATAGCGTCGCGTTGATCGCCGCCGTGGGTGAAGTAAAAAGGATCGTGTAGCCATCAGGCGTCGCATGCACGACGGCCTCGGTGGCGATGTTGGTGCCTGCGCCCGGCCGGTTCTCGATCACAAACGGTTGCCCAAGGTGCTCCGACAGCCATTGCCCTATCAAGCGTGCCGTGATGTCGTTGCCGCCACCGGGGGCGAATCCGACAACCAGGCGCACCGGCCGGGTCGGATAGCCCTGTGCGTATACGACTTGCGGCACTTGCAGCACGCCAACGCCTGCGGCCAGATGAAGAAATTCGCGGCGGCGAAGTTTCATGAAAGCGCCTCCAACAACTGGCATTCCACGCGCAATTCCGCGGTGAGACGCTAGCTCAGTCCGTCGGTCGTGTGTAGGGGCTGAAGTCGATATTGGCAGATGGCGGCAGGAGTGATTCGGCAATCACGGTATTGCGCAATGGCTTTTTCCCCCCGAAATTGACCATTGGCCCCCGAAAGCACGGATTTGACATTCGTTTCATAAGCTCGCAGCTACCGAAGGCGAATTCACTGATGGCAAATCCAATCATGCAAAACACATCCTGCCGGGATCGGCTCGAACAGGCGTTGGCGCGCATCGCCGACCCGAAGGGGGAGGGCGCGCGCGCCTGCCTCACCGTCTATCAAGACGCGGCACGCGCGGCGGCCGATGCAGCCGATGCGCGGGCGCGCTTTGGCATTTCGCTCGGGCCGCTCGACGGCGTCATTGTCAGTATCAAGGACTTGTTCGATGTGGCCGGTGAACCGACGCGGGCCGGGTCCAAGATTCTCGCCGAGGAGGCGAAACCGGCCGCGGCCGACGCCGCGATCGTGCGGCGGTTGCGCGCCGGCGGCGCGGTGATCGTCGCCAAGACCAACATGGTCGAGTTTGCATTCTCGGGTGTCGGCGCCAATCCGCATTTCGGCACGCCGGCCAATCCGCGCGACCGCAGCCGCGTTCCCGGCGGCTCGTCGTCCGGCGCGCCGGTCGCCGTCGCCGACGGCCTATGCGAGATTTCGATCGGCACCGATACCGGCGGTTCGGTGCGGATTCCGGCTGCGCTGTGCGGCCTCGTCGGCTTCAAGCCGAGCCGGCAGCGGGTGCCGACCGACGGCGCGTTTCCCTTGAGCTACACGCTGGATTCGATCGGGCCGATTGCGCGCAGCGTTGCCGATTGCGCCAAGGCGGACGCGGTCATGGCCGGCGAGGCGCTTTCCTTCGCGCCGCTTAATGTCGCAGCGCTCAAAGGGCTCCGCTTCGGCGTGGCCGAAGGCCTGCCGCTCGATCGGCTTGACGACACGGTGGCGGCGGCATTTGCGGCGGCGGTCAAGCGGCTCGACGGCGCCGGTGTGCGCGTCAGCCGTGAGACGCTGCCGCTGTTCGACGCCATGAACGACGTCAACGCCAAGGGCGGCATCTCGCCGCCGGAGGCGTGCGCCATCCATCGCGACTGGATGGGCCGCCGCCCTGGCGACATCGATCCGAACGTGCGGGCGCGCATCGCGCGCGGCTGTGAGGTGTCGGCGGCCGATTACGTCGACATGATGCGGACGCGGGCGCGGCTTGTCGGCCTCATGGATACGCGACTCATTGGTCTCGACGCGCTGATCATGCCGACCACGTCGATCGTGGCGCCGACCATTGCGGAGGTGGCGGACCCGAAGGTCTTCAGCATCCGCAATGCCGCGCTGTTACGCAACACCGCGATCATCAACTTCTTCGACTTGTGCGCGGTGACGCTGCCGATTCCCGATGCGCCGCCGCGGACCCCGGCGGGTCTTATGCTGGTCGGCCGCAATGGTGAAGACCTTCGGCTTCTGCGTATTGCCGCGGCCATCGAGCTTCTGTTCACGATGAAAAGCTAGGTCTCGCGCAGCGCTTGCAGCAAAACTGCGTGCCGCTCGGCACCGAGCTTCTGGATCAGCCGCTTCTGGTGCCGGGCGCCCAGACCCTTCGCCTGCATGAGGACGGCGTTACCCTCGGGCGTCAGCTCCAACTCATGGCGGCGTGCGTCCGCGCTTGAGCGCAATCGTGCGACCAGGCCGCGCGATTGCAGCCGATGCAGGAGCCGCACCAGCCGTGCCCGTTCGATTCCCAGTGTTGCGGCAAGCTCCGCTTGCGACAGCCCGCGATTGGCGCTGACGATGACCAGCACCGAAAACTGCGCCGGGCTCAAATGGACAGGCCTCAGCGTGTGGATGAAATCCTGGAAAATCCACACCTGGAGACGGCGGATGAAATAGCCGAGATGGTTGTTGAGCGAGTCGAGCGCGACCGCCGGCCTCGGGTTGCGCCGCGTCGGCGTTCGGCTGCGCGGCGCGTAAGATTTGCGCCGTGGATTGCTGCCGCAGGTCATGCGGTCTCTGTCGCGCGCACCGCCCATGGGTCCACGGTATTGACGGAATTGTTGTCCAGGTCAACAATATGGAGTAACCGGCGCCTGAGATGGGAGCTTGCTGCAGTCGCGACCTTTTCGCGCCTGTGACGGCCGCATAAAATCCGGCATTTTGGGGACAGGCTGAGACATACAAGCCACGGGAGGATAACCATGCATCGCAAACCATTTGCCAACCCACGCCGCATCACCCGCCGAACTTTTACGGCGGGAGTGGCCGCTGCGGCTGTGGCGGCGCCCGCCATCGTGCGCGCCGCCGGAGGCCCGCTGAAGGTCGGCGTGATCCTGCCGCGGTCAGGTTTCGAGGCCGGCATCGGCCAGGACTGCCAGCGCGGCGTCGACATCACGCCGCCGATCCTGAAATCGCTCGGGCTGCCGGAACTGACGATCATGAACGGCGACACCGAATCCAACGTCAACACCGCGCGTGAGCACGCTGAAAAGCTCGTCAGCGACGGTGCGCAGCTTTTGATCGGCGCGTTCGATTCCGGCCAGACCACGGCCGTCGCCCAGGTCGCCGAGCAGAAGGGCATCCCGCTCGTGATCAACGTCGGCAGCGATCCGCAGATCACCGAGCAGGGCTACAAGTTCGTGGTGCGCAACTTCCCGACCGTGCCGATGCTGCTCCACGACGAGTTCGCCGAGCAAATGGAGGTCTTCAGCATCGCGGGCGTCACGCCAAAGACCGCGGTGTTTCTGCACGTCAACGACCTGTTCGGCACCGGGATGGCCAAGGGCATCCACGGCATGAAACCGCCATACACGATCGTCGAGGAAATCTCCTACGATCCCGGCGCTCGCGACCTCTCCGTTGAAGTGACGAAAGCGAAAGCCGCCAATGCGGAGATCATGCTTGTGGTCGGCCGCCTCAACGATGCGATGCTGCTGACGCGCGAGATGGTCAAGCAGCGCTGGACGCCGAATGCAATCTTGAGCTGGGGGCCGGGCTGGTACGAGAACCAATACACCAAGACACTGGGCAAGCTTTCGGATGGACCCATCAGCTTGGTGCCCTGGTACGATCCGAACAAGAAGCTGACCAAGACGCTCCAGGATGCATTTGCCAAGAAATTCCCCGACCTCAACATGAACACCAATCATGTGTACACGTTCGAGGCCTTGCTGATCGCCGCCGACGCCTACAAGCGCGCCGGTTCGAGCGACCCGAAGGCATTGGCTGCCGCGCTGCACGCGACCCACATCACCGACAATGTCAGCATCGGACCCGGCATCATGTTCGACGCCAAGGGGCAGAATATCGGCTTGAAGTGCGGCGCCGTCCAGAATCGCGGCGGCAAGCAGGTGACGGTCGCGCCCAAAGAGGCTGCCAACGCCAAGCTGGAATGGCCGATGAAATCCTATCAGAACCGGACGTAGACGTGCCCGGTCCTGAGCGGTGTCGCTAGCCGTTTATCTGAACGTCGTCGTCGCCGGAGTTCTGACCGGGTTGGTCTACGGCCTGATGGCCCTCGGCCTGTCGGTCATTTTCGGCGTGGTGCGCATCGTCAATTTCGCCCACGGCGAGATGATGTCGATCGCGATGTATATCGCGGTCGTGCTGTTCGCGGCGTTTCACCTCGATCCGCTGGTCATGCTGGTGCCGATCGCGGCGGTGATGTTCGTGTTCGGCTACGTGCTCCAGGCAGGTCTGATCAATCCGTTCATCACCCGTCCCGAGCACAGCCAGTTTCTGCTGGTGGTGGCGTTCGCGCTTATCATCGTCAACACGCTCTTGATCATCTTCGGACCGGACGCGCAGACCATCCAGACGTCCTACGCCTATGACAGCTTCCAGCTCGGGCCGGTGATCGTCGATGCGTCCAAGGCCTACGCCGCCGCCGCTGCGATCGTGGTGACGGCGGCGCTGTTTGCATTCTTTCGCTTCACGCTGTTCGGCAAGGCCATCCGCGCCTGCGCCGACAACTACACGGGCGCGCTGGTGATCGGGCTCGACGTGAAACGGCTCTATGCGCTGACCTTCGGCATCGGCGCGGCGTGTGTCGGTGCCGCCGGCACCATGATGTCGCTGATCACCGACGTCACCCCGATGCTCGGGCCGGCCTATACGCTGCTCGCCTTCGTCATCGTCATCACCGGCGGACTCGGCTCGATGGCCGGCGCACTGATCGGCGGCGTCCTGATCGGGCTGACCGAGGCGATTGCCGGCCTTTTGTTCACGCCTTCGGCCAAGACCATGTTCTCGTTCGCCATCCTGGTCCTGGTGCTGTTGTTGCGGCCGCAGGGCATCCTCGGCAAGAGGACCGCATGATCGCGCGGCTTGCCGAGGGCGCGACGCGCCGCTCGCTTTGGCTGCTCGGCGCGGTGGTCGCTGTGCTCGTGATCGCGCCGTTCGTGGTCAACGATTATCTGCTCACGGTGATGATCGTTGCGCTTTATCTGGCCTATACGGGGCAGGCCTGGAACATCATGATGGGCTTTGCGGGCCAGCTTTCGCTCGGCAATGCGATCTACGCGGGGCTCGGCGCCTACGTTGCGGCGGTCTTGTTCACCCGTTACGGCGTGGCGCCGTGGCTTGGGTTCCTGGCGGCCATTCCGGTCGCCGCGGGCTGCGCCGCAATCATCGGCTTTCTCGCGTTCCGCTTCGGCGTCGCCGGCGTCTATTTCGCGATCCTGACAATCGCCTTCGCCGAGTTCGCCCGCGTCGGCTTCGATCATCTCGATTTTGTCCATGCGTCGGCGGGTTTGTTTCTGCCGGTCGCGCAATATACCCACGACGACTTGTGGCGGCTGCGCGGCAACCCGACCATGTTCTATTATGTCATGCTGGCTGCGACCGCCGTGGCGTTCGTGCTGTCGCGGGCGCTGCTCAAGAGCCGCATCGGCTATTTCTGGCTCGCCATCCGCGAGGACGAGCAGGCGGCGCGCGCCACCGGCATCAACACGTTCCGCTATAAGATGTATGCGCTGATGATCTCGGCGGCGGTGACCTCGTTCGCCGGCGTGTTCTACGCGTTCTTCTACAATAACCTGTTTCCCGAACAGGTCTTCAACATCACGCAGTCGATCGAGATGATTCTCGGTCCGATCATCGGCGGCGTCGGCACGCTGTTCGGGCCGGTGCTGGGCGCGTTCGTGCTCACCGGCATGGCGGAGTCGGTGACCTCGATCATGGCGGCGCTCGGCTTCGATCTGCCGGGCGCCAAGCAGGTGTTCTACGGCATTTGTCTGCTGCTTGTCGTCGTGGCGCTCCCCGAGGGCATCTGGCCGCCGCTGGCCCGGCGGCTCGGCATCGACAAGGGCAAGCGATGACGGCGTTGCTTTCGCTCACGCGTCTCAGCAAACGCTTCCGCGGCCTGGTCGCCGTCGATGGCGTGAGCTTTGCGGTGCCCGAGGGCGCGATCTTCGCCGTGATCGGTCCCAACGGCGCCGGCAAGACGACGCTGTTCAATATGATCGCCGGCGCCATTCCGCCGGATTCCGGCACGGTCAGCTTCGCGGGCGAAGATATCACAGGCCTCGCGCCGGATGTGGTGTGCCGCCGCGGCATCGCCCGCACGTTCCAGCTGGTGCGTCCGTTTCCGGCGCTGAGCGTCGAGGATAACGTCATTGTCGGCGCACTGCTGCGCCGGCACGACGTCGGTGCGGCGCGGGTCCGGGCGCACGAACTGCTGCTGCGTTTCGATCTGTTCGACCGCCGCCACTATCCGGCGTCGTCGTTGACGCTGCCGGATCGCAAGCGCCTCGAAGTCATGCGCGCGCTCGCAACCGAACCGAAGCTTTTGCTGCTCGACGAAGTCGTGGCCGGCTTGCGGCCGACCGAAGTCGACCGCCTGGTCGGCGTGCTGCGCGAGCTCAACCGCGACAGTGGGCTGACGATCCTGCTCATCGAGCACGTCATGCGGGCGGTGATGGCGCTGGCGTCGCGCGTGCTGGTGCTCGATCACGGTGTCGCCATCGCCGAGGGCGAACCGCGCGAGGTGGTGCGCGATCCGGCCGTGGTGCAATCCTATCTGGGCCAATCTGAAATTAATGCTCGGGTCGTGTGATGCTGCGCGTGGAAAACCTCGACGTGTTCTACGGCGATGCGCAGGCGCTCGACGGCGTGTCGCTCGACATCGAGCAGGGCGCGATCGTCGCCATCGTCGGCGCCAACGGCGCCGGCAAGACCTCGCTCATTCGCGCCATCGCCGGCATGCTGCGGCCGGCGCGCGGCCGCATCCTGTTCGGCGCGACCGATATCGCCGGCTGGCCGAGCCACCGGGTCTGCAATCTCGGCATCGGGCAGGTGGCCGAGGGCCGCCAGATTTTCCCGACGCTGACGGTTGCCGAAAATCTCGACATGGGGGCGCTGCTGCCGCGCGCCCGCGCGCGCCGCGACGAGAACCGCAAGCATGTGCTGGGGATGTTTCCGGTGCTGGCCGAACGCGAGCGGCAGGCCGCCGGCACGCTGTCGGGCGGCGAGCAGCAGATGCTGGCGATCGGGCGTTGCCTGATGGGATCGCCGGAGCTGATCATGTTCGATGAGCCGTCGCTCGGGCTGGCGCCGGCCGTCGTTCACAACATGCTCGGCACCATCCGCGATCTCAATCGCGACGGGCTCACATGCCTGCTGGTCGAGCAGAACGTGGCGCTGTCGCTGAAGCTTGCGAGCCGCGCCTATGTGCTGGAAAACGGCCGCATCACGCTCACCGGCACCGGCACCGAATTGCTTGCCGACGATCGCGTGCGCAGCGCGTACCTGGGACTCTAAAGGTCAGTTTGGCCGGAGATTGCGCTCCATCATCAGGCCAAGCGCCGTCAGCCGCGCGCCAAGCGGCGCCAGTGGAAACGCACGCCGCAGCCGGCCCAGCACTTCGGCCGCGCTCGGCGCTTCGTATTCGGCAAGCGCAGCCGCCATGGCCTGCGCCATGTCAGCCTCGGCGCGTCCGGTCAGGGCGGCCGGTGCAACGGTCATATCGCCGAGCGGGAACGGTGGTTGCACGCGCATGACACGTCGGGCGTTCATGATGATCTCCAGCGCCAAATATCTTCGCCGATGTCGGTAGCTGCTAACGTCGGCAGCTGCTAACGCGCCAGGAACCGCGGGGTTCCTTCGGTTGTCTCACTGGATGCGTGTGCTATATGCGCAGCATTGCATTGATATGAATGAGCAACGCAAACCTGTGTACGAAGGGAGACTAATGTCATGAAACTGTATTTTGCGCCGGGCGCCTGCTCGCTGTCGCCGCACATCGTGTCGCGCGAGGCGGGCATCAATCTCGATCTCGAACAGGTCGACAACCGCGAGAAGAAGACCAAGAGCGGCAAGGATTACTGGGGCATCAATGCCAAGGGTCAGGTTCCGGTGCTGGAGCTGGATAATGGCGAGCGGCTCACCGAGGGGCCGGTGATCGTGCAGTATCTGGCCGATCAGAAGCCTGGTTCGGATTTGTTGCCCGCCGCCGGTTCGCTCGATCGCTACCGCGTCATGGAGTGGCTGAATTTCGTCACCTCGGAGCTGCACAAGACCTATGGGCCGATCTTCCGGCCGACCACGCCCGAGGAATTCAAGAAAATCTCGAAGGAGAATCTCGGCAAGCGGTTCGATTGGATCGACCAGAAACTCGCGGGCAAGCAATACCTGACGGGCGACAAGTTTACGGTCGCCGACGCTTATCTGTTCACGGTGCTGCGCTGGTCGCCGCGCATCGAGGTCGATCTGTCCAAGTGGCCCAACATCAAGGCCTACATGGATCGCGTCGCGGCGCGGCCCAAGGTGCAGGAAGCGCTCAAGGCCGAAGGGCTG
>DASZWK010000208.1:0-3247 GCA_035546235.1 Xanthobacteraceae bacterium | reverse complement strand
GACGGCCTTTCTGAAAATCGTTCGAGCCGCAGTCTGCGGGCTTTGCGGTTAGCTGGCAATGAGGCCATGCGCCGCTTCGAGCAGCGCGAGTGCGTCGCATCCTTCATAGATAAAAGATTGTACGCCCGCGTGCCGCAGGGCTAGATCGAGCGCGCCTGGCCGACCTGCGAGATAGATGTGCCGTGAGCCCGCGGCCTTCAGGGCTTCCGCCGCATCCGCGCCCCCACTTTCGTACGTCTTGTCGGCAGCGCACAGACACGCAAGCTTGGCACCGGAGGCAGTAAATGCGCTGCCGATCGCGGATGCGTCGGCGTGACCGCCTACGGCCTCAATGCCGCCTGCTGCAAAGAAATTCGTCGCGAAAGTCGCCCGCGGGCTGAACTCCGCCTCAGTACCGAGACAGGCCAGAAAAATTCTTGGCCGTGCACCGAACGCCGCCAGGATTTTGTCGGAGGCGTCGCGCAAGGCTTCAAACGGTTCGGCGAGACGGATCGGCGACAAGGGCGGAGATGAGATGTCCGCCGGCCGCTTTGGCACGGATGAATGCGGTGGCGTCCGTTCCAGGACTGCGGCCTGTGCTTCGTCGAGTGCGGGAAAAATGCTGGCGCCGGTCAGCGCATCCTTGCCGGATGCAATCGCGGCCTGGCGCTTGGCGCGCACCGCGGCGACTTTGCTCTGGATCATCCCGCTTTCGAGCGCGGCAGCAGCGCCGCCGACTGCGTCGATCTCCTGAATCAGTGCCCAGGCGGTGTTGCAGAGCTGATCGGTTAGATTTTCCACGGTGCCCGAACCGGCGCCCGCATCGGCGACTCTGGCGAGGTTCGATTCATCGCGCAGGACGAGTTGTATGTTGCGCGCGTTCCGCCGCGCAAGCTCATCGGGTAGGCCGAGCGCGGCGGTGAACGGCAGGACGCTGATGGCGTCGGCGCCGCCGACGGCTGCGGCAAATACCGCGATGGTTGCGCGCAACATGTTCACGTGCGGATCGCGTTGCGTCATCATCCGCCACGCGGTCTCGGCCGTGACGAAGGCCGGCGTGGGCGAAAGCCGGCAAGCCACCTCGATGCGTGCCCATAATTTTCGCAAAGCGCGGAATTTGGCGATGGTGAGGAATTGATCCGCATCCGCAGCGAGGCGGAAGAAAATCATGTCGCGCGCCTGTTCGAGTGGCAATGCCGCGGCTTCCAGCGCGCGCAGATAGGCGAGGGCGGCTGAAATCACGAACGCCAGCTCCTGTGCCTCTGAGCCGCCGGCATTGTGAATAACGCGGCCGTCGGCGGCGGCAAGTTTTTGCGCGGCCCCGTCACGCGCCAACGCCGCAAGCCGGCGCGCGAAATGCGGTGCTTCGTCCGTCCAGCGCCGCGGTGCGCCGCCGGAGAGAGCCATCGCGCCCAGCGGATCGTGGCCAACGCGCAGATCTTTGGCGCGGCGAAACAGTGTCAGATTTTTCGCCAGCGACGCGTCGATGGCCGTTTCGGCCCGAGGCGAAACGTCAAGCTCGATCGCGGTCGTTGCGAGATCGATATCTTCAAGCACGCGCCCCAATGTTTGCTCGTGGGGAAGTAGGCCGAATCCGTGCTCGCCAACGGCCCCGGCAAACACGAGCGAAAGTCCGGTGGCCCCGTTCTCCAGTTCCTGCCGCACCGTGGCGTTGGCAAGCGCCGGATCGGGCAGATCGACGCGGACCAAGACCTGCCACGGTGCGCCGCCGTCGTGCGCGACGATCGGCTCCGCGGCGGCCAGGCGCGCCGGCAAGGGATCGATCCGCAGCCCATCGTAAGTCGTGCTGCCGAGCCGTTCGAATGGCGCACCTTTGAGCACGCCGTCAACGAGCTTCCGCCAAGCGTCGCGCGTCGCGGCAGGAAAATCCGCGGTAAACGCCAGAGGTTTCTCAGGCTCGGCCATCGCACCAAAATGCCATGATTAGGCGAAACGGCCAACGGCTTCTGCTCTGAAATTGACGTGTCGTCGTGGACACGATCATCAGGGCGTGCCCGCTTTCTCGACGCCGCTTACGTCGGCACGGGCGAGTGCGTCGCGCACACGGATACCGGCGATCAGGCGATCTGGGGCGATCTCGGCGAGCGGCACGAGCACAAAGGCGCGCTCGAACAAATGCGGATGCGGCAGCGCGAGATCGGGATCGTGCAGTTCGATATCGTCATAGGCGAGGATATCGATGTCGATTGGGCGTGGTCCCCAGCGGCGTTCGCCAGTGCGGTCGCGGCCGAGCGCGCGTTCGCAGTCGAGGGCGCGCGTAAGAAGGTCGTGCGGCGACAGTGTCGTCGTCACCGCGATCACAGCGTTCAGGAAGGCCGGCTGATCGGTCACGCCCCACGGCGGCGTGCGATAGTCGGACGAGCGTGCCTCAAGCGTCACGGCAGCATCGCCGCACAGCATTGCGATGGCGCGTTCGAAGGTCGCGCGCACGTCACCGAGATTGCCGCCAAGCGCGAGAAACGCCTCAGTCATAATCCGCCTCGCGGCTCAGCGTCCGGCGCGATCGGGGCGCGCGCGCTCGATCGTCACGCCCACATCGTCGAAAGTGGCGGCGATGGGCGCGTGCGGCTTGTGTACGGTGACGGCGACCGCACTCACTTGCGAAAAATTTGTAAGCACTGCGTCGGCCACGGCGCCGGCCGCGGCCTCGACCAGACGATAGCGGTGGCCGCAGAACGCCTCGCTCGCGGTCTTCACCACAGTGTCGTACGAGACCGTGTGCTTGAGCATGTCGGTGCGCGATGCCTCCGCCAGATCGACGCTGAGTTTCAGGTCGAGGCGGAACGTCTGGCCGACTTTGGCCTCGTGCTGCATGACGCCGTGATAGGCGTGCAGCACTAGGCCTTTGACGAAGACGGAGTCACTCATCGCGCCCGCCTGATGGCTGCGGCCACGGCCAGCGCCTGCACGGTCGGCGCGACATCGTGCGCGCGCACGATGGCGGCGCCGTGTTCTACGGCGAGAAGGTGTGCGGCGAGCGAACCGCCGAGCCGTTGCATCGGTTCGGACGGCGTGATCGTGTTGATAAAGCGCTTGCGCGAGGCGCCGACCAGGAGCGGCAGGCCGAAGGCCGCGAATGCGTGCAGCCGCGCGATACAGGCGATGCTCTGCTCCGGTGTCTTGCCGAAGCCGATGCCCGGATCGAGCACGATGCGATGCCGGTGAATGCCTGCGCTCCACGCGATTTCAAGCGATCGGGAGAAAAACTCGGTCACGTCCCTGATGATATCGATCGCCGGGTCGGCGG
>DASZWK010000207.1:0-3921 GCA_035546235.1 Xanthobacteraceae bacterium | reverse complement strand
ACGGAAGGCCACGGTGTCGACGGCATGATCGACTGCCTGCCGCCCGGCGCGCCGGCGAGCGCCATGATGCGCGCGCTGTTCTGCCTGCGGCGCGGCGGCCGCGCGGTGAATGTCGGCGCCGTCATGGAGACGCTGCCGATCAACGCCTTCTGGATGATGACCAACCGCATCGGCCTGCAAGGCTCGGTGTGGTTCACCACCGGCGAGGGCGAGGACATGGCCGCGATGGCGGCGGACGGCACGCTCGATCTCTCGGTGTTGCAGCACCGCGTGTCGCCGCTGTCCAAAGTCAACGACGTACTCGCCGGCATGGACGACCGCGACGGCGGCTTCACCAATTTCGTGATCGACCCGACTCGGATTGATTGACGTTTCCCGGACGCGGCGCAGCACCTGTAGGGTGGGCATCACGCCGCACCGCGTGTACGCGTGGGCAAAATCGTACAGCGTGATGCCCACGCTGTCAGGTTCATCAGACGATTTCGCCCACCCTACGTGGGCTCACCGTCATGGCCGGGCTTGTCCCGGCCATCCACGTCTTTGGTAGGGCGGCGCGTTTAAGACGTGGATGCCCGCGACGGGCGCGGGCATGACGAGCGTGGGGGCGCAACTATCGGGATTTTATTTTGATCCGTCCGCCTTTGGCGGTCCCGAAGTGTACGTGCCTGGAAGCGTACCGGACCCGACATGCACCAGCCCAAATTTATCCGGCTTCTTGACCACCAGCCCGACACCGGCAGCAAGCCCAAACGCTACGCCGACAAGAAGACCGATGCTCAGACCTATCTCTATCGCTTGTGACGTTCTCATGTGCACAATCCTCTGCAGCTACTCAGATTTGGGCTCTTCGGCTACCCAGATAGCTGATGACGTCATTTAATCCAGATATCGTCTGAATCATTTCAAGCGGCGCGGCGCCCAGCGTCGCATTCATGTTTTTCAACCAAGCGGCTGCGGCTGTATCGTCTCCGCCGACGATTGCATGAACGGACTTGGCGGTCCCTTGCTTCGCGTTGACTGATTTATCGGCCATGGCGCCCACCGTTGGGGTGTGATGATACACCGATTTGCGGTGCCTGTTGAATGTTGTAACCTTTTCCTTGACAACGTCCCCGAATGTGATACAAGGCCTTCACCTCGCTCACCGTTCGTGAGGGCCTTTCGGCCGAGGGTACTCCCCGAGAGGGAGCGAGGGCGGTTCCCGCGGGCGGAGCCATACACTCCGCACCCGGGCGGTCAGGGCATCGTCCCCGCCGGCACTATGACCGGCGAGCCAGGTGCTTGGCTTAAGCGCGATCAATGGCGCGGGTAACGCCGGCGTCCTCCTGATCGCGTGAAGCGCGGCCTTGATCGACTCGCCAGCGTTCGCCCTGCGACGAAAGCCGCGGTGGAGCGCCGGAAGGCGAGCGCGCCCGAAGCGGATGGTTCGTGCAAGCGAATCATTCGTGGCGCGCGCCGCGCCCGCACCACGTTCAGGTGGCAACATCTGAAAGTGTGGCGCGGCTGGTTGGATACGCGCCTTTCGGCGCTCCGCCTCCCTCTTTTGCGGAGGCCCGTTCGTGCAAACCGTTGGCAGGACTCGGATGCAGCAGCATCGCGAGAACGCGTCATTGCGCGCCAACGGGCCCGCGCAACGTCGCGCGGTCCGATGACAGGCCCGCGAAGCAATCGAGCGCGGCTTGCGATGACCGTGAGGCTGCCTGGATTGCTTCGTCGCCGCGCTTCTCGCAACGACCAGAAACACGGAGCTGACAAATCATGCCCCACCGCCGACGCAGGAAAAAGAAGAGCCGCTTCGCCGACGCCCCGACCGAGGAAGGCCAGCGAGCGCAGCGCGAGGCGGCCTTTGCGGCAATCCGCGCGCTCTATGTCGAGTCGCTGCCGCTGTGGCGCGTCTGCGGGCGCGCCTATTGCCGGCGTCACCATATCTGTGGTGGTGACAGCCGTGCCTGCATCGAGCGCGGCTGGCCGCTGATGCCATCTCGTGTGCAGGAAAAAGCCGTCGCGCTGGTCTTGAACGGTGGGCCGCGCCGGCTGCCCCCGGCCACGCGCAGGGAACGGGCCTTGCGCTGCTATCCACCGTCGAATTTCACGCATTGATCGTCATTGCTTTGTCGCTGCGCTCCTCGCGATGACGCGGCTCGAGAGGGTCGTTGTGTATCGGCCTAACATAGATGCGGGGCGAGCCTGCGCATGACGAGCTTTGGGAAACCTGCTAATTCATAGGCCAATGAGATTGGGGCGAGGAAATCGGCCCACGGATCAGCCCAAAGCGAGGACGTCATGTACGGTAATCTCGAACTCTTCATCGACGGCAAATGGCTCGGCGGCGACGGCCGCAAGGGCGAGGACGTGATCAACCCGGCGACCGAAAAGCCGCTCGCCCATCTGCCGCACGCCAGCAAGGCCGATCTCGACACCGCGCTCGAAGCCGCCAAGAAAGGCTTCGCGGTGTGGCGCGCGACCTCGGCCTATGACCGCTGCAAGATCATGCACAAGGCGGCCGATCTGATGCGCGAGCGCTTTGACGCGATCTCCAAGATCATGGTGCTGGAGCAGGGCAAGCCCTATCCCGAAGCCCGCGCCGAGGTGATCGGCTCGGCCGACATCATCGATTGGTATGCCGAGGAAGGCCGCCGCAGCTACGGCCGCATCGTGCCGGGCCGCGGCAAGGGCGTGCGCCAGCTCGTGGTGCAGGAGCCGATCGGCATCGTCGCGGCGTTCACGCCGTGGAATTTCCCGGTGCTGACGCCGGCGCGCAAGATCGGCGGCGCGCTGGCGGCCGGCTGCTCGCTTATTTTGAAAGCCTCGGAGGAGACTCCGGGCTCGTGCGTCGAACTGGTGCGCTGCTTCGCCGACGCCGGGCTGCCGGCGGGCGTGCTCAATCTGGTGTTCGGCGTGCCGGCCGAAGTCTCCGAATATCTGATGGCCAAGGATGCGATCCGCAAAATTTCTTTCACCGGCTCGATTCCGGTCGGCAAGCATCTCGCGGCGCTCGCCGCCAAGGGCATGAAGCGCACCACCATGGAGCTCGGCGGCCATTCGCCGGTCGTGGTGTTCGCCGATGCCGATCCGGAAAAAGCCGCCGACACCATCGCGGCGTTCAAGTATCGCAACGCCGGACAGGTCTGCATCTCGCCGACGCGCTTCTATGTGCAGCAGGATGTGTATTCGCGCTTTCTCAAGCGCTTCACCGAATACGCCAGCGGGCTGAAGGTCGGTGACGGCATGGAGAAGGGCATCGCCATGGGGCCGATGGCGAACGCGCGGCGCATCGAGGCGATGGAAGCGTTCGTCAACGACGCCAAGGGCCGCGGCGGCAAGATCCAGACCGGCGGCAAACGCCGCGGCAACCAGGGCTATTTCTATGAGCCGACAGTGATCACCGACGTGCCGGACGACTCGAAGATCATGACGCAGGAGCCGTTCGGGCCGCTGGCGCCGGTGGTCACGTTCAAGACCTTTGACGAAGTGGTGGAGCGGGCGAACTCGCTGGAATACGGTTTGGCGGCGTATGCGTTCACCAGCTCGAATGCGACCGCGGCTGCAATCGGCGACGCGCTCGAATCCGGCATGGTCGGCGTCAACTCGATCGCGATTTCGACGCCGGAGACGCCGTTCGGCGGCGTCAAGGAAAGCGGCCACGGCAGCGAAGGCGGCGTCGAGGGCCTGGGTGCCTATCTGGTCACCAAGTTCATTTCGCAGGCTTGATGTTACTGCTGCGGTTTGGTGCGGCGTTCCCCGGACGCGGTGCAGCACGGAGTGGTGCACCGCTGAACCGGGATCTTTGCAAGCTCGGCGTCTGCCTGCCCGGAATTTTCGGCGATCCCGGGTCTGCGGCGCACCACTCCGCGTTGCTTCGTGCTGCGCCGCGTCCGGGATACATACAGTTTATGCGAAAGTGACGTTGTGACGCGTCAC
>DASZWK010000206.1:0-4265 GCA_035546235.1 Xanthobacteraceae bacterium | reverse complement strand
TCTCCCTGGCGAGAGCCGCAGTGGAACGCCGACAGGCGAGCGCGCCCTGGCCAGGGTGCGCGCTTCGCCGGAAGGTGAAGCAGGGAGACCCGCGTCTGTCGGCGTTCTGCTTCCTTTTGTTTTCGTGCGTTTCGTAGGGTGAAGCGTCTTACTACGAAGCGTCTTGCGCCGCCCCGATCATGGTGCGTCCGGCCGTTCCACTGCCGGGGGCATCTGACGAAGGTCGAGAGCGGCGTCGTTTTTGGAAATGGCGTGCCGATGACTCGGGTGCGAAGAAAAACGCGCCGCGAGAACGGCGGCGCTTGCTTTCCGCCCCCGCGATAGCGGGGGAGGGGGACCGCCCGTAGTGAGCGTAGCGAACGTAGGGTGGTGGAGGGGGCTTCTGACTCGACGTTTCATCTTCATTGAAGGAGAACTCGGCGAGGCTCGCGCCCCTTCCACCGCGCACCGCGCGGTCCCCCTTCCCCGCTATCGCGGGGAAGGATGAAAGCGACAGCCGCCGCGATTTTGCCGCCGTTGCGGCCTAGACGGCATCATCCGGGGCCGCGGTTTGCCGAGGGTTTGCCGAGGATTTGCCGAAGCTTTGCCAGGGAGTTGCGACGTCCGGCGCGTTTTTGGCGTCTCTTGCGGGGATGCGGCAAAAGGGTCATGTTTGCGCGCGAAGCCGGGCGCGTGATTCCGTTCCGCCAACCTGCTCATGCATCTTTCATGGAGCTGTCGTGATTCATTCGCTGCTGTTCCGGCATGCCGCTGTCATCGGCACAGCCGTCGTTTTGAGCCTCCCTCTCAGTCTGTCTCGCGCCCACGCCGCGCAGACCCCGAGCGAGGACGTGCTGCGCGACAATGCCGCCGGCAATTATCTGGCGGCGCGGCACGCCGGCGTCGAGCGCGATTCCGGCGCGGCGGCGAGCTATTACCTCAACGTGCTCAAGACCGATCCGAAAAACCCGGAACTGCTCAGCCGCGCGTTTTTGTCGATCCTCACCCACGGTGACATCGACGCGGCCGGCAAGCTCGCGGAAAAACTGCTCGTCGTCGACAAGAACGACCGCATCGCCCGGCTCGTCGTCGGCGTGCGCGCGCTCAAGCAACACCAGTACAATCTCGCCCGGCAGGATTTTTCCCAGTCGGTGCACGGTCCGGTCACCGATCTCACGGCGGCTTTGCTCACCGCCTGGGCGCGCTACGGCGCCGGCGATCCGCACGCCGCGGTCGACGAAATGGACCGGCTCGCCGGTCCGGACTGGTACGGCGTGTTCCGCGATCTGCACGCCGGGATGATCTTCGATCTCGCCAATATGAAGAAGGACGCGGGCAAGCGCTACGAGAGCGCCTACAAGTCCGACCCGACGGCGTTGCGCACCGTGCAGGCCTACGGCCGCTACCTGTCGCGCAACGGCGGCAAGGTCGCGGCGCTGAAAATCTATGACGATTTCAACAAGCAGTTGCCGAACCACCCGCTGGTGACGGCCGAGATCAAGCAGATCTCCGACGGCGACAAGCTGCCGCCTTTGGTCGATTCCCCGCAGACCGGCGCCGCCGAGGCGCTTTACGGCATCGGCGCCTCGATCGGACGGCGCGGCGGCGAGGATCTGGCGCTGATCTATCTGCAGCTCGCGCTTTATTTGCAGCCGTCGCACGGCATGGCGCTGTTGTCGCTCGCCGATCTCTACGAGACGCTGAAAAAGCCCGAGCTGGCGATCAAGGTGTATGACCGGATCCCGGCGTCGTCGCCGCTGCATCGCAGCGCCGAGATTCAGTCGGCGCTCGATCTCGATGCGTCCGACAAGAGCGACGAGGCCAAGAAGCGGCTCAGCAAAGTCATCGCCGATCATCCCAAGGACACCGAGGCGCTGATGGCGCTTGGCAATATCGAGCGCGAGCGCAAGGATTTCGCCACCTGCGGCACGACCTACAGCAAGGCGATCGACACCATCCCGACGCCGGGCAAGTCGAACTGGGTGTTGTTCTATTTCCGCGGCATCTGCTACGAGCGCGCCAACCAGTGGCCGAAGGCCGAGGCCGACATGCAGAAGGCGCTGGCGCTCTATCCCGATCAGCCGCTGGTGCTCAATTATCTCGGCTATTCGTGGGTCGACAAAGGCATGCACCTCGACCAGGGCATGGACATGATCCGCCGCGCGGTCGAGCAGCGGCCCGATGACGGCTACATCGTCGACTCGCTCGGCTGGGCCTATTTCCGCACCGGCAACTACGACGAGGCGGTCAAGGAGCTGGAGCGCGCGGTGCTGCTCAAGCCCGACGATCCGACCATCAACGATCACCTCGGCGATGCCTATTGGCGCGTCGGGCGCACGCTCGAAGCGCATTTCCAGTGGGCGCAGGCCAAGGACTTCAAGCCGGAGCCGGACGAACTCGCCACCCTTGAGAAGAAGCTCAAGGACGGCCTGCCGGTCGATACCTCGCCTTCGGCCAACGTGACCAAGGCCAAGAAGGCCGGCAACGGCGGCTGAGTGGTGGTGTCCTCGACCGCTTCGCTCGTCGAGACCGCGCCGGCCAAAGTCAATCTGACGCTCCGGGTGCTGGGCCGGCGCCCCGACGGCTATCACGACCTGCAAAGCCTGGTGGCGTTCGCCGATGTCGGCGACACCCTGCGGCTTTCGCCGGGCGACGGGTTGACGCTCGCGGTGCACGGGCCGAGCGCCGCGCAGGCCGGGCCCGACGCCGACAATCTGGTGCTCAAGGCGGCCTCCGCGCTCGCCTCGAGCATCGTCGGCGTGCGGCTCGGCGCGTTCGAGCTGGAAAAGGTGCTGCCGGTCGCCGCAGGCCTCGGCGGCGGCTCGGCTGATGCCGCGGCGGCTTTGCGGCTCCTCGCCCGCGCCAACGAGCTGCGGCTCGACGACGTGCGGCTCTACGAGGCGGCCTGCGCCACCGGCGCCGACGTGCCGGTCTGCCTCGATCCGCGCGCCCGCGTCATGCGCGGCATCGGCGAAATTCTCTCCGCGCCGCTCGCGCTGCCGCCGCTGCCGGCGGTTTTGGTCAATTCCGGCGTGGCGGTGGCGACCAAGGATGTGTTCGCGCGGTGGAATCCGTCGCCGTCGCCGGCGCCGCTGTTCGACTGGAGCGCGGTCGGCGCGATCGCGAACCGCGACCAGATATTGCGGCTGCTCCCCTATCAGGCCAACGACCTGGAAGAGCCGGCGATCGCCGTGGCGCCGGCCATTGCCGAGACGCTCACCGCGTTGCGCGCGCTCTCGGGCTGCCGCCTGGCGCGCATGTCGGGTTCGGGCGCAACCTGCTTTGCGTTGTTCTCGACCGCCGCCGACGCGATTCTCGCGGCGCAGACTTTGAGCGCCCGGCATCCGCAATGGTGGGTGCGTGCCGGCGCGCTCGGCGCCGCCGCCACGGAGCCGTGATGGCAGACTCGACCGAGCCGCTCGGCCAGTACGCGCAAGTGTGGAAGCGCAAGCCGGTGCTGCGCCTCATCTACGACGATTTTTATGATCGGCTCGTCGCGCAGTGCCGGCCGGGCCTGACCATCGAGATCGGCGGCGGCATCGGCAACTTGAAACAGCGTCTCGGCGACGTTGTGGCAACCGACATCCAGTTCGCGCCGTGGCTCGATTGCGTCGCCGATGCGCAGCGTCTGCCGTTCGCGGCATCGTGCGCCGCCAACATTGTCATGGTGGACGTGCTGCATCACGTCGAATTCCCGGTCGCCTTCTTTCGCGAGGTCGAGCGGGTGTTGCGTCCCGGCGGCCGCGTGCTGATGGTGGAACCGGCCATCACCTGGGGCAGCACGCTGTTCTATCGTCTCTTGCACCAGGAGCCGGTGCGGACCTCGGCCGACATTCTGGTCGACGGCCGCCCCTCCGCGGGCCGCGATCCGTACGACTCCAATCAGGCGATTCCGACGCTGCTGGCGACGCGGGACCGTGAGCGGTTTCATCGGCTGTTTCCCGGCCTGCGCATCGCGCGGGTCGACTGGTTTTCGTTCGCGGCCTACCCGCTGAGCGGCGGATTTCAGCGCTGGAGTTTGCTCGGCGCCGGCATGGCGCGCCGCCTGCTGCAGATCGAGCGCGCCGTCGAACCGGTGCTCGGCCGCCACGCGGCATTTCGCATGATGATCGTGGTCGAGAAGACGGCCGGCGCCGCTTGAAGCGTCAGTGCGTGCGCGCGATGCAGAAATCGACCGTGCCGGTGAGCGCTGCCTTCATCGGCGAGTCGGGAAACAGCGCGAGTGCGTCGCGCGCGATGGCGCCGTAGTGCTGGGCGCGGCCGAGCGTGTCTTCGAGCGCGCGGTG
>DASZWK010000205.1:0-1800 GCA_035546235.1 Xanthobacteraceae bacterium | reverse complement strand
CGGCGGCTATGCCATGGGCATGTATCTGATGCGTCAGATCGGCACGCGCGGCGTGTACGCCAATCCGATCCTGCCGGATTTCATGGTGTTCCTGAACTGGAAGGAACTGCCGGTCGCCTGGTACGGCTTCCAGCATTTTCCTTACGCGCTGCTTATGGTCGTGCTGGTGCCGGGCGTGCTCGCCTTTGTGTTCGGCTGGTTCGCGTTTCGCAGCCGCGTCACCGGCGTCTATCTGTCGATCATCACCCAGGCGCTGACCTACGCGTTGATGCTCGGATTCTTTCGCAACAATTTCGGCTTTGGCGGCAATAACGGCCTGACCGATTTCAAGGATATTCTCGGCTTTGACGTGCAGGCCGAAACGACCCGCGCGGCTTTGTTCTCGATCTCCTGTTTGGCCGTGATGCTGGGCTTTGTGGTCTGCCGCGCCGTCGTCGCATCGAAGCTCGGCAAAGTGCTGGTGGCGATCCGCGATGCCGAGACGCGCACCCGCTTTCTCGGCTACCGGGTAGAATCCTACAAACTGTTCGTCTTCACCTTGTCGGCCTGCATGGCGGGCATCGCCGGCGCGCTTTACGTGCCCCAGGTCGGCATCATCAATCCCAGCGAATTCGCCCCCGGCAATTCGATCGAAGCCGTCATCTGGGTGGCGGTCGGCGGACGCGGCACGCTCACCGGCGCGGTCATCGGCGCGGTGCTGGTCAACTACGCGAAAACCTATTTCACCTCGGGAATTCTGGCGCCCTACTGGCTCTACATGCTGGGCGGCCTGTTCATCGCCGTGACGCTGCTGTTGCCGCGCGGCATCGTCGGCAGCCTGCATCATTGGACTGCGCTGCGCCGCGATCGCGCTTCGGCAGCCGCCGAGGACGGCGTCACCGAGCCGCTGCCGGCGGAGTGAGGACAGCGCGATGAAACTGCAAGAGCGACTGGCGAAACGTGAGCAGGAGGCGATGGAAGCCTTCGAGCGTACGCTTCTGTTCATCGAGAATGTCACGGTTTCGTTCGACGGCTTTCGGGCGCTCAACAATCTGTCCTTCACGATCGAGCCGGGCGAGATGCGCGCCATCATCGGCCCCAACGGCGCCGGCAAGACGACCATGATGGACGTCGTCACCGGCAAGACCCGGCCGGATACAGGCTCCGTCATCTTCGACCAGCGATACGATCTTGCGCGCCTCGATGAAACGCAGATCGCGTTGCTCGGCATCGGGCGCAAGTTCCAGAAGCCGACGGTGTTCGACAGCCACACCGTATTCGACAACATAGAGCTCGCGCTCAAGGCCGACCGGCGCGCCCGCGCGACCCTGTTGTGGCAGAGATCCGACGCCGAAGAGTACAGCGTCGACGCGATTCTGAAAACCGTTCGGCTGTTCGCAATGCGCGATCGGCTCGCCGGCAGTCTGTCGCATGGCCAAAAGCAATGGCTCGAAATCGGCATGTTGCTCGCGCAAGATCCCAAGCTTCTTCTGGTGGACGAACCGGCAGCCGGCATGACCGATGCAGAGACGCGGCAGACCGCCGAACTGCTCAAAGAGATCAACCGCGAACACACCGTCGTCGTGGTCGAACATGACATGACGTTCGTCCGCGAGCTCGGCGTCAAAGTCACCTGTCTGCACGAAGGCGCGGTGCTGGCCGAGGGCACGATCGACGAAGTCTCGAGCAACGAGCGGGTTGTCGAAGTGTATTTGGGAAGGTGAACCAGGCGATGCTCGACATCAACGCCATCGACCTGCACTACGGCGCCGCCCAGGCGTTGCGCGCCGTGTCGCTCAAGGCCGAACCCGGCAAGGTGAC
>DASZWK010000204.1:0-4974 GCA_035546235.1 Xanthobacteraceae bacterium | reverse complement strand
GCGGGCGCTGCGGCATTCGGCGCCAAGCTGTTCAACAAACGCAGCGGTCTCGGCCTGGTCGAAGTGCCGTATCGTTCAGCCGCCCAAGCGTCGCAGGATATCGCCGCCGGACTCAATCAAGTGATGATGAGTTCGATCATCGCCGCCAACGGCGTCGTGCAATCGGGTGCGGTGCGCCGCCTCGCGATCACCTCGCGCAAACGTTTTCCGGGATTACCGGACTTGCCGTCTCTCAGCGAAACTGTTCCCGGGATGGTGATCGACGGCTTCTTTGCCATCGTGGCCCCGGCCGGCACGCCGAACGACGTGGTCGCACGGTTGAACCGCGAGATCGATCGCTATCTGGCCGATCCGGCGGTGCAGAAAAGACTGCTGACGTTGGGACTTGCGACCAGCGGCGGCGGCACGCCGGAAGGCTCCACACAGACGATTCGCCGCGAGCAGGATAATTGGCGCGCCATCGGCAAAGAGCTCGGTGTCGAGCCGCAATGACCATGCATCACCCGTTCGATTGGCGCCGCGACCGATGCGCCGCGGAGACAAGGACGATCCATGACATTGAAACTTGAGCAGACACTCTCCATCGCCGCATGGCTTGCCGCGCTCGCGTTTGCGCTCACCGGCACTGCAACAGCGCAGACCTTCAGCGGCAAGACGATTATCGAGATCATCAACTATCCGGCGGGCGGGCCGACCGACATTGAAGGCCGCATCGTCGCCAAGCATCTGCCCGATCATCTGCCGGGCCATCCGGGCGTGATCGTGAAGAATATGGGGGGCGCGGCTGGCCTGATCGGCGCCAACGCGCTCGGCGAAGCCACGCCGAACGCGGAGACATTCGGCTTCTTCACCATGGAGACGGCGACCCAGATTCTTGGCAATCCGGCGATTCACACGCCGCTCGCCGACTTTGTGCTTGTTGCCGGCGTGGAGAGCCCGCTGGTCGCCTACATGCGGCGCGACACGCCGCCTGGCGTCAACGTGCCGGCCGACCTGATGAAGACCAAAGACTTCAAGGCGCTCACGCTCAACGGCCAGAATTCCAACACGCTTAATCTGACGCTGTCGCTCGACCTCTTGGGCGTCAGCTACGTGCCGGTGCCCGCCTATGTGGGGCTCAAGGAGGTCGAGACCGCAATCCTGCAGAACACCGGGCAAATGGCCAACACGTCGCTGTCCGGATGGATCGGATCGGCCGAGCCGGCGCTGGGCAAGCTCGTGATCCCGATCTGGCAGCTGACGGCGCGCGGCGCGAAGGGCGATTATCCGCGCAGCGCCAATCTGCCGAATCTGCAAACCTTCGAGGAGTTCTATGCCAGCGTGAAGGGCAAGCCGCCCTCGGCTGATGACATCCGCTACCGCGCGCTGCGCACCATGATCGATCCGCAGCTTGCAATGTTCCGCATGGTTCTGCTGCCGCCGAAAACGCCGGCCGCCACGGTCGCGATCATGCGACAGGCATTCGAGGAGATGTGGACAGACCGCGCATTCCTCTCCGATTATGCCCGGGTCATGAAGGCGGAGCCTGTTCTCATACCCGGCGCGCAGGGCCAGATGTTGCTCGCCGAGATCGGCACGGTGCCGAAGCCGATCAAGGACTTTTTGGTCGACTACTCGACCCGCATGACATCGAAATAGCCGGCAGCGTTACGCTTCCGGCGCGTATTTTATTCCGGTGATGGCCGCGAGACCGGCAAGCGCCGTGATCACCGCGGCAAATGTCACGTGCGCGGTCGCCGGCGATGTGAGCGCCGACAATATCCCGATGCCGATCACCGGCACCGAATTGCCGGCGAACAGCGCGATCAAATAGCTGGAGACGATTTCAGCGCGCCGGTCGGCGGGCGCAATGCGGTTGATGACCTCCAGGCTGCCGCGATAGCCGAGGCCGCCAGCGACGCCGCCGATCGCTGCGGCGAGCAGCAGGATGGGCAACGATTTGAAGATTTCAGCGCCGACCAGGAACCACACGCTCGGCAACAGTAGCGCCAGCGCGCTGAACATGGTCGCCTGGCTGCCAAGTCTCCCGGTCGTCAAAACCGTGATCGCGGCGACGCCAAACAGCGCGGCGACCACTGCCCCGGCCACGATCGGCGCGTGCAGATGCAGGCTGTCACCCAGTACATTGGGGATCAGTGCCGAATAGAAGCCGATCAGCGCGAAGGTGCAAAATCCTGCGACCGCAGGCGAAACGAATGGCAGCCGGATGTCAGGCGGTACGCCAAGCCGCGGTCTGAGTGCCGCGTCACGCCAGTCCTTTGGCTTCGTCACCGTCTCGGGCGGGACAAGGATCGCGGCGCCGACGGCAACCAGCACCACGAGATACACGTAAAAGGGCAGGCGCAGCGGTGACGGCGCGAGTTGCGCCAACAGCCCGCTCAGCAACGGCCCGGCGGCGTTGCCGAAGACATTAGCCGCCGTCGCGATTCTTGCGGCTGCGCCGCGCCGGGAGCCGGTATAGAGCTCCGCGATCCAGGCCGTCGCCGTGCCCGACACCAAGCCGGTTGCAAAGCCGCTCAGCGCCCGCCCGGCAAACAACCATGCCGTGCTCGTCGCCGCCGCGAACACGATGGCGCTGACGATGGCGATCGTGATCGCCGGCACGCTCACTTTGCGGCGGCCGATCTGGTCGGACAATCGGCCGAAGAACAGCAGCGCCATCAGATTTCCCAGCACATACACCGCGTAGATCAGCGTAAGAGTCACGCCGGAAAATCCGAACGCCGCCTTGTAAAGCGGATAAAGCGGTGTCGGCAAAATGGCGCCGAGGAAGACCGCCGCTAGTTCGGCAGCCACAATCGTGATGGCGACGATGCCCTGCCGCCGCCGCCGGCTGGCTGTGCTGGACGAGGCGCGCGCACTCATGCGTTCTAGAACGTCGTCCAGTCGCCGGCGCGCTCGAACGCCGCTGCCGCACGGTAGATCGTGCTCTCGTCGTAGGGGCGCCCGACCAGCATCATTCCGATCGGGCGGCCGTCCTCCATGCCGCACGGCACGCTGATGGCCGGATGACCGGAGACATTGAACGGGCAGGTGTTGCGGGTCGCCTCCCAGCTTCGCTTTGTGATTTCCTGCGGCGACGCGCCCTTGGCCGGGATCGGCGTTGCTTTGATGGGCGCCGTCGGCATCAACAACAGGTCGCTGGCGGCGAGCGCGCGGTCGTAGGCGGCGCGCAGCCGTCTGCGGATATTCTGCGCCTTGCCATAATAATGGCCGCCGTAGCGCGAGACCGTATACTTGCTGAAGATCGAAGCGATCTTGATCGTGTCGGCAAAATCGTCGGCGCGGTCGCGCCAGCCCATCGTCTTGTCCATCAGACTGGTGACGTACAAACCTTCGTGGTTGATGCCGGCACCATTCATCTCCAGAAGCGTGACGCAAGCCGCGTCGCCGCGGATCGCGGCCCAGACGGCCAGACCCTGGAGATGCTCGGGCAGCGATCTGTCCTCGACCGTGGCGCCGAGCGCGGCGAAGCGCTTCGCGGCATCGCGCACGTGCGCGTCGACGTCCGGCTCGGAATTCGCCTGACCGAAGCCCTCTTTGATCACGCCGATGCGCAAGCCTTTGATGCCCGCTTCAAGCCCATTGGTGTATTCGCCAGCCGGTACGCCGCGCTGGCGTGAGTCGATGCCGTCTGGGCCGGCGATGACTTCGAGCAACAGGGCATTGTCGCGCACGTTCATCGTCATCGGTCCCGCCGAATCGATGGTCATCTCCAGCGGCGCGATACCGGTGTAGGGCACCAGGCCGAAGGTCGGCTTCAGCCCGACGATGCCGCAATAACTTGCCGGAATGCGGATCGAGCCGGCCTGATCGCCGCCGATCGCCATGTCGACGTCGCGCGCGGCGACCAGCGCGGCGCTGCCCGACGAGGAGCCGCCGGTGGTGTAACCCGGCTTGTGTGGATTCTGCACCGGACCGGTTGATGAGGTGTGGCTGCCGCCCGACACGCAGTAATATTCGCACACCGCCTTGCCGGCGATTTCGCCGCCGGCGTCAAGGATGCGCTCGACGATGGTGGCGTCGACATCGGGTACGTAGCCTTCGAGAACATTGGCGCCGATCATCATCGGCACCCCGGCGAGGCAGACATTGTCCTTGAGCGCGATCCGCCGCCCGGCGAGCTTGCCGCCGGGTTTGCCCTTGATCGACGTCTTCACATACCAGGCGCCGTGGCGGTTCTCGTCGCCCTGCGGACGGTGGAACGAGCGCTCCGGATATTTCACCGGCGGCAATTCGTCCGGCATGGCATCGAGCGCCGCGTAGGCCTGCGACAGCGTCCCGGCGATCTCCTCGACCGCGCGCAGATAGGCGTCGCTCGGATGCATGCCGAGCGCCGTCGCCGCCTGCCGCAAATCCGCAATGCTTGGCTTTTCAAACATCAGTTCCTCATGAGTCATTCCGGGGCGCCGCACCGCGGCGAGCCCGGAATCCATAATCACAGGCGGGGAGGTTCGTAGATTGCGCGCCAGTATTCAACCGATTGTGAGTATGGATTCCGGGCTCCTCGCTTCGCTCGGCCCCGGAATGACGCGTGGCCCGGGTTGCGCTTTGCCCCCTATCGACTACCTTTATGCATATTCCATCATTCTGACCGGGCAGCACAATCATGAGCACCGTGGCGGATACCAAGCAATATCCCGTGACCCATACCGAGGCGGAGTGGCGCAAGATCCTCACGCCCGAGCAGTTCCACATCATGCGCGAACACGGTACCGAGCGGCCGGGCAGCTGCGCGTTGAATTACGAGAAACGCGCCGGCACGTTTTATTGTGCCGGCTGCGAGCAGGCGCTGTTCGCCTCGAAGAAGAAATTCGAGAGCGGCACTGGCTGGCCGAGTTTCAACGATCCGGAGCCGGGCGCGATCGAGAGCTCGACCGACAACAGTTTGTTCATGTCGCGCACGGAAGTGCATTGCAGCCGCTGCGGCAGCCATCTCGGCCACGTCTTCGAGGACGGCCCGCCGCCGACGCA
>DASZWK010000203.1:0-3536 GCA_035546235.1 Xanthobacteraceae bacterium | reverse complement strand
CTCCGTGCTGCGCGACATTCTCGCGGATCACCGACGCGAACGATCTAGACGAGAGTTGTCGTGCCTCGCGTCCACCAAACGGATGAGGCGGACGAAGGGGTGGTCTGCGCGCCAAGCGTTCGTGGAACCCTCAGCGCGGATTGACCAATTCCTCAGCCTCGCTAGGCTGGCCGCATCGAAACGACGGGGAGGTGAGGATGGCAGCGGCAGCGGCCGAGACAGGCGCCCGCGAGCTTCATGGCGCGGGAATCATCAGCGCCATCAAGGCCAGCGGGGTCGAATACGTACTGGCGGTGCCGGACATTGTCACGAGCTCGGGCCTGCTGGCGCCGATCGCGCACGACAAGGACTTGCGCCTCATTCGCGTCTGCAAGGAGGACGAATGCATCGGCATCGCCTCCGGCTTGTTCTACGCCGACAAGCGCGCACTGATCCTGATCCAGTACACGGGCTTTCTCGATTCGATCAATGCCATCCGCGGCATCGCGGTCGAGTACAAGCAGCCGATCTGCATGATGATCGGCCTGCTCGGCCACGAGCCGGATCTCGCGCCCCGCGCCTCACCACGCTACGGCGTGCGTATCATCGAACCGATCTGTGATGACATGGGCATCGCTCATCACCTGATCAGTCTCGATTCCGATGTCGGGAAAATTCCTCCGGCGATCGAGAACGCCTATCGTACGTCTGAGCCGGTCGCGCTGTTGATCGGCCGGCGCCCCAAATCTGCAGACAGGCAGGGCAGTGATGATGAAGAGGGATGAGTGCTTTCGCATTCTGGCGCGCCACATCGGCAAAGAAGCCGTGGTGGCGACCTATAGTTCGGCGGTCGATTGGGTCGAGATCGCTCCGCGCCCGCTCAACTATCTGTCGATCGGCGCGATGGGGCTCGATTCATCGCACGGGCTCGGGCTTGCGCTCGGCCGGCCGGACAAGCGCGTGATCGTGCTCCAGGGCGACGGCAGCCTTTTGATGAACCTCGGCAGTCTCGTCACGATCGCCGCGGTGGCGCCGAAAAACTTGATTCATCTCGTCGCGCAGAACGACACCTACGAGGCCAACGGCAGCCAGCCGATCCCGAATCCGAAAGTCGACTTCGCCGGCATCGCACGCAGCTCGGGATACGCGGCCTGCTATGACTTTTCAGATCTGAAGAACTTCGAGCAACAGATCGGCCACGTCCTGGAACAGCAGGGTCCGGTGTTCGCCACGCTGCATGTCGAGCCGTCGAAAAAACTCAAATACGATTATCCAGGCATGTACGATCCGAAAAAGCGCGAAGCATTCAAAGCGCAGTGGCGGAGCTGAACTCCTGAACGTCATCCTGAGGTGCCCGCGCTACGCGCGGGCCTCGAAGGACGCTGCTCGAATGCCTGGGCTGTCGCCCTTCGAGGCTCGCTCCGCTCGCACCTCAGGGTGACGAAATACTCAGCGCTTTCCTTCCAGCCGCCGCACCACCTCGTCGAGCTGATCAAGGCTGCGGTAGCGGACGCTGAGTGTGCCGCCGCGTTCGCGATGATCGATGGTCACCGCGAGCCCAAGCGCATCGGCGAGGCGCTTTTCCAGCGCGAGCGTGTTGGCATTTTTTGCCGCGCGGGCGCTCGCCTTGCTGGCGTTTGTTTGTTCCTTGCCGCCGCGCTTGGATGTCTCGCGCGTTATCTCCTCAACCTGGCGCACATTGAAACCACGCGCGACGATTTCGTCCGCCAATCGCTCCGCGTCGTGATGGCCGATCAGAGCGCGCGCGGCGCCGGCGCTCAGCCGGCCGGAATGGATGTGCTCCCTGACCCGATCAGGCAGCGTCTGCAGCCGCAGCATGTTGGCAACGTGGCTGCGGCTCTTGCCGACCATGCGGGCGACTTCGTCCTGGCTATGGCTGAAATCGCGGATAAGCGCACGATAACCCTCGGCCTCTTCGAGCGGATTGAGATCGGTGCGCTGCACGTTCTCGATGATCGCGAGCTGCAGCGCTTCGCCATCGGTGGCCTCGACGATGACGACCGGGACCTCGTGCAGCCCGGCGCGCTGCGCCGCCCGCCAGCGCCGTTCGCCGGCAATGATCTCATAGGTGTCGGCAACGCCGCGGAGCGCACGGGCGACGATCGGCTGTATGATGCCGCGTTCGCGCAGAGAGCTCGCCAGTTCGTCAAGCTCGGTGTCGGAAAATATCCGGCGCGGATTGCGCGCGTTCGGCCGCAACGCCTCGGTCGGCAGGCGCCGCGGCGTGCGCCGGCGATCGTTTGCGCTCTCGGCGCCGACATCGCCGATCAGCGCGGCGAGCCCGCGCCCCAACCGCGATCGTGCTGCCTCTTCCGCCACCACAAATTCTCCAGAACTTTCGCTCACGCGCGCCTACTCGTCATCCGGCGCATAATTCTTTTTCGCGCTGGATGATTTCGGTCGCGAGCCGCAGATAGGCTTCGCTGCCGCTGCATTTGAGATCGTAGACCAGCACCGGCTTGCCGTAGGACGGCGCTTCCGAGACGCGCACGTTGCGCGGAATGATGGTGTCGTAGACTTTCGAGCCCATGAACCCGCGCACGTCGGCGACAACCTGGGTCGAAAGATTGTTGCGCGAGTCATACATGGTGAGCACGATGCCGTGGATCGTGAGGCCGGGGTTGAGCTGATCGCGCACCTGGTCGACGGTCTTGAGCAATTGCGACAGACCTTCGAGCGCGAAGAATTCGCATTGCAGCGGCACCAGAATGGCGTGCGCCGCCGCCATGGCGTTCACCGTGAGCAAATTCAGCGATGGCGGACAATCGACCAGCACGTAGCTGAAATTGGTCGCGCCAGACGCGGGCGTATTGAGCGGCGCGAGCGCGTTCCGCAATCGATACGCACGATCGCGCGCCTGGCCGATCTCAAGCTCGAGGCCGGACAGATCAAGCGTCGATGGGGCGAGATGAAGCCGCGGGACCGCGGTAGCTACAATCGAATCGCGCAGCGTCGCCTCGCCGGTCAGAACGTCATAGGTGGAATGCAGCCTGCTGCGGCGATCGATGCCGAGTCCGGTCGAGGCATTGCCCTGCGGATCGAGATCGATGATGAGAACTTCGTCGCCGATCGCAGCAAGCGCCGTGCCGAGATTGATGGCGGTGGTGGTCTTGCCGACGCCGCCTTTCTGATTGGCGACGGCGAGCACGCGTGGCGGCCGTACCGAACCGGTCAGCACCTTTTGCTCCGGCGCCGATGCCGGCATCGCGTCCGTTGTTTGCTCCACGAGTGGCGCGTCGCTCATCGCAGCAGGCCTGATCTCATCGCTTCGCCGAATTCCTTCGCGTGTTGGGCGCGGCTATCGGCTCAACACCACGCACCACCACAACGCGTGCTTTGGGATCGGTTCGACTCGGCACCAAAGTCGCCTGAAGCCTCCAATATTTAGCGGCTTCGGTCAATTCAGCATCTACCCCTTGTCCCTTCGGGAAAAGGCCGACGGCGCCCCTTTTCAACAAGGGATAGGCCTCCGCCAGCAGTTTGGAAAGCGGGGCAACGGCGCGGGCGGTCACGACGTCGACATTGGCCGGCGCGGC
>DASZWK010000202.1:0-50247 GCA_035546235.1 Xanthobacteraceae bacterium | reverse complement strand
TTCTACGAGAAGGACGGCCGCGTCACCGATCTTTCGGGTACCGACTGGGACGAATTATGGGGCCACATCTTCAAGGAATGACCATGCTCTTACAGCGGTTGATCCTGGCCGGCCTGGCGCTCGCGCTGTTGACGGCGCCGGCGGCCGCTCAGATGCCGGCGCCGAGCTTTCCGCTCCAAAAAGAACCGAAGCAGTTGACTCCGGAGGAGCGGGCCAAGCAGAAGGCCATTGATGACGCCTACCGGGCGGCGCTGCCGAAGATCAAGGAGAAGCAAGGCCCGTCCGATCCCTGGGCCGGCGTGCGGCCGGACCCGGCCCCGCCGTCACGGCGCAGCAGCAATTGACAGTGCGCTACGCACCGCTACCGCGACACAGGGCAATTCGGCGAATTTTCGCAGAACTTTGTGCCTCGTGATAGAAGACCTGTGGCGTTGGCGCGCTCGGTATCAGCTCCGTGGTCGTGCTGAGGCTGCCTCGGACTCCCTGTGGGTCCGCTCCGCGGACGTGGCGAAATGGTAGACGCAAGGGACTTAAAATCCCTCGGGGAGAAATCCCTGTGCCGGTTCGAGTCCGGCCGTCCGCACCAGCGTTCACCTTTTGTTAAGGCTGGGGCGACATCCCGTCTCTAGAAAACCAGCGGAACTCGCAAAAATGTTTGCCGACTGGCGGCTATTGGGCCGCGATCGCTTGCCCAAACGCCCTAAAACGGAGGAAACTGGCCTCCGCCAAGGGGATAGGCCGATCTTTTGGCAAACTTTCTTCGTTCCGGCTTGAACCTAGACCCCGCCACCCGCGACTACCCTACGAGCCGACGGTCCTGACTGATGCAAACCACTTCCGACGAGGTTCTGATCGGAAGAATTGCCGGCGGCGATCGGCTCGCGATGCAGGTGCTGTTCGCCCGGCATCACGTGAAGGTCTACCGGTTCGCGCTTCGGTTGGTGCGTAACGAATCGGCAGCGGAGGACTTGATCAGTGAAGTGTTCTTCGACGTTTGGCGCCAAGCCGGAAAGTTCGAAGGACGGTCGGCGGTCTCGACGTGGCTGCTGAGCATTGCCAGGTTCAAAGCGCTTTCGGCGTTGCGCAAAAGGGGCGAGGCCGAACTGGATGATGAGACGGCCAGTGCAATCGAGGATCAAAGCGACGATCCGGAGGTGACGCTGGCAAAGAAAGACAAGGGTGCCGCGTTACGGCAGTGCTTATCCGGGCTTTCGGCGGAACACCGGGAGATTATCGACCTCGTGTACTACCACGAGAAATCGGTAGCGGAGGTGGCAAGCATTGTCGGCATCCCGGAAGCAACAGTAAAAACGCGAATGTTCTACGCGCGGAAAAAGTTGTCAGAGCTCCTAAAGGAGCGGGGAATTGATCGAGGTTGGCCATGAATGCGGTAAACGAAACCCCTGTAAGCGATATCGAGCTGCTGTTGCCTTGGCATGCCGCCGGAACGCTCGGCTATCGCGACTCGCAGCGTGTCGAGACCGCGCTCGCCAACGATCCCGAACTCGCCCGCCGGTTCGAACTGGTGCGCGATGAGCTCAATGAGGACATCCATCTCAACGAGACGCTGGGCGCGCCTTCGGCCCGCGCCATGGAGGCGCTGTTTGCAAAGATCGACGCCGAGCCGGTACGCACGCCTCCGATGACCTTCAATCTCGGCGCGCGCTTTCGCGATTTCTGCGCCGGCCTGTCGCCGCGCACCTTGGCGTGGTCGGCGAGCGCCGCTGCGGTTGCCATCCTGCTGCAGGCAGGCCTGATTGCCGGTATCATGATCAAGGAAAACGGCGCGGGCGCCACGGCCGGCGGCGGCGACTATCAGACCGCCTCGGTGCCGAGCGGGTTTGGCGGCGATGGCTCGTATGCGCTGATCCGTTTTCAGCCGCAGGCCAATGCCGGCGATATCGCCAAATTTCTGGAAACCAACAATCTCAGCGTGACGGGCGGCCCGATCACGGGCGCGCTGTTCCGGGTTCAGGTCGCGCCGACCAAGCTGCCGACGGCCGATCTCGCCAACATCGTGAAGAAGCTGCAGTCGGACAAGATGATCGTCGGCTTCGTCGCCGCGACGCAGTAAGGCTCGGTCCGGCGGCGAGCCCTCGCGATCGCCGCCAACCGACGCGATCCAAATCGAGCGAATTCGGCATTATTGGCCGCACCTTCCGGCGCGGCCGTGGTGCGGCTTGACGTGACGAAGAGGCTCCGTGATGCGTCGCAAAACTGGCACACTGCGAACAGTTTTCGTCGTGGCGCTGACGGCGGCGCTCGCCGGCGCATGTTGGGCCGGCAGCGCGCGGTATGCGGCTGCCTTTTTCAGAATGGGCGGCGGACATTTTGGCGGTGCGCGTATTTCGGGGCACTCCTCCGGCGCGCGCTACGGCGTCCGCATGCACGGTGGGGACCGGATCTCTCATGGCCGTCATCGTGCCGAATTGCCGAGCCGCGGCAGCGAAGGCCGTGGCGGCAGGGGCCCGCGGCATTTTCCCCACCGTTTGGTTCTTGGACACGGCAATGGCAACGGCAATGGCGGCCGTCCCGGTCTGCTGGCCCCAGGTGGTAGCGGCGGCGGCGGTCTTAGCGGTGGTGGCCGCATCGGTGGTGTGCCGCCGGCCGGTGAACGGCGGTTCGTGCCCGATGAGGTGGTGGTTGAATTCCATCCGCGCGTCTCGCCGCAAACGATCGCCCGCTTTGCCCGCATTTTCAATTTGACGCAGCTTGAATCGCACAGCTTCGCCCTGCTCGGCGGCGCGACGTTCTATCGCTGGCGCATCACCCCCGGCAGTTCGGTGCCCGGCATGGTGTCAAGACTGCAAAACCAGGTCATCGTCGCCAACGCGCAGCCCAATTACCTCTACACAGTGCAGGACGATGTCAGCCAGACTCGCCCTGCCGCCGCAGGCGACGAAGCGCAATACGCGTTGCGCACGCTGCAGATCAACCAGGCGCAGCAGATCGCAACGGGCAAGGACGTGATCGTGGCGGTGATCGATTCCGAGGTCGAGGCGTCGCATCCGGATCTCGCCGGCTCGATCAAAAAAAAATTCGACGCGCTGGGTGGCGCCGGCAGCCCGCAATCGCACGGAACCGCGATGGCGGGCGCGATCGCGGCGCACGGTAAGCTCCTTGGCATTGCGCCCGGCGCTGCCATTGTTGCCGCCCGCGCCTTCGATGACTCGCGGGGCGAGGCCAAGGGCACGTCATTTGCCATCTACAAGAGCCTGCAATGGGCGGCCGACAGCCGTGCGGGCGTCGTGAACATGAGCTTTGTTGGACCGTTTGATCCCGATCTGAGCCGGATGCTGGCGTCAGCGGGGAGCCAGGGCATCGTGCTGATCGCGGCGGGCGGCAATGGCGGACCGGATTCTGGTCCGCAATATCCGGCATCGGATGCCAACGTTATCGCAGTCGCAGCGACCGACGGTAAAGACGGGTTGTTTCCTCTCGATAATCGCAATCCGTATATCGTCTTGGCGGCTCCGGGCGTGGACATTCTCTCGCTGGCGCCAGACCACGCCTATCAGGAGTCTACAGGTAGTTCGATCGCGGCGGCGCAAGTCAGCGGGATCGTAGCGCTGATGCTGCAGGTGCAGCCTTCGCTTAAGCCGCGTGACGTCCGTGCGATCTTGACCGACACGGCAAAGCCGCTGGCCGCCAGCGAAAATTCGAGCTTCGAACCGCGCCTGGTCAATGCATACCTGGCCGTCAAGTCGGCAGAAGACGTGGTGGTGAGCGGCGTGGCGGGGCACGAGCAAGCCAAACGCTGACGCCGGACCGCGCGTTGCTCGCCGCTTGTTTTGCGCAGGGCCTGTCCGCGACGTGTAGACGGTTCCGATCCGACGCAAAGTTTACGCCTCCTTAATCGCGCCCGTGATGAAATTCCTGCCAGACCGCGCAAGGGTTGAACCAGGGGCGCGCGAATGGGCAACGTCGATAGCCATCAGGGGCAAGCCGAGCTGCGCCAGAGGCCGCGCCGCCCGCTGCACTATCGCGCTCGAATTCTGCTCGGAGAGAAGGGACAACCGCGTTCCTGCAGCATCGAGGATATTTCGGAAAGCGGCGCACGCATCGTCCTGCAGGCGGATGAAGAACTGCCGAAGCGTTTTCTGCTGTTGCTTTCGGCCCGTGGTGGTGCCCGAATTTGTCGTGAGGTTTGGCGCGACGAGCTGACCGTCGGTGTCGAGTTCCTCGACAGCGACCGTTCGTAGCCGCCCGACGGCCACATTGCACGTTACAATGGCCGCATCCGGCTGTATGGGTGCCACATTTCGAGCGCAAGGCCCGTCGCGAGCAGGGGGAGCCGTTTTCATGGGCCGGATGACCGGCATCCGACGCGCCGCAGTCCTGGTGCTGGCCGCAAGCGCGCTTGCCGGCTGCAGCACCACGGACACTCTCGACAGCATGCTGGTCGATCCGTCGCGCTACGAAGGCTACAACTGCAAGGACCTCGGCAATCAATTGCAGACCTTGAACAAGCGCGAAAAGGACTTGCGCAATCTGATCGATCGCGCCGATGAGAGCGCCTCCGGCGTGGTGATCGGTGCATTTGCTTACCGCACCGACTACCAGACGGTCATTGCTGATAAGAAACTTCTGCAGCGCACGATGGTGGAGAAGAAGTGCCAGCTCACGCCATCTTTAACCAGCGATCAAATCATTCGCTGAGGCGGAAACGGTCACGCCGAACGCTATAGCGTCGAGCCGGTCGCAAGCAAGACAGCAAGACCGACCCCGGCAAACGCAAGCACGATGAGAGCTGCGGCGCTCGTCGCGGTTGCCCGCCCGCCGCCAAACGAAACGGCGTAGAACGCCTTGAGCACGTTGTTCGATGACGCGGCGATCAGGATCGCCGCGGCGAGCGCGATGTTCGGGACGTTGGCGGCTCCTCCCTGGGCGAGGTTGAGCACGAACGGATCGATGTCGGAGACGCCGATGATCGCTGCCAGCGCATAGATGCCGGACGTGCCGAATTGCGCCGTCGCATAGCTCGAGGCGAACGACACGGCGATGAACAGGACTGCGAAGATCGCGGCCGGGCCCAGTTCGAGTGGATTGCGGTTGGTCGATGGCTGTATGGCCGTTTGCGGCGCGGCATGGTCTTTGCCGCCGCGCCGCAACCCCCAGTACTGCGCCGCGCAGATGACGAAGGCGGCGAGCGCGAGCCCGCCCAGATACGGCGCCAAAAGCCGCGCGAGCGTGAGGTTGAAGATCGCGATCACTGCCGCGATTCGCAAATACATGATGCCGGTGGCAAGAGTGATGCCGGCGCGCGCCTGACGTCCAAGTGCCGGATCGGCCTTGGCCTGCCGCGCCAGCACGACCGTGGCCGCCGTCGAGGAATAGAGGCCGCCGAGTGCCGCCATCCACAGTCCGCGCGCAGCGGCCGCCCAGTAACGCTGCGCCAGATAGCTTATGTAGGAAAAGGTGCACACCACGACCAATGCGAGCCAGACCTGCTGCGGCGTGATCTTGGTGAGCGTCGTCACCGGCGTGTTGGGTAGCAGCGGCAGAATGATCCCGGTCAGAATCAGAAATTCGCCGGCGGTGATGATTTCCTTAAGCTCGATACGGCGAGCCAAGGTGTGCAATTGGGTGCGGCCCGTGAGCAGCAGGACGGCGGTCACTGTGGTTGCGACCGCGACCCAATGGGGCAGGGCGAGAGCAATTGCGCCCAGCACGTAGGCCTTGACGTTGAGTACCGGCACGACAAGTCCGACATTGGGCTCGCCTTCTTCGTCCTTTTCGTTGACGTGCTGTTGATAATAGACGTAGAGCCAGGCACCGAGCACCAGGAGCCCGCCGGTGAACGGGATAAGGCGAACCGGGTCGAACAGGTAGAGTGCGCCGCCGCCCAATGCCAGCAGCGGAAAAGTGCGAATCCCGCCGGGTCGTCTGGAATTGTCGCGGCCGAAAAAATCCTCGTACGCGAGACCAAGAAAGAAGCTTAAGCCCAGAAGCAGCGCAAAGCTCGCCGGCGAGGGTGCGGATATCATCAATGCGAACCGGGTCGTGGAATCGGCGCGGGCCGATCGGCGGCAAATCTAGCGGCGATTGCAGGGCGGGACAATTCTCGTTCTCGACTCGGCCCGCTATTTCGCGACATCCGACGCTGCTGAACCTTAAGCTTTGCGGCCGATACTAAACGAAGGGCGCTCGGAGTAGCCGCAGCGCTATCCGGCGTATTGCGTGTTTTGACCTAGTGGGGCGCCCGATCCGGGCATGAGGAGATTGACATGGACATCATTGGCTCGGCCTTTTTCTTCGTTTTGTTTTTTATCGTGCTTTTCGCGTGTCTCGGCAGCTTCTTTACCGTCAAGACGGCCGAAGTCGCCGTGATCACCAGATTTGGCCGGTTTCTGCGGGTCGCCGACCCGGGCCTGAACTGGAAAGTGCCGTTCATTGACTCGGTCGCGGGTCGAGTGAGCCTCCGGGTCAATCAGAACAGCTTGACGATGGAAACGAAGACGAAAGACAACGTTTTCGTCACCATTCCCATTTCGGTGCAAAACCGCGTGCGGCCCGAGAAGGTGTATGACGCCTTCTACAAGCTCTCCAATCCGGCCGCGCAGATCCAGTCCTATGTCGAGCAGGTCATTCTCGGCCACGTCCCCGGCATGACGCTCGACGAAGTGTTCGCCAGCCAGTCCGGCATCGCCGCCGCCGTGAAACAAGAGCTCGATGCCGACATGGCGACGTTCGGCTTCGAGATCGTCAACGTGCTGGTGACCGATATCGTGCCGGACTCGAAAGTGAAATCGGCCATGAACGATATCAACGCAGCGCAGCGCGAGCAGGTCGCCGCCAACGCCAGGGGCGAGGCTGAAAAGATCCTGGTGGTGAAGAAGGCCGAGGCCGAAGCCGAGAGCAAGGCGCTGCAAGGGCAGGGTATTGCCAATCAGCGCAAGGCCATCATCGAGGGCCTGCGCGGCTCGATCGAGCAATTTCGCAGCTCAGTCACCGACGCGACCACCGCCGAAGTCATGCAGCTCGTCATGCTCACCCAATATTTCGACACCATCAAATCCATCGGCGAACTGGACAAGACCAATACACTGTTCCTGTCGCATTCGCCCGGCGCCGCCCGCGACATTTCCGAGCAGATCATGCAGTCGGTGCTGACCGCTGAGCGCGCAAAGGCGTCTTAGCCGAAATCTGCACCTTTCAGGCGACCGCAGCCCGTCGCAGCCGCAGCGCGTTGGCGACGACGCTTACTGAGGACAGCGCCATGGCGGCGGCGCCGATCGCTGGCGTCAGCAGCAAGCCAAAGATTGGATACAACAGGCCGGCCGCGATCGGCACGCCGGCGGCGTTGTAAAGGAAGGCAAAGAACAGATTTTGCCGGATGTTGCGCATCGTCGCGGCCGACAGCTTGCGCGCACGCAAAATGCCCGAGAGATCGCCCTTGAGGAGCGTCATGCCGGCGCTTTGCATGGCGACATCGGTGCCGTTGCCCATGGCAATTCCGACATCGGCGGCAGCGAGCGCCGGCGCGTCGTTGACGCCGTCGCCCGCCATGGCGACGACATGGCCTTGGCGTTGCAGCTTTTGGACCACCTCGCTTTTGTGTTCGGGTAATACTTCGGCTTCGACCGCGTCGATGCCGAGTTTCTTGGCCACCGCGCGCGCGGTGATTTGATTGTCGCCGGTAAGCATCACCACAGCGATGCCTTGCGTTTTCAAATCCGCCAGGGCCGTTTGCGTCGTACCTTTCACCGGATCGGCGATGGCGAGAAGCCCCGCAAGTTCTTGGTCGATCGCAACAAAGACTACCGTTGCGCCGTCATTGCGCAACGTCTTGGCTTGGTTTTGCAGCGCATCAGCGGCGACGCCGAGTTCGGTCAAGAAGTTTTCGTTGCCGAGCGCCACGCGCTTTTCGCCCACTGTGCCGAGAATCCCCTTGCCGGCCGGTGCATTGAAGTCTGTCATCGGGAGAGCGTCGATCTTGCGCTCGGCCGCCGCAGCCACGATCGCTGCCGCCAACGGGTGCTCGCTCGCGCGCTCGACGCTGGCGGCCAGCTGGACGAGGGTCCGCTCATCAAATCCTTGCGCCGGCATTATCGCGACGACTTTCGGCTTGCCTTCGGTCAGCGTGCCGGTCTTGTCGATGACCAGCGTATCGACTGTCTCCATGCGCTCCAGAACCTCGGCATCTTTGATCAATATGCCGAACGAGGCCGCGCGGCCGACGCCGACCATGATCGACATCGGGGTGGCCAGACCGAGCGCACAAGGACAGGCGATGATCAGGACGCTCACGGCCGCGACGAGCGCATAGGCAAAGCGCGGCTGCGGCCCGAACGCGGCCCAGGAGGCGAATGCGATCAAAGCCACCGCGATTACTGCCGGCACGAACCAGGATGCAACCCGATCGGCGAGGCGGGCAATCGGCGCGCGCGAGCGCTGCGCGACGGCGACCATGTCGACGATGCGCGACAGCATCGTATCACGGCCGACTTTCTCGGCGCGCATGACGAAGCTGCCGCTGCCGTTGAGCGTGCCGCCGATCAAGCGATCCCCGACCGCTTTGGCGACCGGCATCGATTCTCCGGTCACCATCGATTCATCGACAGGGGAACGGCCCTCGAGCACGATCCCGTCAACTGGAATTCTTTCGCCGGGGCGAACGCGGAGCCGGTCGCCGGCCACAACGGCATCGAGTGGCACATCTTCATCGCTGCCGTCGGCGCGGACGCGCCGCGCCCTGGCCGGCGCGAGATTCATCAGGGCGCGGATGGCGCCGGAGGTGGAGGCGCGTGCGGATAATTCGAGCACCTGGCCCAGCAAGACGAGGACGGTAATGACGGCGGCGGCTTCGAAATAAAGCGCAAGACCGCCGTGCGCATCGCGGAAACCGGCAGGAAACAGTCCGGGCGCCAGCACGGCGACGACGCTGTAGAGATAAGCGACGCCGGTCCCCATCGCGATCAGCGTGAACATGTTGAGGTTGCGCGTCACGACCGATTGCGCGCCGCGCACAAAGAACGGCCAGCCGCCCCACAGCACGACCGGCGTGGCGAGAGCGAATTGCACATAGTCGGGCCATGGAGCGGAGAAATGCCAGGCGCCGAAATGGGCGCCCATGTCCAAAGCCACGACTGGGGCGGCGAGGACCGCCGAAATCCACAGACGCCGCGTCATGGCGATACGTTCGCCGTCGTCCGCCTCGCCGCCGGCTTCGGGTTCAAGCGCCATGCCGCAGATCGGACAATGCCCGGGCCCGTGCTGGCGGATTTCCGGATGCATCGGGCAGGTGTAGATCGCGTCAGTTGACGTCGCGGCCTCCGGGTGGGGAGCTGCGTTGGGACGCAGATAGCGTTCCGGGTCGGCGGCAAATTTTTCGCGGCAGCCGGCGGAACAGAAAAAATAGTCGTGATCTCGGTAAGAGTGCCGATGCTTGGCCGTCACCGGATCGACGCGCATGCCGCAAACCGGATCGGCGGTGGCGGCGTCCGTGACAGGGGTGTGATGCGAACACGCGGAATGCTGCACGATAATCCTCTTGAAACGGGTACCCGGTAGGGGTATATAGAGGCCATGCAGTCGGTTGCCAAGTCGTCGGTGCTCAAACGCCTGAACCGGATCGAAGGGCAGGTGCGCGGCCTCGCGCGAATGGTCGAGGAAGACCGCTATTGTATCGACGTCGTCACCCAGCTTTCGGCGGTGCGCGCCGCGTTGCGGCGGGCCGAGGAAGAAATCCTCGCCGACCACGTATCGCATTGCGTCGAACATGCGATTGCATCAGGTAACAAGGCCGAACAGCGCCGCAAGGTCGGCGAACTGATGGACGTGCTGTCGCGCAGCGACCGATGATATGAGCGACGCCGAGGAAGCCGGCCAAAGGCAACTGCTGGAAAAACCCTAGGCCAATCGTTTGCGCGCGAGCGCCGCACCTTCGCCCAGCGCCACGAGTTTCTTCTCCGCGATATCGCGGCGCATCGGTGCCATGCCGCAATTGGTCGACGGAACGATCTTGTCCTTGGCGACGTGTTTGGTGACCTCGGCAATAACGCCCGCAACCTCTTCGGGCGTCTCGATCGTGTCCGTGGCGATGTCGATGACGCCGATCTGAACCTCCTTGCCATCGAGCAACTGCAGGATGCTCATCGGCACGCGCGAATGAATGCATTCGACCGAGACTTGATCGATCCGGCTTCTGGCGAGCGCGGGAAAAAACTTCTCGTACTGCCGCCACTCGTCGCCGAGGCCGGCTTTCCACGCGATGTTGGCGGGGATGCCGTAGCCGTAGCAGATATGCACGGCGCTCTTGGATGAAACGCCATCGATGGCGCGGTGCAGTGCTTCGATGCCCCAGCCGGCTGCTTGTTCCATATAGACATTGAAGGCCGGTTCATCGAACTGAATGACATCGACGCCGTCGGCGGCGAGCCCCAGCGCCTCCTCGTTGAGCAGTTTGGCAAAAGCGAGCGCCATCTTGATGCGGTCGCCGTAATGGGCATCGGCGATGGTGTCGACGATGGTCATCGGGCCCGGCAAGGTGAATTTCAGCTTTTTATTGGTGTGAGCGCGTGCCAGTCGCGCTTCGCGGGCGTGCACGCGGCGGCGCAGCCGCAGTTCGCCGGTGACGGTCGGGCACATCGCCTTATAGCGATCATTGCGAATGCCCATCTCGACTTTCTTGTCGAAATCGATGCCTTCGACCGCTTCGAGAAAGCCGTGAACGAAATGCTGGCGCGACTGTTCGCCGTCGCTGACGATATCGAGACCCGCGTCTTCCTGCAGCTTGATCGCGACAAGCGTTGCGTCATCGATGGCGGCGGCAAGTTCCTCGCCCTTGAGCCGCCACTGCGGCCACAGTTTGTTGGGTTCGGCGAGCCACGCCGGCTTCGGCAGGCTGCCGGCGGTCGTTGTGGGAAACAGCGAATGACTTTCAGCTTTGTTCGGCATGGCGGTTATCTGCCGGTGCGCAAATCGATCAGGCTGGCGGTTGCCAGCCGTATAGCCAGTCATAATGATGCAGCAGCCGCGCGCCGCCTAGTGTGCGCATTGCCACATTGCGCAGCGTAGCGCGGACGCCGCTCAGGTGATAGCGCGCGCCGTTGCGGGCGGCGAGGCGCTGCGCCTTCCAGGCACGGCGCCGGCGCAAGCGCCAATAGCTGCGGAATGCCGCGGCTGGATCCTTCGGCGTCTGCGCCAAGCACCGTGCGGCGACGGCGGCGTCCTCGATCGCCATCGCGGCGCCTTGCGCGAGATAAGGCAGCATCGGGTGGGCGGCATCCCCGAGAAGCGCCACCGGTCCCGCAGCGGCGCGCAAAATCGGCCGGCGATCGAACAGCGCCCATTTCAGCCAAGCGTCCGGTGCGCTCAGCAAGGACAATGCCTGCGGCGTCCAATCGCGTGTCGACAGTCGCGGCAAGAGATCCGCCCGCGTCGCGGGCTCGCTCCAGCCCGGCGCATTCCAGGTGTCGTCCATGATGACGACGACATTGATGACGCTGCCGCCCTTGACCGGGTAATGCACGATGTGCGCGCCGCGGCCGAGCCAAAGCTGTATGAGCGGCTCGGAAAGTTGCGGCGAAACATCCTTGGCGCGCACGAGCGCGCGCCAGGCGACGCGGCCGGCAAAGCGCGGCGCTCCGCCGTAGCCGAAGCGCGCGCGCGCCGTCGACCACAGCCCGTCTGCCGCGATCAATGCGTTGCCGTGTTCGTCGGCGACGCCGCTTCTTCCGTGGGACATGACGGTGATGCCATTGGGATGAATGGCGACGTCATCGACATGCAGGCCGAGTTTTATCGAAATATCGAGCTGTTGTGCGGCTGCGCCGACAAGCGCGGCCTGCAGATCGCCGCGGTGAATGACCCAGTAGGGCGCGCCGTAGCGCGCCGCGGCCGCCTTCCCCAACGGTACCCGCACGATTTCGCGGCCAGTTTCGCCATTGAGGACGCGAAGGCCCGCCGGCTCGATCACCTGCGGCCGCAGCCGCTGTTCCAGGCCGAGGTCGATCAGCGTGCGCGACGCGTTGGGCGAAAGCTGAATGCCGGCGCCGGTTTCCTCAAGCCGCTCGGCCTGCTCCAGCACGACGACGCGAAAGCCGCGGCGCGCCAGCGCCAGTGCCGCAGTTAATCCGCCGATTCCGGCACCTGCGATAATAATGCGCGACGGCGTGAGGATGGTTGCTCCGTGACGGGTCAGGCGGCGTTGCGCCAGGCGCATTGCGCCGGCTGCGCCTCGTTCGGCGCCAGCGCCGGATCGTGCCGGTAAAGCGTCGAGCAATACGGACATACGTAGTCGGCGTCGTCGCCCATGTCGCAATAGACGTGCGGGTGGTCGAACGGCGGCAGCGCGCCCATGCACATGAATTTCTTGGCGCCGATATTGATCATGGCGACGCCTGGATCGTTATGGAAATGCGGAACGATTTCGTCCGACATCGTTTGTCCTGTCCTGAATTTTGCGGCGCGGGACGGTCGCGCCAGCGATTGGTCGCACCATAGCGGCGCAAATAGCCGATTCCTAGACCGTCCGTCGGGATGATTTCCCGGCTCGGAAATGCCGGCGGCTCTGGTAATAGAATGCACCGGTGCGCCGCGGAGGTCGAATGCCCCAATTTTCTCATGACGGAGTGGAGATCGCTTTTTTCGATCAGGGCGAGGGTGAACCGATCGTGCTGGTGCATGGCTTCGCCTCGACCAAGGAAGTCAACTGGAACATGCCGGGCTGGGTATCGACGCTGACCGGGGCGGGGCGGCGCGTCATCGCGCTCGACAATCGCGGCCACGGAGCGTCCGCCAAGCTTTACGATCCTGCGGCGTACCGCTCGACGATCATGGCGGAGGACGTGCGCGCATTGATCGATCATCTCGGCCTGCCGCGCGCCGATGTCATGGGCTATTCGATGGGAGCGCGGATTTCGGCCTTTCTGGCGCTGGCGCACCCGGAGCGGGTGCGCTCGGTGATTCTTGGCGGCCTCGGCATGGGTCTCATTAATGGCGTGGGCGACCCGGAACGGATCGCGCGCGGGCTTGAGGCGCCGAGCCTGGCCGACGTGGCTGACCCGGGCGCCCGCCAGTTTCGTAGCTTTGCCGAACAGACCCGGTCCGATCTGCGCGCGCTGGCGGCCTGCATGAGAGGGTCGCGGCAGACATTGAGCAGGGAGGAGGTCGGCCGTATCGCCGTGCCGCTCTTGGTCGCCGTCGGCAGCAACGACACGATCGCGGGGGCGCCCGAAGAACTGGCCGCCCTCATACCGAATGCGCAGGCGCTCGTGATCCCGAACCGCGATCACATGCTGGCGGTAGGCGATAAGACCTATAAGGCTGGGGTTTTGGAATTCTTAAACAAGCGGCCCTAATGGGCCACTGGCCTATCGCGATCGGTCAGTGGCCGATGCCTTTGGCTTAGCTTTCCTCGGCCCTTGGTTTTGCCCACCTTGATGCCGATCTTATGCTAGAAGAGGTCATAGTGTTCGCCAGTTTCCGGGAGTGAGCCACATGGCGCAGTACCAGGCAAAGCCGGCCTTCGACACCGTCGATCCGGTATGGGCGCGGGTGCGCCGCGAGGCCGAGGAGGCGGCGCGCCGCGAGCCGGAGCTTGCTACCTTCATCTACTCGACCATTCTGCACCACGACAGTCTCGAAGCGGCGGTGGTATATCGGCTGGCCGAGCGCTTGAGTCACGGTGCCGTATCCAGCGGGCTTATTCGCCAAGCCTATATGGAGGCCCTCAAGGACGACGCTTCGATCGGCGAGAGCTTTCGCGCCGACATCATGGCGGTTTGCGACCGCGATCCAGCCACCCGTCGGGTGATCGAGCCGGTCCTTTATTACAAGGGGTTCCACGCCATCGAAACGCACCGTTTGGCGCATTGGCTGTGGAGCAAGGGTCGGCGCGATTTCGCGCTTTACCTGCAAAGCCGTGCCTCGGCCGCGTTCCAAGTCGACATTCATCCGGCCGCCAAGGTCGGCCGCGGTATTTTCCTCGACCACGCCACGGGGCTTGTGGTCGGCGAGACCGCGGTGATTGAAGATGATGTCTCGCTGTTGCACGATGTTACCCTGGGCGGCACCGGCAAGGAGGCCGGCGACCGGCACCCCAAGATTCGCTACGGAGTCATGATTGGCGCCGGAGCCAAAATTCTCGGCAATATCGAAGTCGGTCATTGCGCGCGCATCGCTGCCGGTTCGGTCGTGACCAAGCCGGTGCCGAATAACGTCACAGTGGCGGGCGTGCCCGCCAAGGTCATCGGCGTGGCCGGGTGCCCGGAGCCGGCGCGCAGCATGGATCAGATGTTTAACGACGAGGCGTAAGCAAGAAGCGGAATTGGCCGCGAATCATTGTCATTGAGATTGCTGCTCAGGGGCGGCGCGGGAGCTGCGTGGTGGACGTACAGGAAGTCAGGAAACTCGACGGCTATCTCAAAAAGCTGTTCGGTAACGCGCGCATCCGGGTGGTGCCGCAGCAGGCCAAGGCCGCCGATGTCTTTATCGGCGAGGAGCGGTTGGGCGAATTGAACGTCGACGACGAAGACGACGATCTGTCGTACAATTTCCGCATGGAGATCAGCCTCGGGGAGGTGAGCGAGGTCGATCAGCTCAAGCGCCTGGATGCGTATCTGAAAAAAAAGTTCGACAACGAGCAGATTCGCGTAGTGCCGCGCGCCAAGAAGCGGGATTCGCTTGAAGCCTACCTTGGCAATGAGTTTATCGGCGTCTTGTTCGTCGACGAGGAGAAGCGGCGCGGATCATACATCCTCGAAATGCCAATCCTCGATATGGACCTGGGTTGAGGCGGCGTTGCGCCGCCCCTCTGCAGTCGAGCCGCTACTGTCCCGACGGATGCAATTGCACGAGCAGCCGGTCGAAGCCGGCGGCAACGCTGCGCCAATCCTTTTCCGCCCAGTCGCGCGGAAAGCGCAGCGTCACATCGGCCGCGCCGACGAGCCGCTCCTGGATGCAGGTGCCAAGCACCAGTTCGCTCTGACGCGAGCAGCGCGCATAGAACCGGTCGGGTTGGTCGGCGAGGTAGATGAGATCCTCGCCTTCATAGGGCGTGCCGACGCGGAACGGCAGAATGGCAAGGCCCTCGCTGCCCGCTCTCGCCTGCGCTTCGACATAGTGCGGGTAAATGTTACGTAGCCGCTCAAGCGGCGGCAACAGCGCGCCCAGACCGGCGATGGTGACAAACAACCTTCCGGTCGTACCAGGCATCTCCATCTTCGGGGTCGGCGCGGCTGCGCCGTCAGTCTGGGTGCCGGCGGGCGTCGGATCGTCACCCTTGCCGTCAGGCTGAGGCGGCGTAAGAGCGGGCCACGCAAAGGCGAGATCGACGCGCTCGTGTGGGCCCGGGTGGCGCTGCACCGCGGTGCGGATTGCCGCCGGCGGGATTTCGAACAACGCGCCGGCAACTGTAATGGGAAGCGCCGGCGCATCGTGCGCAAGCGGCGCGCTCGGCCAACTTGGCCATAGCGCGTAAGCGATGAAGCACCCCGCGGCGATCGACGGCACAATCAGGAAAGACAGCGGCAACAGGGTAAAGCCGCGGGCGCTGCGGCGGAGCCTGTTTGAGAAAGTCGCCTGCGCGGTCATATCGTCAGTGCCGCCTGCCTACGAATCAAACATCAGTATCGCACGCACCATGGCGCAAAGTGGGACGGCGCACGGTCGCGCTATTAACCTTTCCTTAAGCATTCCGTGGCGCGGCGCGCGATCCTCTGCGATGGCTTCGGGCGAGGAGGCGCCCGACATGTTCGATTTTGCGTGGCCGGCAATTTCGCCGGAGACGATTGAGTCTTTCTTCTCGCTGGCGATCGGATTTGCCGTCGCCGGCTTGTGCGCCACCGGGTACCGCCTGTTCTCCGAACACTTTCCAAGCTTTCGCCTGCTCGAGATCGGGCCGACCACATCGCGCTTTGCCTCTATTCCGCTTTTGATGTTCTCCGCGCCCTTCATCATCATGCGCAACACGTTGCGTGGACGGCGCATTGAGGGCCGCCGCGCCGAGTTCGTCATGGTAGCGACCGTGATCGCAGGCCTATGGAGCCTGATGTCGGGAACGGTCGTGGTGATGGCAATGCAAATGCTGATGTCCGCCTGACGACGGATCTGTCGCGCTCAGCGACTCTCGGCTGCCGCAGTATCCTTCGGGGCGCGTGTGCCGTCCTTCGAACGGGCGATCCTGACCAGATCGCCGGAGGCGATGCCGTCAGGCGGGCTCTCGATCACCCGTTCGTCGACGCTGAGCCCCGATCCGATTTCGACTTCCTTGCCGAGATCGCGCGAGATCGTGACCGGCTTGAGATGGACGCGGCTGTCGCCGGATACCGTGGCGACGAACAGGCCGCCTTGATTGAAGATCAACGCGCTTGCCGGCACGTTGATCGCGATTTCCGGATGCGGCAGTTCAAAACTGACATTGGTGAAGTCGCCGGTCATCAACTGGCCGCGGGCATTATCGACGATGAGCAGCATCCGCGTGGTTCCGGACGCGACATCAACGGCCTGTGCGGACGCCTGCACGATCGCCGGAAAGGTTTTTCCCGGATATTCGGGAACTGAGATATTCGCCTTTGTGCCGATTTGTATGCTCGGCACGTAATTCTGCGGGACGTTGACGTAGACGCGCAGTTTTTTCGTGTCCGAAACAACGAAGAGGGGCGGGCCGGCCGCGCCGGCATTGATCAGCGCGCCAATGTCGGTGCTGCGCACGGTGACAAGTCCGTCGAACGGCGCGGTAATGCGCTTGTATTGTTCGAGCACGCGCAGACGATCGAGATTGGCCTGTGCCGCCTTTGCCAGCCCATCCTTGTTGGCCGCGTCGGCCGCTCGCTGGTCGAGATCGGCCTTCGAGATGGCGCCCGAATGAATCAATGTCTGGCCGCGCTGCAGTGTCGCCTGTGCCAGCGTGAGGTTTGCCTGGGCGCTGGCCAGCGCTGCTCTCGCCTCCATGATCTGCTGGTCAAGGTCGGGTGCATCGATGTCGGCGAGCAATTGTCCGGCTTTTACCGGCGTGCCAATGTCGGCCTTCCAGTCCTTCAGGTAGCCGCTGACGCGCGCGTAGAGTTGCGCCTGCGTATAGGCCTCAAGCCGGCCGGGAAGATCCAACGTCGCGCGCTTGCCGTGCGTATCAGGCAGCGCCGCGGCAACGACAGGCACGGCCTGCGTCTCGGTCCAATCGCCGAGTTTGGCATCGGCGGCGCGTCGCGACGTAATGCCCATGACGACGATTGTGGCGGCGACCGCAGCCGCAACAAGACCGGCAAATGCCAGTTTGCGCCGCGACAGGACGGGCGGAGCCGGATCAGGCTGCATGCGGTTCCCCAATCCCGGCGGCAGTGCCAGAGGCTTGGCCCCTCCCGCCGTGGCCGTGAAAGATACTGAAGACGACCGGGACGAATATCAGTGTCGCCACTGTAGCAAAAACCAGACCGCCGACAACGGCGCGGCCGAGCGGCGCGTTCTGCTCACCGCCTTCGCCGAGCCCAAGCGCCATCGGCGCCATGCCGATGATCATGGCGAGCGCGGTCATCAGCACCGGACGGAAGCGGACGAAACCTGCCTCGAGCGCCGCCGCGACCGCGTCGCCGCGTTGTTCGAGCTGCTCGCGGGCAAAGCTGATGACGAGGACGCTGTTGGCGGTTGCGACGCCCATGCACATGATGGCGCCGGTCAGCGCCGGAACCGACAGCGTCGTGTGGGTGGCGAACAGCGTCCACACGATGCCGGCCAGCGCCGCAGGAAGCGCCGTGACGATCACGAACGGATCGCTCCACGATTGGAAATTGACGACGATCAGCAGGTAGATCAGCACGATGGCGCCCAAGAGGCCGAACAGCAGTCCAGTGAACGCGTTGTTCATCGTCACGACCTGGCCAAGCAGGACGGCCTGCACGCCCTTCGGCGTCTCGTTCGCGTTTGCGGCCATGACACGGCGAATGTCGGCGGCAACCGCACCCAGATCGCGGCCCTGCGTCGTGCCGTAGATCTGGACCATGGGCATGATGTTGTACTGGGAATAAACCGCGGGCGTAGCCGCGCGCTTGATGTCGGCGATGGCGCCGAGCGTTTGCGACGGCGCGCCGGCCGCATTGATGGAAAGATTTTGCAGCGCATTGAGCGAGTCGATCTGATATTGCGGCGTCTGCATCACGATCGCGTAGCTCACGCCGTTGGCCGGATTAAGCCAATAGGTCGGAGCGACCTGGCCGCTGCCGGCCAGGTTGACCACCAGGCTGTTGGTCACGTCGCGTTCAGTAAGGCCGACATATTGCGCGCGGGTGCGATCGACATCGACATTGAACGCGGGATAGTTGAGCGCCTGCTGGATGCGGGCGTCGACCAGGCCAGGAACGTGGCGAATCACGCGCAGCAGCTTCTCCGCATAGGCGAAATCGTTCGGCAACGAAGGTCCGCGGATTTGCAGATCAATCGGCGCGGGCGCGCCGAAATTGAGAATCTGGCTGATTATATCGGCGGGCAGGAACGAGAACGTTACGCCCGGGAAGCGCTGCGGCAATTGCTCGCGCAGCATCCGGACATAGTCTGCGGTCGGCCGGTGGTCTTCGTTCAGCTTGATCTGAATGTCGCCGTCCTGGGCGCCGAACGTGCCGCTGGTGTTGTAGGTCATGTTGATGCCGCTGCCGGGCAGGCCGACATTGTCGACCACGGTCCCGAGATCTTCCGGCGGAATGAGCCGGCGGATCGCCTTCTCGATCTCGGCGAATTGTTGCGCGGTTTCCTCGACCCGCGTGCCGACGTGCGTGCGCGCGTGCATCAGGATTTGCCCGGCATCGACCGTCGGGAAGAAATCGCGGCCGAGATACGGCGTCAGCGCGAACGAGCCAAAGACAACGGCGAGGAAGCCGATAACGAACACGGCGCGGCGCGCGAGCGCCATGATGAGGAGCTCGCGATAGAGCAGGCGCAGCCGCTCGAAGCCGCGCTCAAAACCGCGTTGCAGCCGCACCAGCGGGTTGGGCGACGGCGGCAGCGGACCATCGAGCCCGTGCATGTCGGTGTGCGGCGCGTGCGGGCGCAGCAGATAATTCGCCAATGTCGGCACCAGCGTGCGCGACAGAATGAATGAGCAGGCCATGGCCGACATCACGGCTTCGGCCATCGGCACAAACAGGTATCGAGCCACGCCGGGCAGAAAGAACATCGGAACAAAGACGATGCAGATGCACAGCAGCGATACGAAGGCGGGCGTCACGATCTGCGCGGCGCCGTCCAGGATCGCGGTCTCGACCGTCTTGCCCTGTTCGAGATGATAATTGATGTTTTCGATGGTCACCGTAGCGTCGTCGACGAGAATACCGACGGCGAGCGCCAGTCCGCCCAGCGTCATGATGTTGAGACTTTCGCCGAGCGCCGACAGCGTGGCGATCGAACCGAGCACCGACAGCGGAATGGAGGTGGCGATGATCAGCGTCGAGCGCCAGCTGCCGAGAAAGATCAGAATCATCAGCGCGGTCAGCGACGCCGCGATGACGCCCTCACGGATGACGCCGTTCACGGCGGCCTTGATGAAGATCGATTGATCGCCGATCTGCGCGATTTTCAGATTTGGCGGCAGGATGTCCTTGATCTCGGTGAGCTTCTGCTTGATGCCGTCGATGATGGCGAGCGTCGAGACCGAGCCGTTCTTGAGAATCTGCATCAGCACCGAGCGGCTGCCGTCGACGTGGACGATGTTGGTCTGCGGCGGATTGCCGTCGCGCACGTGCGCGACGTCGCGGATGTAGACCATCGCGCCGTTGACGCTCTTGATCGGCAGGTCTGCGAGGTCGGCGATCGCGGACGGCGCATCATTGAGCTGGATGGCATACTCGAACGAACCGATTTTCTCGGTACCCGCCGGCGTGATGAGATTCTGCGCCGCAAGTGCATTGGCGACGTCTTGTCCGGAAAGCCCGCGCGCCTGCATCGCCCGCGCGTCGAGGTCGATCTGCACCTGTCGAAGCTTGCCGCCATAGGGCAGGGGGATGCCGGCACCGGGAACTGTGACGAGAGGTGTGCGCAGCGTATTGAGGCCGATGTCCGCCAGCGCCTGCTCGGACAGGCCGGAGCCGGAAAGACCGAGCTGGATGATCGGAACAGTCGAGGCATTGTAGTTGAGGATGAGCGGCGGCGTCGTGTTCGGCGGCATCTGCTTGAGCTGCGTCTGCGAAATCGCCGTGATCTGCGCGTTCGCGAGCCGGATGTCGGCGCCGGGCTGAAAGAACACTTTGATGATGCCGAGGCCGTTGTAGGACGTCGCCTCGATGTGTTCGATGTCGTTGACAGTCGTGGTCAGCGCACGCTGCGACTGTGACGTGATACGCCCGGCCATCAGCTCCGGTTCAAGCCCGGTATACTGCCAGACGATGGCGACGACCGGGATGCGGATGTCCGGAAAAATGTCGACGGGAGTCCGCAGCGCCGCCAGCGGACCGATGATGAGAATGGCGAGGGCGAGGACGATAAACGTATACGGCCGCCGCAGTGCGATGCGAACGAGCGCGATCATGCGATGACAATGTCCCCACCAGCGCCAGCGCGCGCAAGCGTGCTCGCGCGCCGCGCGAACGCGTCGCCCGGCCTTGCCACACGATAAATCTGACGATTGCGGCGAACAACAAATAATCGCGTTTATGCGCCGTTTACGTGGCGAATCCGCAGCTGCCAGGGCGTGAAACGACGCTGGGCCTTAGTGTCGCACCGCGAAGCATTCGGGAACTTTGCTGCGTGCGACTGGCAGCGGCGCGATCATGGCAAGCCATAGCGGCGGCAAGGCGCTGCAAAAAGGTGCGGGCGGCTCTTGGGGGAGAGGAGCGTGCTCTTCGGGAAATCAATAGGTTGCATTGCGTGCCTATGCTCGCGCCACGGATTTTCCACGGGTGTTCGACGCGGGAAGGCTTTCGACGGGTTTCCAGTCATCGCGCGCGATGGCGTGCGCGTAGCGGCTGGCGCTGCGGAGATCGCGCTAGTTGCCAGTAGCGACCAGCGCTTGAATGTCGGCACCGCCATAGCGGCGCATCCACGATGCACACTGTGCCGGAACGAACACGCGCCCATGGGCTTCGCGAGCAGCCTCAGCGCTGCGATAGCTCCATCGGCCGATTGATTCCTCTATAGGTCGTGATTTGACCGAGGGACGACAGGCTCTACAGGGTTATTTGGAATAGATATTATGGAAGTCTCTGCACAACCAACAGCGCGGCCAAGATCAGCAGTGCCAGCGGTACTATGAGCGGCCCCCAATTAATCACCGCGGGTCTCCACGCCTCCCACAGACCCGATGACTTTGAGGTTTGCGCCCGGTCTACGGAGGCAAAAACATCGGCGAGAGTTTCTTGCACTCTTTTGTCCTGTTTCGCACTCCTAGGAAGTCGCGTGGGTGTCGAAACAAAGCTAGTATGTTCGTCGTCGTCTTGTAGAGCCTTGGCGACGGCGCCTTTCAGCGATGCGTCGAGTCGCGAACGCCGTTGAGCTTCGGCAGTCTGGCGGCTATTTTCTTCCGCGGCGCGCAACTGTGCGGCTTGGCGCTTCTGAAGGAGCATCTCCGCTTCTGCCCGCTGCTGCTCCTCAGCCTTTTGCCTCCGAAGCTCGCTGTCCAATCGTTCCTGGGCTTCGGCCTCCAATCGGCGGCGCTCTTCCGGCGACACCAACGGTTGATTCAGCGCTGCAACTATTTTTTGGCAGAAATGCTCGACCGCCTCGCGTACGGCCGTTGTGTGAACGTCGTGATGGCGAAATTGCCGCCAATCAACATATTGACGTTGGCCTATAATTGAAAGGACCGGATGATTTCGCCATTGTGCGTCGTTTTCAAGTGCTGGAACCGAAATGTAGAGGATTGGAAACACGAGGTCAGTGCGGCCCAGGGCGCACTCACGCGCTAAAAAAGCCTCGAATTCGAAATGGCAGTAGTCGCTGTTGACTGCGCGTGGAGTAACGATTGGAATGAAAAAGGCTGATTGTTCGACCGCGTTCTTGATTTCGGCTTCCCATAGCTTGCCTGGCGCGATTGCCTCCTGGTCTTGCCACAGCCGGAAACTCCTTTTGGAGCGGCCGAGTTGTGCACCGAGTTCGCGCTGGATGGCATCCCTGAGGGCCGACAGCGTTCCTCTAAAGGCTTCATCGTCCTCTCGTGAATAACTGAAGAAGCCAATTACTTCAGGGAGGTCAGCCAACGAAGACATCTAGGGGGGAGCCGTCGAACCGATGGATGAGTAGGGATTGACAAAACCCTATCATAAAACGAACAGGTGTAAGCTCGTTTTTGCCAGTTCTCTTTTCAGGGTTGCTCTTGATCGCTCCGCGACCTTCGTTGAACTACGAAAATTCATTTAGACGTAGCGCGCGCAGCATCAGCCTGACCTTACCGCGGACGAAGAGTGAACAAAGTCCACTCGTCCAGTCGTCGTTTTCCCGCTTTGTTCGGTGTTGGAGCGTCTTTAGCCGCCTTGCAAACGGCTGTAAACGCGAAGCTTTGAAAGCAGAAAAGGTGCGGGCGGCTCTTGGGGGAGAGCCGCCCGCGCGCGAACCCGGTCTGGGGACGGGGAGGGGTGGGGACGTGACCGAGTTCGCGTAGCTCCTTTGCTTCCTGGGTTCTCAGCGCGACGATGACGTGAGCGGCGCCGGCCGCGGTTCGCCGAGCGAGACCCAAACGTTGGGATCGGATTGCGACTGCCGCTTCACGAAGCGGTAGCCGGTATCGGACCACAGCAGAATTTCGTCGCGCTGGTTGTCGAGGATGTATTCGCCTTTATCGGTTTTGACGGTCAGCACCGCGTGGCCGTCGCCGTTCTGATCGCGTACGACGGTGATCAGCAGCGCCTGGCGCGGCCAGCCCGCGTCCATCAGCATGCGGCGCTTTTCAAGCGCATAGTCTTCGCAGTCGCCGTAGCCGTCGTCGGGGTAATTCCAGCGTTCGACCACACCCCAATGTTCAAGGTCGGTGATCGGCCTGACATTGGCGTTGACCCAGCGATCGACCCGCACCAGATCCTTCCACGCCTGTCCGGACAGCACGACATCGCGCGGCATTGACGGTTTGGTCTTGCATTCCGGATCGTATTCGACGCAGAACTGAGACCAGCCGATCGGAGCGGAGGTTTTTGCGCCGACGCCGACGAAGAGCGAGCGGCTCTGCGCGGTGCCGGCGCTCGGAGAGCCGAGCACCGCGAGCGCAATGACGCTCGCAGCCGCACAGCGCTTGAGGATCGCTCTGGCACCCGCACTCATCTTGACCCCTTCCCGTCTCGATGGGGTCACGTTTCGCACAAAGTTTTTGCGGGGCCGCTAAGTTGGTTCGTTCAATTTGAAGTAAAACCAAGTCAAGAGCGCCGAAATACTGCGGAGCCTTTGCACGAATATTGGATAAAATTTGATCTATTCAACATTGAGTAAAATTGTATGCAATCGAGGTTCGACGCTGTCTGCAGCCAATTTTGCTTGGTTTCCTTTTAGGGAGCGCGTGTTTTCATCGGCCGACGAGCAGGCTCTGTTGAGCGCCACAGTTCAACGTGGGCAAACATCGCCGGCGCAATTGTCGGCTGAACGTTTACCGGCTGGTGACCTTCAGGCGGGCTCGCCTGAGCCGCATGCAATGATGCCCGGCGCTACGCTCGCGACGTCGGTACGCACTAAGCAGCTCGCGATGAGGAAGCGGGGGCGTCGCCGTGGGAAATGCGGTGCCGTCCGCTGGCCCAATGGCTCAAGCGGTCCAGATAAAGGTAAATGATCGGCGTCGTATAAAGAGTGAGCGATTGCGACACCAAAAGGCCGCCGACGATGGCGATGCCGAGCGGCCGCCGCAGCTCGGAGCCAGCGCCCTGGCCCAGCGCCAGCGGCAAGCCGGCCACGATCGCGCACATCGTCGTCATCATGATCGGACGAAACCGCAACAGACAAGCCTGGTGGATCGCCTCGACCGGGCTTTTGCCCTCGCGGCGTTCGGCCTCAAGCGCAAAATCAATCATCATGATCGCGTTCTTCTTGACGATGCCGATCAGCAGAATGATGCCGATGAACGCGATCAGGCTCAGGTCGTAGTGGAACAGCATCAACATGAGCAGCGCCCCGACCCCGGCGGAAGGCAGCGCCGACAGGATGGTGAGCGCGTGAATGAAGCTCTCATAAAGCATGCCGAGGACGACATAGACGACGATGATTGCGGCAAGGATCAAGAGCGGCGTTGAGGTGAGGGACGACTGGAACGCCTGCGCCGTCCCCTCGAAGGCGCCATGCAGCGTCGGCGGTACGTGAAGGTCGGTGCTGAGCGCGGAGACCGCATCGACCGCCTGGCTCAAGGCGGCACCGGGCGCGAGATTGAACGACAGCGTGACGGCTGGGAAGACCCCCTGGTGATTGATCGTCAGCGGTTCGACGCTGTTGGTAAAGCGCGCCAGCGCCGCGAGCGGCACTTGTGCGCCATTGGCTCCCGCGACGTAGACTCGGCTGAGCGCCGTCGGTCCGACCCGGAATTGCGGCTGGACTTCAAGGATAAGCTTGGTCTGCTGGGTGGCCGAGTAGATCGTCGCGATCTGCTGCTGCCCGAACGCGCTGTAGAGCGCTGCATCGATGGCGGAGAGGGAAACGCCGAGCCGCGAGGCGGCGTCACGGTCCACCTCGATCGGAATGTGCGGCGAGGCGATCTGCTGATCGGATGCAACGTCGGTCAGAATTTTCATCGCCTGCATCTTGGCGAGCAAAATCGGCGCCCAGTGATTGAGTTCGTTGGAACTCGTATCGGTCAGCGTGTACTGGTATTGTGCCTGCTCCATTCGGCCGCCGATGGTGATGTCCTGGCCCGGCTGCATGAAGAATTTCGCGCCAATCACTTTGGCGGCTTTGGGCCGCAGCCGCGCCATGACCTGCTCGATCGGCGGCCGCTCGCCGACCGGCTTGAGCTGGATGAACATGCGGTCGGTATTTTCACTGGAATTGCCGCCGGTGGCGCCGGCAAAACTGACGACGGCAGCCGTGGCCGGGTCCGCAACAATGATCTTCGAGAACTCCTCGTTGATCCGCGTAATTCCCGCAAATGAGATGTCCTGCCTGGCCTCGACTTCGCCAAACAGAAATCCGGTGTCCTGCTCGGGAAAGAAACCCTTGGGAATCACTACATAGAGATATCCGGTGAGCGCAATCAGGGCGATCGTGCCGGCCAGCATGAGCGGCTGATGGCGGAACACCCAGCTCAAGCCGTGGTCGTAGCCGCCCCGCATCCGTTCGAACATGGCTTCGAACCGCCGGCTGATACGCCCGGGTGGTCGCTCGTGTTCGCGGGCGAGGAACCGCGAGCACATCATCGGCGTGAGCGTCAGCGCGATAAAGGCCGAGGCTACGACGGCGATGCTCACCGTCATCGCAAACTCATGAAAAAGCCGGCCGACGATACCGGACATGAACAGCAGGGGAATGAACACGGCAATCAGGGAGAACGTGATCGAGATGATGGTGAAGCCGATCTGGCCCGCGCCGACCAGTGCGGCCTCGAAACCGGATCTGCCGGCCTCGATATAGCGGACGATGTTTTCGATCATCACGATGGCGTCGTCGACCACGAAGCCGACTGCAATGGTCAGCCCCATGAGCGAAAGATTATCGATGCTGTAGCCGAACAGATACATGGCGCCGAACGTGGCGATGAGCGACAGCGGAACCGTCACGCTCGGAATCGCCGTCGCCCACGGCGTGCGCAAGAACGCGAAGATGATCAGCACCACGAGGACGACCGTGATCAGCAGGGTCATCTCCACGTCGCGCACCGACGCTCGGATGTTCTGTGATCGGTCGCTGACAAGGTCGACGTGTACCGCGCGAGGAATCGCGGCGAGCAACGTGGGCAACATTGCCTTGACCTGATCCACCACCTGGACGGTGTTGGCGCCGACTTCACGCTTGATCAGCAGCAGCTCGGCTCGCTTGCCGTCGAACCATGCGCCAGTGCGCGGATTGACCGAGGAGTTGATGACGTCGCCAATGTCTTTGACGGTGACCGGCGCGCCATTTTGGTAGGCCAGAATGATGTTGCCGAATTGGGCGGCGCTGAGCAACTGGTCGTTGGTGTCGAGCGGGAACTGCTGATGCGGGCCTTCAAGATTGCCCTTCGGCGCATCAAGCGTTGCGGCGCTGAGCGCACTCTGCACCTGCGCGAGGCTGAGGCCGTGCGCGGCCAACGCTTGCGGGTCGACCTGGACGTGGATTGCGGGCAGCTGCTGCCCGGCAATGTCGACTTGGCCGACGCCTGAAACCGTCGACAGCGACTGCGCCAGGATCGTGTTGGCGTAGGTGTCGAGCTGATAAATCGGCATTGCGTCCGAATGCACGGCGTAGATAAGAATCGATCGTTCGGCCGGGTTGGTTTTTCGATAGGTCGGCGGGTTTGGCAGATTCTTCGGTAAAAGCCCGCTTGCCGCATTGATCGCGGTCTGCACGTCGCCCGCAGCACCATCGATATTGCGGCTCAGATCGAACTGCAGCGTGATGGTGGCTTGCCCCAGTCCGCTTGTCGAACTCATCTGCGCCAGCCCCGGGATCGCGGTGAACTTGTCTTCCAGCGGGGTCGCCACGGTCGACGCCATGGTGTCGGGGCTTGCCCCCGGCAATTGCGCGGTGACGACGATGGTCGGAAAATCGACGGTAGGAAGCGCGGCGACCGGCAGCAATTCGTAGGCGACGAGTCCGAACAGTGTGAGCCCGGCCATCAATAGCGTTGTGGCAATGGGCCGGCGAATGAAGACTTCCGATACGTTCATTGCTCGCTGATCTGTTTTTGCGCGGAACTCGCTCCCGGTTGAGCTGGTTGGATGGCGACCCGCATGCCGTTGGCGAGCCGATACTGTCCATCGGTCACAATCTTCTCGCCGCCGGAAAGTCCCTTCGAGATCACTGCGACGCCGCCGTGGCGGGCCGCAACCTCGACGGTGGCGCGGTTCACTTTGCTGTCCGGTCCGATGACGTAAACATAGGACCCGTTCGCGCCCGCCATGACGGCGGCCGCCGGCACCGTGACCACGTTATGCATGATCGCCACGATCAGCTTGATCCTGACGAATTCGCCGGGCCACAGCACGTTGCCGGCATTTGTGAAAGTTGCCTGCAGCATGACGGTGCCGGTCGCCGCATTCACCTGATTGTCGATCAGGGTGACTTGGCCCTTTTCCAGAAGCTTTCCGGTCTGCGAATAGGCATCGGCTTCGAGGGCGCCCGCGGCTTGGTTGCGCAGGATTTCCTGGAGCAAAGCCTGTGCGACGCTGAAATCAACGTAGATTGGCTGCAATTGCGCTATTAAGGCCAGCGTGTTGCTGCTGGATGTTTGACTGCTTCCCGAACTGCCTGACGCGCCTGACGCGCTCGCCGACTGGCCGCTTTGCGGGCCGACCAGGTTGCCGAGATCGACCAGCAGCGCGCCGGCGCGGCCGGCAATCGGCGCGGCGATGTGGCAATAGTCGAGATTGAGCTGCGCGGTCTCGACATTGGCATGGTCGAGTGCAACGGTGCCTTTGTCCTGCTGCACCACGTAGGCCTGATCCTGCGCCTGCTGTCCCGCGATGGATTTCTCTTTTTCAAGGGTCTGGTAGCGCGTCAGGTCGACCTCTGCCTCTTGGAGCACCGCTTCGTCGTGCGCCAGTTGCGCCTTGGCCTGATCGAGCGCGGCTTGGTAGGGGCGGGGATCGATCAGAAACAGCTCCTGGCCCTTCTTGACGTCCTGGCCCGGCGAGAACTCGACCTTGGTGATCGCACCGGTGACGCGCGGCTGGATGGCGACGCTGTCTATCGAACGGACGGTTCCAAGCGCATTGACGGAATCTGGAAAATCCCGGCGCACGGCCGTGCCGGCCGTGACAGGTGTGGCGGTTTCTGCCGTGCCGCTCTGTGCCGGAGGGGCGCGGCCGCTGAGCTGTCGGATCCCCAGGCTGGCAAGGCCAAGAATGACGAGCCCGCCGAGGATGATGAAGCGGCGTCGGGAACTAAAGCCCGGCAAAATCGCCATGGAGGATACCAATCAATATTTGCAAATCGCTCCGTGTGCCGATGTTCCGGGAACATCGGTCCTATTACGGAATGACTCCGGAAATAGCATTCCACCGGGCGCGGTCGCTGGACGTATTGACGCAGCTGCCGCCTGGGACCGCAGCGGTGGAAAAGCGTCAATGCCCGGCCGCTTTAGCCGCCGGTCACATTTTCTTCGAGCGAATCGGGATGCTGCAAGCGCGTAAACTCGACGGCGAATCCATCCTCGATATGGCGGACGACGCGGCCCTGCACTTTACCGAGCGTGACCAGCGCCCCAATAGGCGGCCGCTGATCGGTGGCGATACCGGCGCCCGACTGCGACACGTCGATAATCCGGCAGCTGACGTTGAGGCCATTTGGCATGATGAGCCGGCCGACCGGATTGCGGGGCACAATGCGGCCGTGGCGGCGGTCTTCCGGCAGACTGAGGATTTGCCGGTTGGCGAGCCAGGTGAGCTGCGCGGCGAGCTTGTCGCGCTTGCGCGTCGTCGACGAAATCGTCATCGCAAAGCCGTTCTGAAACACGCGTGCGACGTGTCCCTCGAGCCGGCCGAGATGATCCACATAGGCAATAATGCGCTCACCCGGAGCGCCGCTCACCGGAGCGATCACCGCCATGCCGCCCGGCGACATATTCACGACCTGGCACGGAAATTCCCGACGGTCCGCCAGCATGTAGCGGCCGAGCAGGTTGACCTTGACGCGCTGGAAACGGCGGCGTTCTGCGCTCAGCGACCGCAAACTCGGGATTCGTTCGGCGAGTGCCATGTGGTTGGTTTGCCCGCGATGTTGATCGCAAGCCTAGGTGCACCGTCTTAACGTCTCGTTAGTCGGCGCACGCATGTGCATGTTTGCGGATTGCCACCCACTACGGCTTAGGAGCGCCCGCCATCATAAACAACGAGACCCCGACGGCTGCGCGGCGTCAGGAATCGAGGCAGCAGCCGCTTTTCTATGGCGGGGCCAATATGGCGGTGGCTTCCGAGGGTCAGGGGACCGAGCGGGCTGGCGCCAATCCACGGCGCGATCGACAGCGGCGCCAGGACCCCGATGGTACGGGCGAGGCTCGGGCGCGTGGCGGATAGCGGCAACAACAGCAGCTCCAACTCCATCGCTTCGCCCCTGGCAGTGGCAGCGGTGACACCCGCAACCGCGCCGACCGACTCATCGGCGAGAATGCTGAGCAGGTCGCGGATTACTCTTCGGCTGGCTTCGTCCCACATCGCCACAAACGGTTCACCTTTAAGTTCGTGGCAAAACAGCGCGCAAACCCGGGTTCCGGCGAGGCGGAATGGGTAGCCCCCGGCTGGGTCGAGAGCCAATATGAAGGCCTCGCTCAAAATCTGCCTGATGGCGCCCGGCTCGATCTCGGCCCGCTCGGGCGCGGGACGTTTCCCGCGCAATTCGTCCCAGTATGCATACAGCCGGCGACTTGCTGGGTGTTTCATAAAACGCAGCTCCACACGCCCGTGATCTAAGTTGTTCCTATTCGATACAGACTGCCGGCCGTTTGGCTCGATTGCACGCAGAGCGAGCAGATCGCGTGCCGGACAGCGGGCCGTGGTAGGATTTGCGCCGGCGTGCGGGAATTAGTGTTAACGGAACCTTGACGTTGGCTCGGCGAGCCGCCGCTCCTAGGCTGCGGCCATGTCATGCGGTCGGACGCAACGACCGCCGATCTCGGCAAAATGGGAGGCGAGGGGAATTCGTCCGCCGTGGCGATCTGAGGATCGCGAATTGCGGATGCTTAAACCCCCGCACAGGGTGCAAAAGGGAGGGTTCCGACCCTCCCTTTTGTTTCTTTGCAGGTTGGCCAGTGCGCCTGCTTGTCGCCGCGATTGGGGCGATCTATCTGCGGCGAGGGCGCCGGCGGAATGTTGCCCACCGCTACGGCGCACACCTCAAGTGAACGTCAAATACAAAGCCTGCTGGGACTTACGCTTGCGGGCGCACTTTAGACTTTAGCATTCAAGAGCGCCCGCCGGCCGAAGTGCATAAGCTAGAATCGGAACACGCGTGACCGAAGCTCCAGTGCCAAAGTCGTCAGAGCCGATCCTCAATATCCCTCGCATTGTACTCGCGACGATAGCCGTTCTGGTCGGCGTTCATCTGTTTCGCATGTTTGCCTTGAGCGCCGCCGAAGACACGCAGTTCGTCCTCACCTTTGCGTTTATTCCGGCGCGTTACAGCACTAATCCCGCTGTGAGCGGCCAGTTTCCCGGCGGCTTTGGCGCCGATCTGTGGACGTTCTTCACCTATGCTTTTCTGCACGCCGATATCTTTCATATCGGGCTCAACCTCGCGTGGCTTATCCCCTTCGGCACGGCGCTCGCCCGGCGTTTCGGGGCATTGCGTTACGTCCTCTTCATGCTGGTGACGGCTGCGGCCGGGGCGTTGGCGCAGCTATTCAGTTCACCCGGCGCGGCCGCGCCCATGATTGGCGCATCGGCGGCGGTATCCGGTGCGATGGCGGCAGCCATGCGCTTTGTCTTCCAGCAGCACGGTCCGCTCGAAACCTGGCGTGACGGTGCCGGGAACGGCGAAGCCTATCGGGTTCCGGCTGCGCCGCTTTCCGCCGTTCTGCGCGACGTACGGTTTCTGCTGTTCCTCGGTGTGTGGATGGGACTCAACGCGTTATTCGGGCTCGGAGCAGTGTCTTTCGCAGCCGAGCCTGGGCAACAGATTGCTTGGCAGGCGCATATCGGCGGTTTCTTTGCCGGCCTGCTGCTCTTCACCGCGTTCGATCCCGTCGTTCCGCACTCCGAAAATCTGGATACAGAAGCGGCAGGTTAGATTGAACGTAGCGGCATGTTGGACCACGCAAACGCCGCATTCCGGGCCGACCCTACCATTCAATGAGTAGGCGTCGGTCGAGGCTCATGCCCCGCCGCCAGGCTCGATGCTGCACCGCAAAGCGGAATGCAGCCCCGCCGGACGGAACTCGGCGCCGACCCGAACATTGATGGTGTTGCCTTTACTGCTGCCGGCCATGTGGCGGCGGATCAAACAGTGAAGACAAGGGAGGCGATGATGACCATCAGCACTATCCTCGGTGAGAAAGGTCGTGAGGTTTTTACCATTGAGCCGGGAGCAAGCTTGGCCGCTGCTGCAAAGCTGCTTTCCGAAAGGCGGATCGGCGCGGTGCTTATCCTCGGCGCCGACCGCCGTCTCGTCGGCGTGATATCGGAGCGCGACATTGTGCAGGCGCTGGCGGCGCGCGGTGCGGCTGCACTCGACGAGCCTGTCAGCCAGACGATGACCCGTCGGGTCGAAACGTGCAACGAGAACGACACCATCGGCAGCATCATGGAGCGCATGACCAAGGGCAAGTTCCGCCATGTCCCGGTCACCGAGCAGGGCCGTCTGGTCGGAATGGTTTCGATCGGCGACGTGGTCAAGCACAGGCTCCAGGAAATGGAGCGCGAATCCGCGGCGATGCGCGACTACATCCTCACGGCATAGCGCAAAGCCCTGCCGAAACTGGCGAGAGCGGCCCCGGGTCAGGGACGCCGCAGTCCCCGATTGCGACGCGCAGCGATGCCGGGCGCGCAGCTTGGTGCATTTCGTCGCCGCGATAAGTCCGTTATGCTGCCCTGCACGCGTAACAGGGGAGGGAAATGTGCGGGGCTCGCTGATTGTTCTGACCGCATTGATGATCGGTGCGTCCGCCGGCAACGGGCCCGCTGCCGCAGGCAACAAAACGATCCGGCTGGCGCAAAGTTCGACCACTACCAGCTGCATGATGGCCTGCAATTCTCAGGCAGCGACCTGTCAATACACCTGCGTGGCGCCTTCCTCCTCGACGTCGTCCGGCGCCAACACCACGGCCAGTGGATCGTGTCTGAGTAACTGCTCAAGCCAGCAACTCGCCTGCCAGGCGACCTGCGCGCGCATTTCGCCGTCCCAGTGAGCTGACGCAGGGACACTACCCGCACCCGCCCGGCATTCAGCGCAGTGCGGCGATCATTTCGGTGATGGAGTCCATCGCTTTCTCTGCAGCCGAACGGCCGACTTCAATCGCTTCGGCCGCGCGATGAAAGTCGAGCCAGCCGATGTGACCGATGCGCGGCGTGATGTGTACGTCGGGCGGATCGCCGGCAAGCCGCATGCGAGTGAGGCGATCCTGCATGATATTGAAAGATTCGATCATCACGGTCGAAAAGCTCGGCCGCGCGCTATTGCCGATCATATTGCGCTTGAGGGCACGCTCGGCGCCGAACATGTTGCGCAGGCGCGCGAAACCAGTGAACGGCTTGCCGGCCGCCTCGACGTCCTCGCCGTCTCCGGGATCGGTGCCATGGCTGGCGATCGTGGCGCCGCGGCCGAACCGATCGGCATCGAGATTGACTGCGATGACCACGCGCGCACCGAACGCGCGGGCGGTCGAGACCGCAACGGGGTTGACCAGCGCGCCATCGACCAGCCAGCGCCGGCCGATCTGAACCGGCGGAAAAACGCCGGGCAGTGCGTAGGAAGCGCGCATCGCCAAAGCCAGCGAGCCGCGCGTCAGCCAGATTTCGTGCCCGGTGCCGACTTCGGTCGCAATGGCCGCATACCGCATCGGCAGTTCCTCAATCAAGGTGCTGCTGCCGATGGAGCCCTGCAGATGACCGGCCAAACGTCCGCCGCTGATGAGGCCGGAGCCGCCCAGCCGCACGTCGAGATAGCCTAGAATGCGCCGCATCGTGAGCGAGCGCGCCCAGCTTTCAAGTTCGTCCAGATGGTTGGTGGCATAACACCCACCCACCAGGGCGCCCATCGACGTGCCGACAACGATGTCTGGCACAATGCCATGCGCCATCAACACCTGCAGCACGCCGATATGGGCAAAGCCGCGCGCCGCTCCACTGCCGAGCACTAGTCCGATCGGGGAACGTACGGGTGCGGCGTCAACGGATGCACTCGCGAGATCTACCCTGCTCACCTGTCTCTCTTTGATACCTTTGCATAACGCAACGCGGCCGAAATGGCTCCCTCGGCCTTTGCGCCGCTGATGATCGGCCGCTCATAGCGTCACAACAAGCCGCAAACGGCGTTATAGTGAAGGCCCATGCGACGTCCTCCCGGCTTGAAATTGCCGCGATTGGCATCGAAAAAAGTCGCATGTCGGGACGGGGCCTGGGTCTATTTTTGCGCGGCGCCATTGTTGCGGCGGCGCTCGCGGCTTGTTTCGGGCCGTTGCGAGCCGACGCGCAGGGTTTATTGGCGCCCCAATCGGCCGCGCCCGCCCAACTCGTTCCCGGACCGGGTTCGCCCGGCCCCAGTATTGAATTTCCCGTACCGTCGGCCCATTCGCCACCCTTCGCCCAGGCCGCTCCGGCGCTGCCGGCTGGGCGTGTCGCGCTCATGGTGGCCGCGCGTTACGGGCCCAATGCGCCTCTGATCAACGCGGGCCTGATTTGGCGCGTTTACGCCGCCAGTCCGGATGCGAACGGCATGTTCCATCTGGTCAAGGAAGATCGTACGGCAGCCGCGACTTTCGTGCTGCCGCCGGGCGATTATGTCGTGGATGCGAGTTTTGGCCTCGCGAGCGCGGCCAAAGCGGTGCGGCTGCGCGGCGAGACGGTGCGCGACGTGCTCGATATCCCGGCCGGCGGGGTGCGCTTGCAAGGCCGGGTCAACGACGTGCGCATTCCGCCGAGCCAGATCAGTTTCGACGTCTACCCGGGCAGCCAGTTCGACACCGCGCAACGCCGCCCAATCGCGCAGAACGTCGTGACCGGCGATGTCGTGCTGTTGCCCGAGGGCACCTATTACATCGTTTCGACCTATGGCGATGTGAACTCGGTGGCGCGGTCCGACGTCCAGGTGCAGCCGGGCAAGCTCACCGATGTCGTGGTGACGCATCGGGCGGCCGTTATCACCCTCAAGCTCGTCAACCAGCACGGCGGCGAGGCGCTGGCCAATACGCAGTGGACGGTGTCGACGCCCGACGGTGACGTCATCAAGGAATCGATCGGCGCGTTTCCCCGTCTGGTGCTCGCCGAGGGCGATTATCATTTGATCGCGCGCAATGAAGGCCGCACCTATGCGCGGGACTTCAAGGTGATCAACGGCGTCGACGGCGAGATCGAGCTGTCGGCGCATTAACGGCTGCTCCGCGAAACGATCACGTCGCCTTTGAGAGACGCCGCACGTCGGGCGGCACCGCTTCCTGCGCCAGCGCCGCCAGCGCCGCATCGAGCGGCATGGTCTGCTGCTTGTCGCTGCCGAGGCGCCGGATCGAGACGGTGCGCTCCGCGGCTTCCTTTTTGCCGACGACGAGCAGCACCGGCACCTTCGCCAGCGAATGCTCGCGGACCTTGTAGTTGATCTTTTCGTTGCGCAGATCGCCTTCGGCGCGAAGCCCCAGGCGTTGCGCGGCGGCGATCGCCTCGCGGGCGTACTCGTCGGCGTCCGAGGTGATGGTTGCGACCACCGCCTGCAGCGGCGACAGCCAGAGCGGCAAGTGGCCGGCATAGTGTTCGATCATGATGCCTGTGAAGCGCTCCAGCGAGCCGAACATGGCGCGATGCAGCATCACGGGCGTCACCTTGTCGGAATGCTCGTCGATATAGAACGCGCCGAGCCGGCCCGGCATGTTGAGATCGACTTGGATCGTACCGCATTGCCAGTCGCGGCCGATGGCGTCGCGCAGCACGTATTCGAGCTTGGGGCCGTAGAAGGCACCTTCGCCCTTGTTCAGGGTCCAGGGCCGGCCTGACGCGTCGAGCGCCTTCTTCAGCGCCGCCTCTGCCTTGTCCCACACCGCGTCGTCGCCGATGCGTTTTTCGGGCCGGTCGGAGAATTTGATGCGCACGTCATCGAAGCCGAAATCCGCGTAGATCGAAAGGATTAGATCGTTGACCTTGAGTACTTCGTCAGCGATCTGTTCTTCGGTGATGAAGATATGGGCGTCGTCCTGGGTGAAGGCGCGCACGCGCATCAGCCCGTGCAGCGCCCCGGACGGCTCGAAGCGATGGACCTTGCCGAATTCCGCAATCTTGAAAGGCAGATCGCGGTAGGACTTCAGACCGTTCTTGAAGATCTGGACGTGGCCGGGACAGTTCATCGGCTTGAGCACAAAGGTGCGATCGTCCTCCTCGCGTGGCTGCACCAGAAACATGGCTTCGCGGAATGTCGCCATGTGGCCGGACGCGACCCACAGCGATGAATCGATCAGCTGCGGCGCGTTGACCTCGGCATAACCCCCTGTCTGCTGACGCCGCCGAATGTAATTCTCGAGCGTCTGGAACAGCGTCCAGCCTTTCGGGTGCCAGAATACCGAGCCTGGCGCTTCTTCCTGGAAGTGAAACAGATCCATCTCGCGGCCGAGCCGGCGATGGTCGCGCTTTTCGGCCTCCTCGATCTGCTTCAGATAGGCGTCGAGTTCTTCCTGCTTGGCAAACGCGGTGCCGTAAATGCGCGACAGCATCTCGCGCTTGGAATCGCCGCGCCAGTAGGCGCCGGCGGTCTTCAATAGCTTGAACGCATTGCCGATCTTGCCGGTCGAGGTCATGTGTGGGCCGCGGCACAGATCGAACCAGTCGCCCTGTTTGTAGATCTTGATCTGCTGGTCTGCGGGAATTGCGTCCACCAGCTCGACCTTGAACAGTTCGCCCTTGTCGCGAAACACCTTCTTGGCCTGCTCGCGCGACCACGTTTCCTTGGTGAACGGCTTGTCGCGCGCGATAATCTCGCGCATCTTTTTCTCGATCGCGTCGAAATCCTCCGGCGTGAACGGCTGATTGCGGAAGAAGTCGTAATAGAAGCCGTTGTCGATCACCGGGCCGATAGTGACCTGGGTGCCGGGCCACAGCGTCTGCACCGCTTCGGCGAGCACGTGCGCGGCATCATGGCGGATCAGCTCAAGCGCGCGCGGGTCGTCGCGGGTGAGAAACTCGATCTTGGCGTCGTGCTCGATCGGGTCCGACAGGTCGGCAGGCTTGCCGTCAAGCGCCATCGCGACCGTGCGCTTGGCGAGCGACGGCGAGATGCCTTTGGCAATGTCGAGGCCGGTTGTGTTCGGGGGATAGTCCCGGCGCGCGCCGTCGGGAAAGGTCAGGGCGACCATTATAGACTCCTGATGCTCACTCGCTGCCTACGAACGCAGGTAAGCGTGCAAGCGATATAGCAGGTCGACTTGGCCGTGCAAGGCGGTCCAGGCTTCGCAGCGACTGGAGCGTTCGCAGCAAACGCACCATGCCAAATTCGCATTGCAACCTACCTGCCGGCGATGGCGCCACAATCTCACGGAACGATCAGCGTTATTCGAACGCGCGTTCGAGATTGCGGCAGGCGCGCCGCCGAATCACCCAATCGTGATCATACGGCCGCCCCAATATCTAACGACCGTTAGAACGGCACCGCGCTGGGCACACGTACGGCAATCAAACGTGTGCATCTCTTGGACGGCGCGGCGAGGGTGGGTGTCTAAACGTTGCGGGTCTGCCACGCCAGTGTGTGTGTTGCGTAACTGCGCGGGTCCGCCGCACGGGGAAGTTCATGAGGGGGGGCTTGCGGTGGCTTTACCGGCCATTCCAGGTGCTATGCGTATTGGTAGCGGTGTTGCTGACCGCAGCCTTTTCCCTTAGCGCAACTTTCGCCGGACCTGCCGGCGGCAACGCGCCGATTCCCGACAAACCTGGTCTGGGCAGCCTTGGCGAGCGGCTTAACGCCAACACCATCGCGCTCATTTCCGGCAATCCCAACGCCACGTATCTGACGATTGCCTACGATCTGTCCGACGTGCTCGACGACGGCGACAATTTCCGCGTCCTGCCCGTGGTCGGCAAAGGCGGCGGCCAGAACATCAAGGACGTGCGCTTTCTCAAGGGCATCGATCTCGGCATCACGCAGTCGATCATTCTCAATGCGTATCGCGCCAGCAACGAAATTGGCAAATTCGACAGTCAAATCGACTACATCACCAAGCTGTTCAATGAAGAGATGCATGTCGTGGTGCGGGCGGAGTCCGGCATCACCTCGCTCGAACAGCTTGACGGCAAGAAGGTCAATTTCAGCGATGTCGGCAGCGGCAGCCAGTTATCCAGTCGCGATATTTTTGCCCGGCTCGGCGTTCACCCGATCGAAGTCAATATGGGGCAGGGCGACGCTATCCAAAAACTCAAAACCGGCGAGCTCGCCGCGACGATTCTGATCGCCGGCAAGCCGACCGGCCTGATGAGCAAGCTGCGTGCATCGCAAGGTTTGCGCTTTTTGCCGGTGGCATTCGCCAAGCCGCTGCAGGCCGACTATCTGCCCGCCGTGCTCAGCCATACCGATTATCCCGGCATGGTCGAGGAGGGGCACGACGTCGACACGATCGCGGTCAGCGCGGTGCTGATCTGCTACAACTGGCCGCGCGATTCAGATCGCTATCGACGCATCGCCGATTTCGTCGAACGTTTCTTTCCCAAACTGCCCGAGCTGCAGAAACCGCCGCATCATCCGAAATGGCGTGAAACCAACCTTGCTGCGGTGCTGCCGGGCTGGACCAGGTTTCCGGCCGCGACGGAATGGCTCAACCAGCATCAGCAGGCGACGCCGGTGTCCGAGATGCATCAGCGCTCCGGTCCGTTTCTGGCGCAGCGCGGCGGCGGCGCGGCGGGCGACGTGGATCGCGCTCGTCTGTTCCAACAATTTCTCGATTGGCGGGCGCACGAGCGCCCATAGCAGGAGTGCAATTTTTGATTCGTGACTGTGTGCCGAGTAGGGGAGGCGTAAATGAGTTCTCCGGTTCACCATCCAGAAGATCTCGATGCGGCTTTAAGGTATGCGCCGCCATGGGCGCGCAACGTCGCATCGCCGGGCGCGGCATCGCCCGGCGACTTGGGCGCGGAAAGCTCGCCGACGAGCCCGCAAGAGGACGATTATGACCCGCCATTCGACGGCGATCGCGCCATGCGCGATTTGCAGTATCGGCTCTCGCTCGACCCCGATCAGATGCCCGAGCCGCCGGTGCGGGTCGACGATCGGCCGACATTGGACCGGATCGCGCTGCGGCTATGCGCGGTGGCCGGCGTCGCAGCGCTTGTCGCCTGGGCATCCATCTCGCTACCGACGCTGACAATCTCGCTGCCGTTCAAGCCCCACATTGACCGGATGGTGCATGCCATGCTGATCCCGACCCTGGCGCCGGCAGCACCAGCAGCAGCGTCAACAACGGCACCCGCACCAGCACCGGAATCAAGGCTGCCAGCCACGCCGGTCAAGGTCGAGCATATCCACACGGCGATGGCGCCGTTGCCCGTTGCGGCTGAAACGCCGATGTCACCGGCAATCGTGCCAGCGGCCATTACAAAAACAGCGCCGAAAGCGGTGCCGCCACGACCTGAACCGGCCCGCGCAGCCGACCCGCCGCAACCGGCGGCGCAAGCGGTGACGCTCGCGCCGGACGAGATTGCGATGCTCGTCAAACGCGGAAAAGATTTGCTGGCGAGTGGCGACATTTCGGCCGCGCGACTCGTGCTGCAGCGTGCCGCCGAGTCTGACAGTGCCGAAGCCGCACTGGAATTCGGCTCGACGTTCGATCCGGCAGTCATCGCGCGGCTCGGTGCCATCGGCGTCGAGGCTGACGCCGCAAAGGCGCGCCAGTGGTACCAAAAAGCCGCAGCGCTTGGTTCGAACACGGCCTCGCAGCACATCGCCAATCTCGCCGACGCTGGGCGATAAAAGGCTGACTGGCCCAGCCGAGTTCGCGTAACAGGCGGCTGCGGCCAGATCAGGCGGTGGCGGGGCGGTCATTAACGCCCCGCCACCGACCGTAACGCCAAGGCAGATACCAGCGCGCGCCACCCGGTAACGTCTCGGGCACGACATCAAGCCCGGACGTGCCCCAGGGATGGCAGCGCAACAGACGCGCCAGCGTCATCCAGCCGCCCGCCCAAAGGCCGAAACGGTCGATCGCCTGGTCGGCGTATTCGGAGCAGGTCGGCAGATGCCGACATTCAAAACCGACAAACCCGGACAGCGTATAACGATAGAGTTTGACGAGACCGCGCCCAAAGAGGCGAGGCGCGTTGAGGCAGGATTTTGGGATGCCGAGCAAGCTACTCCGCCGCAGCCTTGGTCCGATCCGCGGTCCGCTTCGCTTCGATTTGGCCAATGGCGTCCACCACGGCATCGAACGTGAGCATCGTCGACGCGTGGCGGGCCTTGTAGTCGCGCACCGGCTCCAGCACCGCGATGTCGGCCCATTTGCCCTCGCGCGGCGGCTCGCCGTTCTCCTTGAGCATCTTGCGCACGGTTTCGCGGAGCTGCCGCAGCTCGGCGGCCTTCGAGCCAATGACGTGGCTCGCCATGATCGATGACGACGCCTGTCCGAGCGCGCAAGCCTTCACCTCATGGGCGAAGTCGGTCACCGTGTCGCCGTCCATCTTCAGGTCGATTGTCACGGTCGAGCCGCACAGCCGCGAATGCGCGGTTGCGCTCGCGCCAGGGTCGGACAGCCTGCCGATGCGCGGAATCGTGCCGGCAAGTTCGATAATCCGCTTGTTGTAGACTTCGTTGAGCATTCTAACCGACTATATAGTCACTGGCGCGCCGGCGGGAGAGTCCGCCGCATCGCCGCGGAGCCATGCAGCCACTGTATGGGCGAATGTATAGGGTGAGTCCGGCACGGTTTCCATGTCTCAAAGCCCCTCCCACGATGCGACTTTCCCGCCCCCCGGGGCGGCGGCCGAGCTTGAGGAGGGCGTGCGGCTGACGCCGAAATTCGACGCCAACGGGCTCGTCACCTGCGTGACAACCGATGCGGCTTCCGGCGACGTCCTGATGGTCGCTCATATGAACGCCGAAGCGCTGGCAAAGACCGTGGCCACCAGCGAAGCTTGGTATTTCAGCCGGTCGCGGCGAGCGTTGTGGCGCAAGGGCGAAACTTCGGGCCATATTCAGCGCGTGGTCGAGATCCGCGTCGACTGTGACCAGGATGCGGTTTGGCTCAAGGTCGAGCAGGTGGCGGGCGCGTGCCACACCGGCCGGCATTCGTGCTTTTACCGGGCCGTGCCGCTCGGGCAGAGGGGGGGCGCGATGAAGCTCGAATTCCGCGACGAACGGGTGTTCGATCCGAAGGCGGTTTATCGCGACAAGGACTGATCAAGTTCTGCGTTGGAGCAGTCGTTCCGCGCGCGCCAGATGCGGCCGGTCGTACATGACACCGTCGATGCCGACCACGCCGGCGCTCGGAGTCCTGGCAAACGCATCGACGATGGCTTGGGCGCGGGCCAGCGCTTTCGGGCTCGGCGTGAACGCCGCATTGATGACGGGCACCTGGGCTGGATGAATTGCCATTTTGCCGACAAAGCCGTCGCGCGCGGCTTCCTCGCATTCGCGCCGAAAGCCCTGCTCATTGCGGAAGTCGACATAGACCGTGTCGATCGCCGGCACCTGCGCGGCGGCGGCGCCGGCGAGGCAGAGCGTTCGCGCCAAACGGTACGGATCGAGAAATTGTCCCTGCGCGTCGCGGTTGGTGTCGGCGCCGAGCTCCGCGGAAAGGTCTTCGGCGCCCCAGGTCAGACCGATCAGACGTTCGCGCGCGCTCGCAAATGTGCCGGCGACGAACAGCGAAGCTGCTGTCTCGGTGGCGATCGGCAGGATTTTGATGTGGCCGTCGGGCAGGTCGTTCTGCGCCTCGCGCACCGCAAGCTTCGCGGCCGCGTGAATTACCGACGCGCCGCCTTCGGCCTTCGGCAGCATGATCGCATCCGGCTTGGCGGGTGCCACAGCGTCGAGATCGGCATCAGTGAGGCCGGTCTGCAAGCCGTTAACGCGCACGCACAGATACGGCCGCGTCGTTGCCGTCAGCGCATTTCTGACAAACGCGGCCGCGCTGTCCCGCGCGCGCGCCTTGCCGTCGAGCGCGACCGAATCTTCCAGATCGATGAGCAGCGCATCTGCGCCGCTGGTCATCGCCTTGTCGAGTTTCTTGTCGCTGTCGGCGGGGACGAAGAGGAACGAGCGCATTCACTTCGGCCGCATGCGCATGAACACCTGGCGGCGGCATTCCGCGACCAGCTTATTGTCCTGATTGAAGGCGCGGTGGTGGAATTCGACGATGCCGGCGCCGGGCCGCGATTTCGATTCGCGCCGGCCGATCACTTCGGTGGTGCAATGGACAGTGTCGCCTTCGAACAGCGGATGGGGAAATTTGACGTCGGTCATGCCGAGATTGGCGATGGTGGTTCCGACCGTCATGTCAGACACTTGGATGCCGATCATCAGGCCGAGCGTGAACAGCGAGTTCATCAGCGGTTGGCCCCATTCGGTCTCCTGCTCGCAAAAGTGCCGGTCGATATGCAGCGGCTGCGGATTCAGCGTCATGTTGGAAAACAGCATGTTGTCCATTTGCGTGACGGTGCGCGTATAGCGGTGCTCGACTACTTCGCCTGGAACGATATCCTCGAAGTAGAGCCCGCCGCGCTTGTGCCGCACGGGTGCTTGCTGTGTCATATCCATCTCCGTTCTGTTAACCACCCGTTTACCATACCCGTTAATCATTGGCAGTGCCTCGAAAGCGCCGGTGGGAGCCTGCTGCTGTCGGGAGGGGAGATTGTTTGATGCTTGTCGATCCCGGCAGTATGGCCGCGGGCTCGACGGTGACCGGCGCCATTCGCCAGGCGTCGCAGGCCACCGGCACGAGCTTTTCGTATCTTCTTGCCACCGCACAGGTTGAGTCCGGTCTCAATCCCCATGCGGGCGCGTCGACATCGTCGGCGCGGGGCTTGTTCCAATTCGTCGAACAGACTTGGCTCGGGACGCTCAAGCAGGCCGGTCCGGCGCTCGGCTACGGCCGCTATGCGGATGCCATCACGCGGACTGCATCCGGGCACTACGAGGTCAATGACCCGGCGCTGCGCAGTCAGATTCTCAAGCTGCGCAATGACCCCGATGCGAACGCGGTGATGGCAGGCGCCTTCACCAAGGCCAATGCGACGTATCTCGCACAGAAGCTCGGCCGCGAGCCGAGTGAGGGCGAACTGTACATCGCGCATTTTCTCGGCGCCGGCGGCGCGGCGCGGCTGATCTCGCAGGCCGCCAGCAATCCCAACGCCACCGCGGCCACGGCGTTCGGCAACGCGGCGCAGGCCAATCCTTCGATCTTCTACGATCGCAAGGCCGGCACCGCCCGCACCGTTGCCCAGGTGCGCGATGTGCTCACGGCGCGCTACGATGTGGCGCGGTCGCGGCCGGTTTTGCCTGCGGCTTCGGTGATGCAGGCTGCAAATAGTCCGGCTCCGACCGCCGCACCGTTGTCGATCAGGCCGCCTCCGGGGATCATCGCGACCGTGCCGCTTGCGGCAGCCCAACCGCGAACGACTCCGGTTGCGGTGGTGCCGGATACAGCCGGCATTACCAGTGCGTATGCCGCCGCGGTCCCGATTCTGAATCGGCAGGATAGCCAGATCTTCCACGGCCTGTTCGCCGACGCGAATAGCGGGACGCCGAGCACACCGGTGCGGTCGCCGTCTCGTGCCGCGCAACCTACAGGCCCGCTCTGGAGCGTGCCGGAATCCTCCGCCGCAGGCGCCGCCGCGCCGGCGCCGACGGCCATTGCCGCCAATTTCATAGATCTCTTCAAGGATACCGCGAGCGGGTCGTAATCCATGCTCGGCCGGCTTTTGGTCGCTGCAAACCGGTGACCGGCTGTTTAATAACTTGGTAACGTTCGCAAAGATTTATGGTGAACTGTTTATTAAGCCGGTCTCGCTAGACTAATCCCAGTCTGAATTAGCGATGCTGTGCGTAAAATGATTGTTCGCCAATTCCTGCAATGGGTACGCAACGCTCCCGCCTGTGAGCGGGCGGAGGCGACCGGCGCGCTCGCCCGCGCCTACCTTTACTCCGAGCTTTCGGCCGACGATGCCGCCGCAGCGGAAGGCGCGATGCTGGTGTTGCTCGACGATCCGAGCCCGCTGGTGCGCCGCGCGCTTGCCGATGCGCTGGCGGCGAGTCCGAGTGCGCCGGCGGCGGTTATGCATGCGCTGGCCTGCGATCAGCCGCAGATCGCGGCGCCGGTGCTCGCGCTTTCGCCACTGCTTGTTGATGCCGATCTGGTCGATGCAGTGGCAGCCGGCTGCCCCGGCGTGCAGGCTGCGATTGCCAGCCGCGCCGCATTGCCGCGCGCCGTGTCCGCCGCCATCGCCGAGGTCGGCACCGGCGAGGCCTGTCTCATTCTCATCGAAAATCCCGGTGCCGACATTGCGCCGTTTTCGATCGACCGCATCGTCGAGCGCTTCGGCCATCTTGCTGCGATTCGTGAGCCGCTCTTGCAGCGCGACGATCTTGCCGCGGCGACGCGGCTGACGCTCGTCACCAAGCTGTCCGAAACGCTCGCCGGATTTGTCACCGGACGCAACTGGCTTGACGCCGAACAGGCGCAGCGCGTCACGCGCGAGGCTTGCGAGAAGGCGACGATTTCGCTCGCGGCGGAAGCGCCAAACGGCGAAGTGCGTCCTCTCATTCGTCATCTGTGCGAGAGCGGCCAGCTCACGGCCGGACTGATCTTGCGGGCGCTCCTTTCCGGCAACGTCACGATGTTCGAAGAGGCGTTGGCCGAACTCGCGGACATGCCTATCACGCGCGTTTCGGGTCTGATCTACGGCGGCGGCTCCGCAGGCCTGCGCGCGCTGTTCGATAAGGCCGGGTTACCTTCTTCGACCTACCCGGCCTTCAAGGCGGCGGTCGAAGCCATGCGCGAGGGCGGGTTCATCGGCGATGCGGCGGGAGCCGCGTGCCTCAAGCGCCGCATGGTCGAGCGCGTGCTCACCAGTTGCGAGCGAGACGAGTTCGGTGACACGGGGCCGCTGATCACGCTGCTGCACCGCTTTGCCACTGAAGCCGCGCGCGAAGAGGCACGTCAGTTCTGCGAGGATTTTGTCGCCGACGAATTCGACGCCGACCCGCAATCGCTCGCCGCCTGACAAGCCGACGGCCGGGTCAGCCGGCTCGTCCGATCTCCAGGGTCGCAGCGTCAGGGCCGGTTACTTTCCGGTCACGCCGGGCGCGATGGGCGGAGCAAAAATGTTTTCCAGGTAATCGGGCCGGAAGCTGTTCTCGCGCCGCAGAAAGTCGTTGGTGACATCGCGCAGCCGCACCGTGAGCGCATTCGCCATTTCGACAAGGTCGGGGCGGCTGTATTCGCGGGCAATGGCGCGCACCGCATCGACATGTTGATCGACAAGCGCAAGCGGGATGCGGTCATGTTCGGGCGTGTGTTCAAGCAGACGGCACAGGCTGTCGGCCGGGCCGGCCAGGATCGGGAAGCCGAAGGTGGCGGCTTCGCCTCTGATGTCGTGGGCGGCGCGAAACAGTTCGTCGTGCGTCTTTTCGTCCAATCCCCGCGCGGCGACCTGCTGGCGCGCGGCTTCGAGCCGGTCGCACTCGGCCTGCATCCACGTGCCGAACTCGCTCGACAACTGCTTGAGCGCTGCATCGGCGCGCGCGATCGGATCGTCGTCGCCGTCGGTTGCCGCCTTGACCGCCTTGCGCAGGCGGTGCGGCGGCGTGATCACTTCGTAGTCGGCGTAGGTCGCAACCGACGGAGTCATATCCTTGGTCGGATCCTTGCGGTTGGTCATTTGTTTGTCGTTCCCTGGAATCAGCTCAAGACTTTCGCTTTGTCGAGCAGGGGGTGCTGCCGGATGACTTCGGCTTTGCCTTCCTTGCGGCGCTCCGGACCGACGTAATTGGGATTGACGTTGCGGCGACGATCGGGCCCGAAATAGGTCCGCGTCTTGATGAATGGCCGCGGATTGGCGACGACGTTGAGAATCCGTTCGTACAGCGCCTTGGCGGAAATAGGCTTGGCGAGAAATTCGGTGACGCCGGCGTCACGGGCGGTGACGATGCGTTTCTTTTCGGAATGGCCGGATAGCATAATGATCGGGACATATGGGTTGGCGTTGGCACCCGGCTGGCGGATCATCTGCGTCAGCTCCAGGCCGTCGAAGATCGGCATCACCCAGTCGACCAGAATGATGTCGGGCATGTAATGGGTGAAGGCTTCAAGGCCGGTGGCGCCGTCTTCGGCCTCGTAGACTTCACGGGTCCCGAAGCCGTGCAATAGCGTCCGTAATATGCGCCGCATATGCGCGTTGTCGTCGATGACAAGAAATCGGAGCCGATTGAAATCAATACGGACCATACGGACAAACTAAGCAAACGTCGTTAATGTGGTCTTAAATATTGTGAAATGAGGGCTGCCACGGCCACTCCGCCGCCCATGCGCCGGCCACCCTTCAGACCCCGAATTGCTCGCTGAGAATGCGCTCATCCAGGCTGTGGCCAGGGTCGAACAACAGGTCCATCGCGATCGAGTGATCCATGCTGATCTCGACCATGCGGACCGAGCGGACTTCGTTATGGTCGGCAACGGCGGCAACCGGGCGCTTTTCGACCTCGAGCACCTCAAGCGTCACCCGCGCGCGATCCGGTAACAGCGCGCCGCGAAAACGCCGGGGCCGGAACGGGCTGATGGGGGTCAGCGCCAAGAGCGGCGCATCGATCGGGATGATGGGGCCCTGTACCGAGAAATTGTAGGCGGTCGATCCGGCGGGGGTCGAGAGCAGGATGCCGTCGGCGATGAGCTGCGGCAGACGCTCCTTGCCGTCGACCATCACGCGCAGCCGCGCCGCCTGATAGGTCTGACGGAAAAGCGAGACTTCGTTGATGGCATGGTGGCGATGCACGCGGCCTGCGGCGTCGCGCGCGCGCATCAACAGCGGATGGATGACCGTGACTTGGGCGGCGGCGAGCCGTTCATGCAGGTGCGATTCGGCAAACTCGTTCATCAGAAAGCCGACGGTGCCACGGTGCATGCCGTAGATCGGCTTGCCGGAATTCATGAAGCGTTGCAGGGTTGTAAGCATGAGACCATCGCCGCCGAGCGCGACGATCACGTCGGCGGTCTCGGGCCTGGCGTCACCGTAACGCTGAACCAGCCGCCGGCGCGCCTTTTGCGCTTCCGGCATTCCGCTGGCGACAAAGGCAATGCGCTTGTAGCGTGCTGCGGTGGGGCGCTTGGGCATAAGCTTAAGTCTTAGGCTCGGTCTTGAGCTCGGTCTTCGCGGATGCGAATGGCGCGGGGAGCACGAATGGAACGCGCGGTTTTGGTCTATACGACGTATCCGTCCGTTGTCGAGGCAGAGCAGGCCGGCCGGACGCTGGTCGAGCGGCGGCTGTGCGCCTGCGTCAATATTCTGCCGGGCATGATCTCACTTTATTGGTGGCAGGGCAAAATCGACCGCGGCGATGAGGTGGTGATGATCATAAAGACGCGTGCCGGACTGGCCGAGCCGGTGCGGGCCGCCGTAAAGCAAATGCACTCCTACACCACACCTGCCATACTGGTGCTGCCGGTTGAGGCCATCGACCCTGATTACCACGCCTGGATCGTTGCCGAAGCGAGCGGGGAGGACACGACATGACAGGACGTCTTGCGGTCGTGTGTGCCGCTGTAGCAGTGGCCGCGCAGATGCACACGGCAGCACGCGCGCAGGACTATCCCGTTCACCCGATCCGCATCCTCGTGCCCTATCCACCCGGCGGTCCGGCCGACACCGTGGCGCGGGTCACCACCCAGGGGCTCGCCGCCGAACTCGGCGGCAATGTCATTATCGAAAACCTTGCTGGCGCCGGCGGCAGGCTCGCGACCAAGGACGTCACCCGCGCCGCGCCTGACGGCTACACGCTGCTTCTGGGCAGCTCCAACGAATATGCCATCACGCCGGCGCTCTATAAGCTCGACTACGACCCTGTCAAAGAATTGACGCCAGTGGCGTCGCTCGTGTCCGACTCGATCGCGATCGTGGTCAACCCATCGCTACCGGTGCATTCGCTCAAGGAGCTCGTGGCCTACGCCAAAGAACACCCTGGCAAACTGACATCCGGCGCAACGGTCGGGATCGTGACCCATCTCGCGCTCATGTATTTCCGCGCGCATATGGGTGCCGACGTGCTGTTCGTTCCCTACAAGGGGGCGGCGCCGGCGCTCACCGATGCCATCGCCAACCAGATACAGGTGACCGCCAGCGCCAAATCGGTGCTGTTGCCGCTCATCAACGCCGGCAAGTTGCGGGCACTCGCGGTATCGAGCACCGCCCGCTGGCCGCAGCTTCCGCAGGTCCAAACCTTCCGCGAGGCTGGGCTCGGCGGCTTTCCCGGCGAAGTGCTGTTCGGTCTTATGGCGCCCGCGGGCACGCCCGCTGACGTAATCCTCAAACTGGACGCCGCCGAGACCGCCCGACTGCGCTCTCCGGAGATCGAGGCGGCGGTCGCCAAGCTCGGCATGCAGATGCACCCGCTGAGCCCGCAGGACTTCATCAATGAGCTTGGGGATCAAGTGCGGCTCTGGAAGGCTGTTATTACCGAAGCGGGCGTGCATCTGGATTGAGGTATGCTGCAGTGCGGTAGCCGCTGTCGCGACATTCATGAAGATGAACGCCATGCGCCCGCGCGCTTCATCTGGCGTTCACAGCCGGTACAGTACCAGCATGCTGTGAAGGCGCGTCTGCGAAGAACAGCGCGTTTAGAAACGCCAATAAGGAGAAATATATGTTGAGAATTTTGGCCGCCGCTTTGTTCGCGACGGCACTCATCGCCGCTCCGGCCGCTGCACAGCAGCCCGGTGGCGGAGGCAGCAGCGGCGGCAGCGCCGCGACGCCGGCCCCCAAGCCGGCTCCGGCGGCCAAAACGGCCCCGAAGTCGAAGCCGATGGCCGCCAAGCCGATGCACCGGCACCACGTCATGCATCGCCACATGCGGCATCATCGCTGGTGGGCTTGGCATCACCGTTGGCATCGCCATTGGGCGTGGCACGGCAATTGGGGCTGGCGCTGGCACCACGACTGGCGGTGGCACAATGACTGGAACTGGCACCATGATTGGATGTGGCATCGCCACTGGGGCTGGCACCATCACTGGGGCTGGCACCATCACTGGCGCTGGCACCATCATTGGCGGTGGCACCACTACCGTCACCATCACTGAATACGCCGCCACGTGAAGGCCAAGAACAGCTAACGAAAGCCGTTCCCGGCAGAAGAACGAACCACAATTGTTGGGAACAGGAGGCCGGCCCGAACAAGGCCGGCCTCGCTTTATTTCAGGCGTGGGAGTCGGTGCGTCTTCATAAAGTCTCGGCGAAAAAGTCGCGCATCAGCAGATAAGCCTTACGGCAAAGTTTTTCGTCATACTGCGTCGCCGGTCCCTTCGCGGTTGGATCGCAGAACGAGTGTACGGCTGGCGGCCCGAACATCATCACCTGCCAATCGACCTTCGCCTTCGTCAGCTCTTCTTCGAGCGCGTCCATCATCGGTTTCGGAGTCACGGGATCGGCGCGGCCGTGAATCGCCAGCACGCGTCCTTTGATATTGCAGGGCCCGCCGTCCACGACCGGGTTCGGATTGGTGACGTGAAACACCACTACCGCTTTGAAATCCGCGCCGGCACGCGCCTGCTCGAGTGCATAGCCGCCGCCCGCGCAATAGCCGATCGCGGCCTTTTTGCCGGCGTTGACGATGCCGAGTTTGCCTGCCTCGGATAAAAGCGCGTCGTAGGCGGCTTTGCCGCAATCGAGCGTGAACGGCAAGTCGTTGTGTACCGCGAGCATACCGGCGCGCAGTTCTTCGACGGATTTCTGTTTGGCGCCGTAGCCCGCGCCGAACATGTCAGCCATCAGCACGACGTAATCCTTGCCGGCGACACTGCGGGCCTGGCCGATCGTGTCGCTGCAGACGCCTTTCCAGTCGGGTTGCATGAAAATCGCCGGGCGCTTGGCCGTGACGTTCTCATCGTAAACGATCATGCCTTCGAACTGCCTGCCGCCCACCTGATACGGCACTTTCCTTTCGGCCATTGTCATCTCCTCGATTGCAGCGAACCGTCGAAGCGGAATAACACGCCGGCTGGCGGCGTTCATAGCGGGGGAGGGACGTCCCGCCGGAGCCTGTCATGAAGCCGTCTTCAATGCTGCTCGCTGGCCCCATGGCCTCGCCCAATTGCCTCGCCACAGATAACGGAATATGGCTGCGGGCCGCCACATGGAGAGGCACGGGTGCATCGTAAGATCCTGATTATGGGGCTGCCCGGTGCGGGCAAAACCACGCTCGCCAATGCATTGGCGCCGCTGCTCAACGCCGTGGTGTTCAATGCCGATGCCGTGCGCGCCAACCTGTCGCGCGATCTCGGTTTCAGCCATCAGGATCGCGTCGAGCACGCGCGCCGCATGGGGTGGATGTGCGACCGTGTCGTCGAGGCGGGCGGCACGGCGATCGCGGATTTCATTTGTCCGACGCCGGAAACGCGCATGGCGTTTGGGGATGCCTTCAAGATCTGGCTCGACCGCATCGACACCGGCCGGTTCGAGGACACCAACCGGATGTTCATTCATCCGGATCATTTCGATCTTCGGATTCCAGCGGACGGCACGCCGCAATACTGGGCCGAGCAGGCGCTGGCCCGGCTGCGGCCGGCATTCGATCCGCAGAAGCCGACGGCGCTGTTTGTCGGCCGCTATCAGCCGTTCCATGGCGGCCATCAGCGGCTGATCGAGGAGGGGCTGCGCCGTATCGGCCAAGTCTGCGTTGCGGTGCGCGACACGCACGGCATCGACGCCAAAAATCCGTTGCCGTTCTTTGCCGTGAAGCAGCGCATCGAGGCGGCACTCTCGGCCCATGCCGGGCGCTTCGTGGTGGTGCCGCTGCCCAACATCACCAACGTGTTTTACGGCCGCGACGTCGGCTATACCGTCGAGCGCATCGTGCTCGACGAGGAGACCGAGTCGATCTCGGCCAGCAAGATGCGCGCGCTGAACGCGGGACCGAAGCCGTAAGATCAATCTCTGTAATTACGCCGTTGGCGAAAGGGGTCGCGCACCAAACGTCACGGCGAGTCGGCGCGCGCTTTCGACGGCGGGCGCTTCAGTCCCAGATGATCATGCAAGGTCGTTCCAGAGTACTCGTGCCTGAACGATCCGCGCCGCTGCAACTCCGGCATACGCGTTCGACAAAGAGGTCGAGAGGGCGCGGGAAATGCGCGGCAGGATCATAAAACCATCTGCAGCCTCGGCGACAAACCACTCCTCCAGGATATCCGCGACCTGCGTGACGGTGCCGCATATGGCCCAGTGTCCTCGCGCCGCGGCTGCTACGTTGTAAAGGTCTCGAAACGTCATATTCTCGCGGCGCGCGGATCGGTTCGGCGATTATGCATGACTTGACAGTAGCCGTCAGCCATGGCAATATCCTTTCACCGCTAGGCCGAAGGGGTAGCCGCCATGGCAAATCGTCCCAAACCAATCCACCAAATGACGGAAAA
>DASZWK010000201.1:0-1547 GCA_035546235.1 Xanthobacteraceae bacterium | reverse complement strand
GTCTCGGCCGGCGGCGTCGGAGCCGGGGCCATCGCGGGCGGCGTCTCAGCCGGCGGAGCCGGAGCCATCGCCGGCGGCGTGGTGGTCTCGGTCGCGGCGGGCGGCGTCGGAGCCGGGCCCATCCAGGCCTTGGCCGCATAGTAAATCACGCCGAGAACGATGATCGCGACGATGATGTAAATGATCGTACGGCTGCCGCCGCCCTGGCTTTGGTTCATTCCGTTGTTCTGTGACACCTAAGGTTCTCCTGTGGTCACTTTTCCAACAACCGCCAGCCGCTTTCGCCTCAGTCTACCACTGATTGCGGCGCTGGCCGGTACGCAAGAAACTGGCTCCCCGGGCTGGACTCGAACCAGCGACCATTCGATTAACAGTCGAATGCTCTACCAACTGAGCTACCGGGGATCGCGGCGGCCTTGTAGCAAAGCCGTTTCGCGCTTGCAAAGCTGATCGGCGCCTTCTTTTGATGCGTCGTTGCGGCGCCATTGTGATTGTCACGTGCGCGCCCCATGTTGGACTGATCCGGAACTGGGGTGCTTCGTTTGCCCAAGGTGCGCTTTGGCCGCTTCGCAATAGACCTGCCGCGGAACAGATTCGTCCGTATCGGGCTGGGCGTCGCGCTTGTGCTGGCGGGCGGCCTGTTCGGCTGGCTCCCAATCCTCGGGTACTGGATGGTGCCGCTGGGTCTCCTGGTCCTCGCCTCCGACAGCGCACCGATTCGCCGCTTCAACCGGCGCATGGCGGTTGCGATCGTTGGCTGGTGGCGAGGCCGCAAGGCCCGCATCAGACCAGCCGCGCCGGTCAGTCCAGAATAGAGCGCAGCCGCCAGCCGCTCCCGTCGCCGTGCAGCGTGACGCGCGCGAGTGGACCGATATCCGTCTTCCAGAACGAACCCATCGGCGCGCTGAGCGCGATCGCGACGGCAGCGCGGATCACCGAGGCGTGCGTTACGGCGACGGTGGTGCCTTCGTTGAGGTCATCCATGAACGCGCGGGTGCGCTCGAACAGCGCCGCTATGGATTCGCCTCCATGCGGCGTCGATGTGGGATCAGCCAGCCATTCGGACAGTACAGCCGGATGCAGTTCCTTCAGCGTCTTGCCGGTCCATGAGCCGTAGTCGACTTCGCGCAGCAGCGGCTCCACGGTAGCATTGAGCTGCAGCAGCTCGGCCGTCTGACGCGTGCGCAGTGCAGGGCTGACTACCGCGTTATCCGGGCGCGACAGCTTCAGCTTCTTCGCATCGTCGATGCCGCGCCGTTCAAGCGGCTCGTCGGCTGGAAATGCTGCGCGTCGATGGGCCGCCGTCGAGGCGGTGCATACAAACAAAAGTCGGATCACGCGCGCCTGCAATTGACAACGCCCCGCCGGTCACCGCATGGTCTAGAGGCAAATTCGCGGGTGCGGAAGCCGGTGTGATTCCGGCACGGTCGCGCCACTGTATTCGCCGAGGCAACTCGCCGGCGAAAGTCAGACCCTTCCCGCGGACTGATTGCGCTTCGACTGGGACGCGTCATCCCAAGGAGGAAAACAAGATGACACATGTCGCT
>DASZWK010000200.1:0-11175 GCA_035546235.1 Xanthobacteraceae bacterium | reverse complement strand
TCCGAGCACATGTTGAAGTCGATGTCGGGCGGCGCGCCGGCGTCGGACCCCGTGAGCCTGATCTCGCCGGTCGAGAATGAGCGGTTGACCCACATCATGATGATGCCAAGGCGATGGCCGATGGCGTGCCACTGCGCCTTGTTGGTCGGGATCACATACATATCGCCGGGCGGACAGCCTTCGAGACCGGACGACCAGCGCAGCCCCGCGAACATCTGCCGCCGCAGCGCGGCCGGCAGCCGGGCAGGGCGCTTCAAGAAGCAGCCGAAATTGACGCCCGGGTGCTCCATCAGATGTTTGCCGACGCCGCGGCGGTCCGCCACCACGGCGATGCCGTGCGCGCGCAGTTCGTGCGCGGCGCCGATGCCGCTGCGCATCAGCAGCATTGGCGAATGGAGCGCGCCGGACGAGACGATCACCTCGCGCGCGCTGATGTCACGCTCGCCGTCGGGGGAGCGCACGCGCACGCCGGTGCAGCGCAGGCCGTCGAACACCAGCCGGTCGACCCGCGTTCCGCCCAGCACTTTCAGATTGGGGCGGCGCCGCACCTCGGCGGTCAGATAACGCCAGGCCGCGCCCATGCGCATCGTGTCGGTGTGGCAATAGGCGACGGGAAAGAAACCGTCCTCGAAGCGCGCATTCTGGTCGGCGATGTTGTGCCAGCCCGAGTCTTCGACGGCTTTCATGACGCCACGGGTAAATCCGGGCCAGCGCTCGGACGCATAGCGCTGCAGGCGGATCGGTCCGTCCTTGCCGTGCAGCGGTCCGTCGAAGTCGCTGTCGGTTTCGAGTTTCTTGAAGAACGGCAGCACGCCGTTCCAGTCCCAGCCGGTGGCGCCAGCAGCGGCCCAGGCGTCGTAGTCCGACGGCAGGCCGCGGTTCGATGCCATGCCGTTGATCGACGAGCCGCCGCCGATCACGCGGCCGGCCGGATAGCGCACGCGCCGCCGCCGGTCGGGTTCGTTGCCGGGCTTCGGGCCGTAGGCGGCTTTGAGCCCGCTCCACACGAAGCGCGCATCCGCGTAGGCGGTGGCCGCGAAGATGTCGAGAATTTCCGGCGGCTCCTGCCCGGGCGGATAGTCGGTGCCGGCCTCGATCAGCAGGACGCGGACCGAGGCGCGCTCCGACAGCCGCGCCGCCAGCGGGCAGCCCGCGGCGCCCCCGCCAACCACAATGACATCGTAGTCCTCGACACCGGCACCCGACACCTCAAGCTTCTCCCCGCACAGGCACACGGCCATGCTGCAACATCGCGCGCGCGGCGGCAACGCGGGCGTACCAGCGGGCTACACGCGGCGCGGACACGATGATACGGTCCCGGCCGCCGCGAGACATCGCGAATGTTTTTGGCTGCTGGTTGCCGCAGGCAATCCCGCCACCGATCGGAGGAGAGAGATGAAGGCAGTGTGGGCGTTGCTGTTGGTGTTGCTCGCGCCGGCGAGTGCGCTGGCGCAGGATTATCCGACACACAACGTCATCTTCGTGGTGCCGACCGGCCCCGGCGCGGCGACCGATCTGTTGGCGCGCATCCTCGGGGCGCAGCTGACGCAGCGGCTCGGCAAGCCTTTCGTGGTCGAGGACAGGCCCGGTGCCGGCACGATGACCGCATCGAACGCGGTCGCCAAAGCCAGCCCCGACGGCTACACGATTCTGATGGGAACGAGCACGCCGCTCGCGATCAATGCCACGCTGTACAAGCATCTGCCTTACGACCCGGCAAAGGATTTCATGCCGCTTGCGCTGATTGCGACGATCCCGTTTGTGCTTGTGGTGAACAACGACCTGCCGGTGCATTCGGTCGCCGAGCTGATCGCCTACGCCAAGGCGCATCCCGGCGCGCTGTCGTACGGCTCGACCGGCCCCGGAACGCCGTTTCATCTCAATGCCGAACTGTTCAGCGCCATGACCGGCATCAAGATGGTGCATGTGCCCTACAAGGCTGTCGTTGCGGCGCAGGTCGATCTGATGGGCGGCCAGATCCAGGTGATGTTCACCGACTTCACCAGTTCGGTGCCGCTGATCAAGGCCGGCAAGATGCGTGCGCTCGGCGTGACGACGCTGACGCGCGCGGCGGCGATGCCGGACCTCAAGCCGATCGCCGAGCTCGGCGTGCCCGGCTTCAACGCCGCGGCGTGGCAGATGGTGGTCGCGCCGGCGGCGACTCCGAAGCCGATCGTCGACCGGCTGCACACCGAACTCGAAAACATCATGGCGCTGCCGGCGACGCGCGACGCCATCACCCGCATCGGCCTGGTGCCGGCCGACAGCATGACGATCCCGCAGTTGCAGGCATTCGTCCGCTCGGAAATCGTGCGTTGGGGCGACGTCGTCAAACGTTCGGGGGCGTCGGTCGATTAGGCGAGATTTTATCGGCGCGGATCGTCTCATGCGCGCTGTCGCGACAGCGAGCGGAACATTGCTCCGATCCGACCGCTTCCTATTTTTGACGTGCGGCTGTGCACGCCGCCAATAAAAGCAACACAGAGACAGGCATGGAAGAAACCGAAGTTCTCATCGTCGGCGCCGGCCCGGTCGGCCTCACGCTCGCCATCGATCTCGGCCGGCGTGGCATCCGCTGCACGCTGATCGAGAAGAACGATGCGCCGCTCGGTTATCCGAAAATGGAGCGCTGCAATCCGCGCACCATGGAGGTTTTCCGGCGCCTCGGCGTTGCCGAAATGGTGCGCGCGGCAGGCTATCCGCCGGACTGGCCGATGGACACCTACCTGGTGTTCGACCTGATGCGACCGCCGCTGTTCAAGATGGCCCACCCCACGGTGGCGCAGGCCAAGGCACGCCGCGACGCCACGCTTGACGGCTCGATGCCGCTCGAGCCCTATCAGATCATTTCCCAGTACACGCTCGAGCCGCTGCTCAAATCCGTGGTGGAGCGGATTCCCAATGTGGCGGTGAAATTCGGCCATGAGCTTGTCTCGTTCGCGCAGGACGACGGCGGTGTGACCGCCGAGGTTCGCACCAGTGGCGGCGAAAGCATCAGCATCCGCGCCAAATATCTGGTCGGCTGCGATGGCGGATCGAGCACGGTACGCAGGCAGCTCGGTTTCAAGATGGACGGCGAGCCGCACATCCTCGAAATGCGGCAGGCGATGTTTCACTGCCCGGAGCTGTTCGACAAGGTACGCGCGCCGCGCGCCCGCCATTACAACCGCGTCGACGATCACTGGACGCTGATGATCGTCCAGGATTCTCGTCAGCATTTCACCCTTCACGCGGTCGTCGATACCGACGACGACATGAAGACGCTGTTCGAGGCGATCGTCGCCACGCCGGTGCAATACGAGATGGTGCATTGCGCCAAATGGGTGCAGCGGCTGCTGCTCGCCGAGCGTTATCTGGAGCGCCGGGTCTTCATCGCCGGTGATGCGGCCCACCTCGTCATCCCGACCGGCGGCCTCGGCATGAACACCGGCGTCGGCGACGCCATCGACATGTCCTGGAAACTTGCCGCGACCTTGCGCGGCTGGGGCGGTCCACGGCTACTGCAGTCCTATGAGGCGGAACGCCGCCAGGTCGGCGCCATCAATGTGAAGGCTTCGGGCGGCGGCACCTATGGGCGGATGAAATGGCGCGCGGCGTATCGCCCGGATATCGCGGACGACACGCCCGAGGGCCGGGCGGCGCTGGCGCATCTGCTTGATCTCGCGCGCGAGGAGGCGCCGAAATCATTCCGCGTGCTCGGCGCCGAACTGGGCTATCGCTATGCCGGTTCGCCGGTGATCTGCGATGAGCCGGGCGGGCCCGAGCCGAACATCGAAGAGTATGTGCCGACGAGTTGGCCCGGGGCGCGGCTGCCGCACGTCTGGCTCGAGCCGGGCCGTGTCTCGGTGCATGACCGGATCGGCGACAGCTTCACGCTGTTGCGGCTTGCTCGCGCCAAGGCGGACGCGAGCGACCTACAGACAGCCTTCGCCGCGTTCGGCGCGCCGTTCGCCGTGCTCGATATCGACAGCGCCGCAGTGCGGAGCGTCTACGGCTTCGATTATCTGCTGGTGCGGCCGGACCTGCACGTCGTGTGGCGCGGCAATGCGTTGCCGCATGATGCGCGCACGGTGGCGCGTGTTGTGACGGGGAATGAGTAAAACGTAGCCCGAGTGAGCGAAGCGATATCCGGGATCGGCCTCTCGTCTCGTTCCCCACATATCGCTGCGCTCATGCGGGCTACTGTCCTCAAGACCTCACCCTTCCGCCATCCACGTTGAGCGTCTGCCCCGTCATGAAGGCGGCGTCGTCGCTGGTGAGAAACGACAGGGCTCCGACCAGATCGTCCGGTACTTCCGGCCGCTTGATCGCCTGGAGGCTCGCGACGGCGACGAACTCCTCGTCCATGTTGCTAAAACCGGGGCGCGGCTTGCGCACGATGGTGCCCGGCGAAATCGTCAGCCCCGGTGCGATGGCGTTGACGGTGATGCCGTCGGCGGCGACATCGCCGGCGAGCGCGCGGGTGAAACCGATGACGCCGCCTTTGGAGGCGACGTAGTGCGCAAAGCCCGTGGTTACCGAGCCGAACGTGCTCGACGCCATGTTGACGATCCGGCCCCATTTGCGCGCGCGCATGCCGGGCACGAACGCCGAGGTGACCAGAAACGTGCCGTCGAGATTGATGGAAAGGACTTTGCGCCAGTCCGCAAAGGTCATGTCGGCGAAGTCGAGCTGCGGATAGATGCCGGCGCAGTTCACCACGATGTCGGCGCGGCCGAATTTTTGCTGTACCGCTTTCGCCATCGCCGCGACCGAGGCTTCGTTCGACACGTCGCACATGACTGCGAGCGCGTTGCGCCCGGCGGCCTCGACCAGCCGCACCGTCTCGGCGCCGTCCGCCATGTCGGCGATGGCGACATGCACGCCATCTTCGGCGAGCCGCTTGGCAAACGCCTGTCCGATGCCTTTGGCGCCGCCGGTGATGACGGCGACCTTGTCCTTGTGGCCTTTGCCCATGCGATCCCTCCCTCGATGGCGAGTTCTATTTCAGATTCCCGTGGCCAGCCGCGCCATGACGATGATGGTAACGATCTGCATCGCGCCTTGCAGCGCTATGGCAAAAAAATAGTGGCTGGTGAGCGACGCGATCCGTTTGTTGTCGGGCTTGTCCTTTTGCAGCTCCAGACAGACGCGCAGATTTGCCGGCAACAGATAGCCGAGTCCCTGGATGGACATCAGCGTGACCAGCGCCAGCGCCGCTGCGATCCAGCCGTATTGCGGCCAGGGCAGGGCCGTAAAGCCCATGTCGCGCGCGATGTACCAGCCGGTGGTGCCGGTGATGATTGCGAGCGTCGGCATCAGGAACAGCGTGCGGGGCGTCAGCCGCAGCAGCACGGCCTTGCGGGCGGCGATGTCGACCGTGCGCAGGATGGGCCCGAGCATAAAGCCCATGAACAGGTCGATGCCGGTCCACAACAGGCCGCAGAAGACATGGACGAAATTGAGCAGCCAGAGATGGCGATTGACGATCGAAAAGGCCATGACGGCGAGCGCCAGCGCGGCGTACCAGAGGTAATGCCAGCGGATGAGTTTGCCCGGCGAGGCCTCGTTCATCATGCTCTCCTCAACTCCGCCGCGAACCTGCGCGCCCCTATGGATAGCACGCCAGGCTGCCGCGTCCGCGCCCGCCCGCCAATGGAAGCCGCTGCCGTCACCCGTACCGCTCCCTGATCTTGGCAATATCGTCGGGCGAATCGATCCACTCCTCGCTGAAGCCGCAGGAGCCGCACAAATATCGCGTCACCAGGACGAGTTTCATCGAGAGCCATTTGCCGACCACGACGTTGTTGCCGGCCCCATAGCCGCGGACATCGCCCGGCAGGCGGATGATGTCGGTTGACCGGCATTTGGGGCACGTCTTGGAATTTTTCATGGTGTCCTCGCCGCCTTGGTGTTGCGCTACCGTTCGGAGCATACCAGCGCCAGCCACGCCAACGATGTCTGGAACGACAGCATACCGTTGTTAAATCAGCGATTTGCAAGATACTCGCCGTGGCGCCCATGCCAATGTGACCGTCATTGCCATCGCCAGTTCAAAGCCGGCAATGATGAGGCGGTCGGTGACAGCGCCACGCGGGGGATGGTCCCATTCTGTCCGCTTGCGCGGAGAAGGATGATAGGTACGCTAACGGCTCGCCCCGGAGGGAGACCCCATGACCAACGGCCCGTCACTGTCACTCGATCAGGTCGAGGACCGCATTGCCATCACGCGGGACAATATTCGCCAGCTCATCGAACAGGCGGCGGCTTTCTCGGGTGCCGGTGATGAGGAGCGCAACGCCGACCGGCTGGCGCAGCAGGAAGAAGAACTGGAAGCGCTGATCAAGCAGCGCGACGAGATGCTCAAACGCAGGAAATAGGGGACGAGACGGGCTAGTGCGGTGCGCTGATCGCGGCGCCGAGCACTCTCGCCGGATGGTGACGACGGCCTGAGCCGCGCCCGTTCCGTTCAGCCCGCCGTCCTTCGCTGATACGTCTCGATGGCTTCGCGCAGCGCATCGGGCATCGGCACCGGCTTGCGCGTGTCGAGCGACATCACCACGGTGACCATGCGGGCGCGCAGCCGCAACAGTCCGTCGCGGTGGCAAACGATGGCGATCGAGAGCGAGCTACGGCCGACGCGCTCCACTAAAAGCGTAAGATCGATGACTTCGCCCATCATGCTCGGGATCTTGAAGTCGCATTCGATGTGCACGAATGGGAAGCCGAGACGCTCCCCCATCACGAGTTCCGCGTAGTCGTGTTTCAGCTCCGCCTTGTACCAATCCTCGATCACGCCGTTGAACATGTCGAAATAATGCGGGAAATAGACGATGCCGGCGGCGTCGCAGTGCGAAAAGCGAATCGTCACGCTGCGGGTGAAGGCTCCGGCGGGCGGCGTAAAACTCTGCTCAGACATCGCTTCGGGTCCTTGGCCACTGTCCGTGGAGAACGAACGAACCTAGCTAGCCGTCCGGCGGCGCGATAGCGCGAAGCGAGTTTTTCCTTCGAATTTGTCGCTTGCGCAGCGCTGTGCTAGTCGCACGCGCCTGGAGCCAGACATATGCCCGATGCCCTCGAACTTCTCAAAACCCGTCGCTCGTTCAAGGCGGCCGAGCTGACCGGTCCGGCGCCGTCGGCGGCCGAGATCGACACGCTGCTCACCGTCGCCTCGCGGGTGCCGGACCACGGTAAGCTCGTACCGTGGCGCTTCATCGTGTTCGAGGGTGAGGCGCGCCGCGCCGCAGGTGCTGCGATCGTCGCCGCGTTCCATACCAAATACCCTGACGCTAAGCCTGAGCAGGCCGAGGCCGAGCGCGCGCGGCTTGAGCGCGCGCCCCTCGTGATAGCCGTCGTCAGCCGCGCCGCGCCGCATGTCAAAATTCCGGAATGGGAGCAGGTGCTCTCGGCCGGGGCCGCGGCGATGAACCTCGTGCTCGCCGCGCACGCGCTGGGCTATGGCGCCGCATGGATCACCGAATGGTACGCCTATGACCGTGGCGTGCTCGATGCGCTGGGCCTGAAGCCGCATGAGAAGATCGCGGGCTTTGTTCATATCGGCCGTCCGCCGGGGACGCCCGAGGATCGCCCGCGCCCGCCGCTTACCGAGATCGCGACGCGGTATTCCAGTTAGTCGTCCGGTCTGATGCGGCTGGTGAGATGAACCGGGGACGATGCCTGTGTCCGGCGCGGCCGATCAGAAACTCACCCCGATGCGGCGGCCTTTTTGCCAGACGATATTGCATGTCTTCTTTCTGCCGCCGTGGTTGAGCGTGAACCTGCGCGGAATGACGCCGGCCCCGTGCACCTCGATGCAGGCGCCGCCGGCGCTGATGTCGACAATAGTGCAAGCCGTTGCCGGACTTTTCAGATCGGCAAACATGATCCCGGTTTTGGGGATCAGCCCGCTCGGGCGGATACGATGAAACCGTCTGTGCTCCGACATCTATCGCACCGCGACAGGGCACTCCATGACGGGGCCACCATAGCGGCGAAAGGTTAAGGAGGGGAAATACCTACGCGGGCGAACGGCTGTTCGTCGCGCTATTCTAAATTGCCGTTGTTGTTCGATTTGAAAAGTTTTTGCTCTGCGTCAGCCGATCCTTAACCGTCCGGCAGCTTGGGCGCTGCATTGCGTTTCCCCGCCTGCCGCCGCACCATGGAGGCTGCTCTTTGACGACGAGGGGGGAAATACATGCAGGACCTGCCGCAACTGATGCCGACAGCGGCGAAGGCGGAAGCCTTCGGCGGCGTGACCTACCGAATCGAAGGCGAATTGGTGCCGGTTTTGACCGTCGACGTATCGAGGATGCCGGTCTATTTCGAGCACCATATTCTGTTGTGGAAGCACCCGACGGTGCGCATCGGTCTCAAACCGATGAAGGGCGCGCTCAAGCGCATGATGGCCGGGATGCAGGTCTTCGTCACCGAGGCCAGCGGCCCCGGCATGATCGCATTCAGCCGCGACGGCGCCGGCCACATCGTCCCGATTCACCTTGCCGCCGGCAGCGAACTGCATGTGCGCGAACACCAGTTCCTGGCCGCGACCGGCAATGTCGATTACACGTTCGAACGCGTGCGCGGCGTCGCCAACATGCTGTTCGGCGGCAGCGGTTTTTTCATCGACAAATTTCACGGCCACCAGGGCGATGGCGTGCTGTGGCTGCACGGCTATGGCAACGTCTTCGAGAAGATACTGGCGCCGGGCGAGATCATTGATATCGAACCGGGCGGCTGGCTCTACAAGGATCCGGCGGTGCGCATGGAGACGGTGGTGGACCGTCTCACCAGCGGCTTTTTTGGCGGGATGAATTTCATCGTCAACAGGTTTACCGGCCCGGGCCGGGTGGGCCTGCAATCGATGTACATGCACATGCCGAGCGCGGAATAGTAGACCGGCGCGTCGGGCCAAGCCGTGCGCGAGCCCGCCTCGTTCGCGCCGGCCCGGGCGCCGCGCTTATCTGGTTTGAAGTTGTGCGGCAGATTTCAGCACGATCTCGGGCCGGCCCTGATAAAGTTGCACCGGTCCGCTGATCGTCACGGTCTTGCCTTCGAGCGCCTTCACGCCGGGAAATTTGCCGATATCGTCGACAAAGATGACCGCGGCAAAGCTGTTGTCCGGATAAAGCCCATCCATGTCGATGAAGGTTACGCCGGAGCGGCCGGTCCGTACGGCGCTGACCGAGGCATGGATGACCGCGGTCTGACCGACATGCGCCTTGGCGTCGGCCGGCGTGATGGTTGGCGATGCTGCCGTCTGCGCCAGCGCCGGCGCGAGCGAAAGTGTCAGGCAAAGTGCCGTCAAGAATGATCGCATTGTTCATCTCCCCTCCGCCAGGAAATGCCGATTTCCCAGCCTCGTGTTCTCAAACCCGGACTGCGCCGGCTCGCGAACAAAACAGGAACACATAAGCCGAACGGAGTCAAGGCGAGTTGTAGAAACAAAAATGTTCGCGTGGTTCAGGACAACCGGGCGGGCGCCGGGCGCTGAATTCAGGCGGCTGCGCACCATGCCGCCGCGGGCTAGGCGGCGCGAATGACCCAGCAATGCGCATCGCTTTCGATCCGCGCGATCGCCTCGGCGACGTCACGGGCGTAGCCGACAAACGACCTGCCGAACCAGCCCTGCTTCTGGACGATGAAAGTGCCGCAACACTCGGTCACGTAATATTTGCCGGTGCCGCATGTGAAGGCGCGTTCCGCTGCCACCGGAGCCTCCATGCCCCTAGTAACCGCCCCATTCAAAAAAATAAAATTCCGCGTGGCCGACCGCAATGCCGTAACGCAACACATCGTCGTGACGTCGCGTACCCGCACCGCGGCGTCCCGGGTCGTGGTTACTTGCCGGCAATTTTGCGCAGCGCGGCGTTGATGCGGTCCTGCCAGCCTGGCCCGTCGGCCTGAAAGTAGTCGAGCACATCGCGGTCGATGCGCAGCGACACCGCTTCTTTCACGCCTGGCGGCGTGGTGGGCTTGGCCGGCAGTTCCATTGGCTTTGGCGCAGTCACTGCCTTGAAGGCCCGTTCGGCAGCGGCACGCGGATCGTGGATCGGTCGTCGGTTCATGGAAATCTCTTAGCAGATGTCGGGGTGAGTCGGGAGAGCCCACGCGTTGGTGTGCTCTGCCGGTGCACCGGTCTTTGAGCGGAACGACCAGCGTTCGCGCTTGCTGCATCCATGCAAGTCGGGCAAGGTGGCAACCACTGCGGGATTTTCTGCAGCTTTATCCTTGAGAGGGGCATTATGAAGCTTGCCGGGACTGTATTGTTTGTCGTCATGTGCGCTTTCACCGCAACGAGCGCGGGCGCCGCGACCACCGACGACGTGAAGTGGATCAATCAGTGCGTGGCCGACAACAAGGGCGACGCAGCCGAGTCGGTGGTGCTGAAATATTGCACCTGCATGAACAACAAGATGAGCAATAACGAAACGCAGTCGATCACCCAGTGGGAGAAGAGTCACCCGCAGGAGCGCGCGGCTTGCGACAAGGAAGCCGGCTGGAAATAGCTCGGCAGTTTTTTGCGGCGCTTAACTGCGGCGCCGCTGATACGTAGAATCAGATGGCGAGATTCACATGGCGGACCCGCGGGTTCGCCATGTGCTTTTGTGGCGCCGCGCTGGCCTTGCGATTTGCCGGCGCGGGGCATTTGGCTCAGCGGACTCTGCCGCCGTAGCCGGAGACGTTGCCGCCGGCATAGCCCGAGGTCTGGGCCTGGGCATAGCCGCTGCCGTTGGAGGCCGTACCGGCGGTCGAGGTGGTGAAGGCTGAGGTAATGCCGCCGCCGATGAAGCCGGCCGAGACTCCGGCGCCCAACCCCCCGCCGCCGGCCGTCGCCAGGGCCCGTGACGTGCTGCCGTCGAAGGCATTGGCGCCGCCGTACGAATTGGAAGTGCCCTGCGCACTCGACCAGATATTGTTGTAGCCGCCCCCATAAACCTGCTGGGCGCTGGCTGGCTTGGTGACTGCAGACGCCGCGAGCAGCAGGGCGGCGCCGGCAACGATGCAACAAAGCTTATTCATACGTGATCTCACTCTCTGCGGCGGGCTTGGGTTAGCCTGCCTCGGAGCGCGCCGCGGCGTCCGGAGGCAAGGGTCGGGCGAATTTTTGAAACAAGACTCGAGACAAGACTCGTAGACGGGTCACTGTTCAGCGGATGCGCGGGCGAACAGCGCCGCTTCCTCTTTGGTGAAGGGTTT
>DASZWK010000199.1:0-57945 GCA_035546235.1 Xanthobacteraceae bacterium | reverse complement strand
ATGCCGGCCGGTCTGGCAGACGCCTTTGACGGCGATTTTTCCAGCATCCACCTGTGGCAGTGCGGCGAGTTCGGCGACGGCGCTGTCGAGATACTCGATCGCCTCGCCGTCCTTGAGCGCGTAACCGGCGTCGCCGCGATGTAGCGCGTCCTGGTCAGGATGTTTATAGAAAAAATCCGGGGCCAGACAGACGAAGCCGTCGCGCGCGAAGCGCTCAGCCAAATCGCAGGTGTGCTTCACCAGCCCGTACCGTTCGTGCATCAGCACAATGGCCGGAATTTTCTGTCTCCCGCCACCTGTGGGCATCGTGAGAAAAGCCGGCATGCCGCCGGCGCAGCGGACGTTTTTAGTTTCGACGTTGGGCACGATTCCCCCGTTAATTTTAACGCACGAAAGTTCGCGCGCCGCGGCGCACGCAATTGCGCGTCGATTGAGATGTGATGCTAGTGCAGACAAAGTTCCATTGGCAACGCGATCGCCGGATTTAATGCGGCGGAACCGGAATTCCCCGAACTCTTGCCACAATGCGTCACCACCGTCGCGTGCGATTGAGGGAGAGGGTCTCGTCATGAACTTGAGGACACTTGTAGCCGGTGCGCTGGCATCGGTGGTCTTTGGCGTGCTTACGCCATCGCTGACATTCGCCGAAGTGCGCATCGCCGGCGATCCGGGGGGCGAAGTCGCCGCCTATGTGCACAAGTACCAGGAAATCCGCGACTCGGGCGAACGCGTTGTCATTGATGGGCCGTGCCTTTCAGCCTGTACCTTGCTCACGGGTATCATTCCCAGGAGTCGGGTCTGTGTGACGAGCCGCGCAATGCTCGGCTTCCACGCTGCGTCCTATCTCGACGACACGTCGCGGCGTCTGGTGCCGACGCGGGCTGGCAGCCGCTTGGTGATGCACCTGTACCCACCGGAAATCCGCCATTGGATCGAGCGACACGGCGGGCTCACGCCACACATGATCCAGTTGCGCGGGCGCCAGTTGGCGGCGCTTTATCAAACCTGCCGCTAGGGCCGTTTGGCACAGGCCCCGCAATAGACCGGGAGCGTGACCTTCGCGAGTTGTCGATCGTGGGGTTCCGGCCTATCTACGGCCCATGCCCGAGACGGCCACATCGCGCCCGCTGCCGCGGCCCCTATTGGTGGGCGCAGCCCTGACTGTTGCCGTTCTCGCCGGCACGCTCGTGCTTTGGGCGCATTACGGGGCGACTCTGTTCTTTGAAACGATCCGCGCCGGTTTCGTGGCGTGTTTCGGCTGACGGAAAGCATGCCCATGAACCCGAAGGCCTCTCGTATCGTGCTGCTGCTGGGCGCGTTTCTAGGCGGCCTGGTGTTGTTTCTTGGCGCCATTTTTCTTGTCACGGGTTTTGCTCCGAGCGGAGGTGTTGCCGGCATTGGCGGTCCGTTTCATCTCCTCGATCAGAATGGCAAGCCGTTTTCCGACCAGGACATGAAGGGAAAGCCCTATTTGGTCTTTTTCGGCTACACCCATTGCCCGGACATTTGTCCGACCACCCTGTTCGAAATGTCGCAGCTTTTCCGCAAGCTTGGACCTGACGCCGATCGGGCGGGGGCGCTGTTCATTACCGTTGACCCTGAGCGCGATACCCAGACGGTGATGAAGTCCTATCTGGCGAGCTTCGATCCGCATTTGCGCGGGCTCACCGGGGACCCCAAGGCGATCGAACAGGTGCTCAAGGACTATCGTGTTTATGCCAAAAAGGTACCGCTTAAGGGCGGCGATTACTCGATGGACCACACCGCTCTTGTCTACCTCATGGACAAGGATGGACATTTTGTCGCGCCTTTCAGCATGCAGCGCACCCCTGACGCGGAGGCCGCTGAAATACGCCAATATCTCTAGGGTTGAGGCGCTTGATCTTCATCAATGCGGAATATCCGCGGCTCCCATAATGTTTGTCCCCGGCCAGCGGGGGCGACACCCTGGCCGGGCGGCTCGGGACGGAGCCAGAATACGGTTCTGTCCTGGGCCGTTTCCGCTTCCTGAGCGCCGCGCGGTCGTCAGAGCCTTCGAGTTGCAGCGGAAATGATCGCAGCCGGTCCGGCGGCGATCTGGACGCTTCGCGGCCTGTCGGGCGGCTTGGGGTCATCGAACCCCTTGGCGAGCCGCGAACTCTTCGCCAATCCGTGGTCGGTCTTCTCCCAGAGTTGCGGAGCCAACACCAGCTGAAAGACGGCGCGCCAAGCCGCGAGCGACAGCAGAAACCAATATAACGGCGTGAGCAGCAGCACCCACCCGTGTGCCAAAAGTCTGCGGCGGTGCAGGCCAACGACATCCAACGCGACAGTCGAAGCATAACCGGCCAACAGCGTCACGATAAACACTGTTGCCTCTTGCCCCATGGCTGAGATCGCTGCGAGCGGCGGTTGGACGATGAGATAGTAGCAAAGCGCCGCCATGAACAATGGATGGATAAGTGCTGCGAGCACGTTACAGGCAAGGAATAACTGGAAAGCCACGGCTCCGGCCGGCGACAGCTCGCGCAGAAGCCGCAACGGCCGGCGCATGTGCACCAGCCAAGTTTGCATCCAGCCCTTGTACCAGCGGGTGCGTTGTTTGAGCCATGGGACGAACCGCGCCGGCGCTTCTTCATAAGTCGTCGACGGCAGAACCGCGGCGCGATAGCCGAGCCGGTGCAGACGAACCCCGAGATCGGCATCTTCGGTGACATTGTAAGGGTCCCAGCCGCCCGACTGCCGGAGTGCGGCGGTTCGAAAATGGTTTGATGAGCCGCCGAGGGGGAATGGTAGCTGCAGCGCGGCAAGGCCGGGGAGCAGTACATCGAATTGACCCGCGTAATCGGCGGTGAACATGCGCACCAGCCAATTGTCGGCGGTATTGTCGATGCTCAGGCTGGCTTGCAGACAGGCGAGCCTGTCGTCCGCGGCTCGGAATGCGGCGACGGCGCGGCGGAGCTGATCGGGCTCCGGCGTGTCTTCGGCATCGTACACCGCCGTATAAGGGCCGCGCGCCAGCGGCAACGCCACATTGAGCGCCTTCGGCTTGGTGCGCGGTCCTACCGACGGAGCAATAATGATCTCGAAAGGCGGTCCGAGGTCGAGCCGCCTCAGCGCGCGCCTGGTCGCACTGTCATCGGCCTCCAAAACGAATTTCACGTCCAGTTTTTCGATCGGATAATCGAGCGCACGGATTGCGGCCACCAATTTGTTGACGACTTTCTCTTCACGATAGAGCGCGCAGATGATCGTGTAGATCGGTAGCTCACGGTCGCCGCCGCGGAATGGACGTTCCGGCGCCGGCTGCTTGTACAGCGCGCTCGACAAGCGCAGGGCGGCTGATGCCAGAAAAATCGCGCAAAGTAATACTGAAAAGATGCCGATGGTGGCGGCGGGATAAAATGCGAGCGTCGTGAGAACCAATAGCGCTATCGTCGCTGCGGCGACGCTCTTGCCGATGTGCAGCGGTGCTGCAGTGGAAAACACCGGCAGCGTGCGGCGCAGATGATAGGCGGCACGCCGACCGAGTGCGGCCTCCACGTGTTGTGCGATGAAACGCTGCAGCCGATCGGACGAGGTCAACCGAAATGAATTGATCCACCGCTGCACCGGCCGATGTGGGTCTGCGAGACGGCGCGCCGCCCAGCAGCTTGGCGCGATCATCCAAACGATCCGCCCAGCTTCACGGATTGGCATGAGTCCGGCCGTCGCCGCACGGATCAAGTCGCTGTCACTGAGCGGAACGTCGGCCCGTCTCAGCGTATCCAGCCGGTCGTAGGAGGTCCCGAGCGACGCGGCCAGCGCCTGAAGGTAGGCGTCCTCGGTGATGGCATCGGCGCAGATCAACACGCGATCGGCGCCCATTCCAATGGCGCGCGACCGCTGTTCCGCGGCGGCGAGTATTCGCCGCGGAAGTATCCCACGTACGCAATCAAGCTCCGGGCAAGTGGCGGTCGACTGCGGCCGAGGGCGGCTATCGTAGCCGCGGCGTTGCCGCGTCCGCTGGCCCCCGCCGCTTGGCCGATCCCTAAGACTGGAATGCCGCGCGTCCGCCTTGACTAAGTCACTAAACGCCACCGCCAACGTTCGGCGCAACGAAACGCGCCGCCTCACCTCGACTTTTCGCCGCGCCGCCGCTAAGCGGGCTCAAAGATTTGGCAAATCCCCAGGGTTTGCGGGCGGATCGTACCGATGAATTGGCGAAAGGCAAGATTTTTCAACTTTTGGGATAAGCGCGCGTGGCGTGTGGCTGCGATTGCCTGCGCGGCGAGCGCGCTGTCAGCGGTCCCCCTTACGGCGCAGCCGGCGCCGCAGGCCGGCACGGCCGTCGCGCCTTCCCGCACCGTCGTGGTTCCAGGCTTTTGGGACCCCCGCCGGCGACCCGAACGGCCCGATCTGTCCCACCTGCAGGCTGTCCGGCTTTTGACCGACCTCGATTATCCACCGTTCGATTACGCCGGCCCGGGCGGCAATCCGGCCGGCTTCAATGTCGATTTGGCGCAGTTGATCTGCACAGAGTTGAAGGTCGCATGCACGATCCAAGCGCGCCCATTCGCGACCTTGCTTGACGCACTCGCCGCAAACCAGGGTGACGCCGTCATCGCCTCGATCGCCGCGACGCCGGAGACACGCAAGCGCGCCGATTTCAGCGATCCCTATTACCGGACGCCGGCGCGGTTTGTGGCGCGCAGCGACAGCCCGATCGGCGACGTGCTGCCCGAATTGGTTGTCGGCAAGAAGGTCGCGGTGGTCGCCGGTACGGCGCACGAGGCCTATCTCAAGCAGATGTTCACCCAGGCTGAAATTCATTCCTATCCGACCGCGGCGGCGGCGCGCGCGGCGCTCAGGGACAAGCAGGTTGATCTCTTGTTCGGCGACGGCATTGCGCTGTCATTCTGGCTCAACGGGACGGATTCCGCCGGTTGCTGCGCGTTTCGCGGCGGACCGTTTCTCGACAGCCGATTTTTCGGCGACGGCATTGGCATCGCGGTGAAACCCGGCAATAACGTGCTCCGCTTGGCCTTGAACTGGGCGCTGTTCCAAATTTGGGAAAAGGGAAGCTTCACGGATCTGTGGCTGCGCTATTTCCCGATCAGCCCGTTCTGATGAATTGGTCGTCCGATGTCGTCCACTTCAAACGATATTTCAGCAAACCTCCGCGAACTCGGGGAAGCCTCGAGCGCCTGGCCGTTTGAGGAGGCGCGCAAGATCGTTGCGCGGCTGAAGAAGACGCCGAAGGATGAAGTCATCTTCGAAACCGGCTACGGGCCGTCAGGGCTGCCGCACATCGGAACGTTCGGCGAGGTTGCCCGCACCACTATGGTGCGCCACGCCTTTCGGGTTCTCACCGACGACAAGATCAAGACGCGACTGATTGCCTTCTCCGATGATATGGACGGGCTGCGCAAGGTTCCCGACAACATTCCGAACAAGGAACTGGTGGGGCGGTATCTCAACAAGCCGCTGACCAAGGTCCCGGACCCGTTCGGTACGCACGGCAGTTTCGGTGAACACAACAACGCGCGGCTGCGCGCGTTTCTCGATCAGTTCGGCTTCGACTACGAATTCCTGTCGGCGACGCAGTGCTACACCTCGGGGCGGTTCGACGCGGCGCTCCTGAAAGTCCTGGAGCACTTCGACCAAGTGATGGCGATCATGCTGCCGTCGCTGCGCGAGGAGCGAGCGCAGACCTATTCGCCGTTCCTGCCGATCTCGCCGTCGACCGGCGATGTGCTGCAGGTGCCGATCATCGCTCACGACGCGGAGGCCGGCACCGTCACCTATCAGGACGCCGACAGCGGCAACGAAATCACGACACCGGTGACCGGCGGCCGCTGCAAGCTGCAATGGAAGCCGGATTGGGCGATGCGATGGCTCGCGCTTGGCGTCGACTATGAGATGGCCGGAAAGGATCTCATCGACTCCGTCAAGCTGTCCGGGAAAATTTGCCGTTCGCTCGGTGGCAATCCGCCCGAAGGGTTTAACTATGAGCTGTTTCTCGACGAGAACGGTCAGAAGATTTCAAAGTCGAAGGGCAACGGTCTGACGATCGAGGAATGGCTGCGCTACGCCAGTCCCGAAAGCCTGTCGCTGTTCATGTATCGCGAGCCGAAGGCGGCCAAGCGGCTTTATTTCGACGTCATTCCGCGACAGGTCGATGAGTATCAGCAGTTGCTCGAGGGTTACGAGCGGCAGGGCGTTCGCGAGCGCCTGACCAACCCGGTCTGGCACATTCACGGCGGCGCACCCCCGAAGGCGGACAACCCGATCACGTTTGCGATGCTGCTGTCGCTCGTCACTGCGTCAAACGCTGAAAATGCCGATACGCTGTGGGGCTTTATCGGCCGCTACCGGCCGGGCGTGACGCGGCAGACGCACCCGCACCTCGACAAGCTCGTCAGCTATGCGATCCATTACTTTCATGACTTTGTGCTGCCGGCCAAGAAATTTCGCGAACCCGGCGGGACCGAGCGCGCCGCGCTCACCGATTTGCGCGACGCGCTGTCTCAGCTCGACGCCGAGGCGCCCGCAGAAAGAATTCAGGAAATCGTCTATGAGGTCGGCCGCCGCGAACCGTTTTTAGACGAGAAGAAAAAAGCGAAGGACGGCAAGCCTGGCGTCTCGCTCGCCTGGTTCGACATGCTCTATCAGGTGTTGCTCGGCCAGGAAAAAGGCCCGCGCTTCGGCTCTTTCGTCTCGGCCTACGGTCTTCAGAACACGATCGACATGATTGACGGTGCGTTGGCGCGATCGGCTTAGCGAGCATTTTCCGGAAAAGCCTGCCCTCGGACTTGATCCGAGGGTGACCGCCGATTTTCCGAAGAAGGTGCGACCAAGATCTACCGCGCCTACTGACTGGCCCACAAGATTCGAGCGATCGAGAGCACGTCGGAGGCCGCCAGCGTACGGTCGGGATGCTGGGCGTTGAGCGATTTCAGTTCGATCGATTTCGCCGTGCGGCGCTTGAGTTCCTTGGCCATGACCTCGCCGGACCGAGTCCGCACCACGACGCGGTCGCCGCGACGGATCGGTGACGACGGCGACACCACGATGATGTCGCCGTCGCGATAAGCGGGCTCCATCGATTGCCCGGAGATTTCGAGCGCATAGGCGTGCTCGTCGTTGAGCGACGGGAAGGCGATGCCGTCCCAGCCTTCGCCGGCCGGGAATCCGCCATCGTCGAAATAACCGCCGGCGCCGGCTTCGGCAAAACCGATGAGCGGCACTGCGCGCGCCATCGTCCCGCCGCCGCTCTGTTCAACCAGGCCGACGAAGACGTCGAAGGGCGTCCCGGTCGCGGTGAGCGCCTTGGAAATCGATTCCGTCGACGGCCAGCGCGCGCGGCCGGCCGGTGTAATGCGTTTGGACTTGTTGAAAGTTGTCGGATCGAGTCCCGCCCGTTTGGCCAGTCCGGACGCAGACAGCCCTGAGCGCTCCGCCAGACGATCGACCGCCGACCAAACCTGCGCGTGTGTAAGCATGACAATTTACCCGCGGCCGATCCCTCGGCCGTCCCCAACTCTCGCTATGATAGGAATAGTTACCTGCTCGCTCAAGCCCCGTGTTTGTCTTTCCCCGCCCCTGCCATGATCGGAAAAGGCGGCCCGAATTTGACCTCCGGGGCGCCTTGTTCTTCGCGCGGATTTTTGCTCGTTGAAACGAGTACGGCTTGTGCCGGCATTGCGGCGCCGATATAGGCTCGAAACGCAATCCCAGGCGCGCTCGCGTGACGATCATCTACAAAATCTGTGAACAAGTATCGTGGCGCGCTGCCCTCGCCGCCAGCCGGTATTGCGGGTCGGCGGTCGACGAACGCGACGGCTTCATCCATTTCTCAACAGCGGCGCAGCTCGCCGAAACGGCGGCAAAACATTTCACTGGGCAGACCGATTTGATCCTCGTCGCGGTCGATGGTGACGCCTTGGGCGCGAACCTGAAATGGGAACCTTCCAGGGGCGGCGATCTCTTCCCGCATCTTTATGCGGCGTTGCCGCTCGCGGCGGTGCGCTGGTCGCAGCCGTTGCCCGACGAAACCGGCGGCCACCGTCTTCTGCCGGAGCTCGCGCCGTGATCGGACTCCTCGGCCGACTTGCGATGCCGCTGCTGCACGCGCTCGAACCGGAGGACGCACACAGGCTCGCGATACGAATGTTGCAATATGCCCCTTTGCCGCGCGGCGCTCCCGATGATGTGCGCCTCGCGACGCGAGCGTTCGGCCTTAATTTCGCAAACCCGATCGGTGTTGGCGCAGGATTCGATAAGCACGGCGAAGTCCCTGATGCGCTGCTGCGCCTGGGCTTCGGTTTCGTCGAGGTCGGCACTGTGACGCCGCTACCGCAGGCCGGCAATCCGCGTCCGCGGCTGTTCCGGCTTGACGCCGATTGCGGTGTCATCAATCGGCTCGGTTTTAACTCCGAGGGTGCCGAAGCGGTGCTTGCACGGCTCGCCGCGCGGCGCAACGGCGGCGGGATCGTCGGGCTCAATATCGGCGCCAACAAGGACGCGCCCGATCGCATCCTCGATTACGTCGGACTGATCGAACGGTTTGCTCCGGTCGCGAGCTACGTCACCATCAATATTTCCTCGCCAAACACGCCCGGCCTGCGCAATATGCAGCAGGCCGCGGTCCTCGATGACCTTTTGGCGCGGGTGATCGATGCCCGTGAGCGCGTCGCGCTGCGCTCCGGTCCAACGCCGGTGCTCCTGAAGATCGCCCCGGACCTGTCGCTGCCCGATCTGGACGATGTGGTGGGCATTGCCCGCTCGCGGCGGATCGATGGCATGATTGTCGGCAACACCACGATTACCCGGCCGGCGACCTTGCAAGAAACCGCAGTCGCGAAACAAGCCGGCGGCTTGTCCGGACGGCCGTTATTGTCGCTGGCCAACCGGATGCTGGCGGAAACCTTTGTGCGGGTCGAGGGCGTCTTTCCGTTGATCGGCGTCGGTGGGATCGACTCGGGTCAGAGCGCGCTCGCCAAGATCCGCGCCGGCGCAACGCTCATTCAGATTTATTCGGGATTGGTCTTCCGCGGCCTCGGGCTTTTGGCGGAGATCAAGAATGCGCTCGTCGGCACTCTCGACCGCAACCGGGTGGACGATCTGCATGACTATGTGGGTGCTGACGCCGCGTCCGTTACGGCGGAGCCATGGCCGCGTTAACGGCGAGCGCTCTCAAGCGCCATCGTCGGAAACGTCAATCGCGGATCGCTTGATCGTCGTTTACTTGGGGGCGCGCTTCGCCAGGATGCGCTGCAGCGTGCGGCGGTGCATGTTGAGCCGGCGCGCCGTTTCCGAAACATTGCGGCCGCACAGCTCATAAATACGCTGGATGTGCTCCCAGCGCACGCGATCGGCCGACATCGGATTTTCCGGAGGATCGATTCTTTTGTTGTCGAAGGCGAGCAAGGCCGCGGCCACATCGTCGGCATCGACCGGTTTGGCCAGATAATCGACCGCCCCGAGTTTGACCGCGGTGACCGCAGTCGCGATGTTGCCGTAGCCGGTGAGGATGATGGCGCGCGCCTCCGGCCGGCGCTTTTTCATCGCCGAAATAACATCGAGGCCGTTGCCGTCGGCCAGCCGCATGTCGACAACCGCAAAGGCGGGCGCCGCTTTCTCGACTTGCAGAAGGCCGTCGGCGACTGACTCGGCGGTCGAGACCGTAAAGCCGCGACCTTCCATGGCGCGTGCCAGCCGCTGCAAAAACGATTTGTCATCCTCGACGATCAGAAGCGAACGCTCATTGGGGATGGGGACGGCTGAAAGACTGGACATCGCAATTCTCCGCCAACACGCATACGAGGCCTTCCGGTTCTGCGCGGCACCGCCCAAAGCCTGCGTAAGAACCTGCCTTCGTCAGAACCCGCCTTCGCAGAAACCTTCGTTCAGTATCGCTGCGATCACAGCCGGCCGCAATGGGAGGTGCGGCATTTGCCCGATCAATCGGGCCGATCTCAAACTTAGAGTTAAGCGGCGGGGACCTCAGCCTCAAGAGGGCTCGAAGGCGACGGTGCCAGCTGCCGTTCGAAATCGGCACGATTCCACGTCATCTGAATTGTGGCACCATGCATTGGAGGTGCTTGGTTGATCAGGGACAGCTTGGCACCCGACCGCTCCAACAGCGTTTTGGCGATAAAAAAGCCCAACCCAAGGCCGAAAACTCCTTCTTCTACGCCGTCTGGGCCGCGCGCCGGCCGCCGCTGTGTGACATAGGGCTGTCCCAGGCGATCCAGCACCTCGGGGGCGAAGCCAGGGCCGTCGTCGCTAATGGCAATGCTGAGCTTGTTGTCGTCCCATTGAACGAAGATCTCGACCCGGCTGTGGGCGAAGTCCACGGCGTTTTCAATCAGATTACCGAGGCCATACCGGATCGCCGGATTGCGGGCGCCGAACGGTTCCCCGGCGCGATCCGGCGGATAAGTGACGCCGATCGAGACGCCAAAATTGCGGTGCGGCGCAACGGCTTCCTCGATCAGCGCCGAGAGGGGCAGGCGGTCGAACGGCTCGGCGGTCGGCAGTTCGGTGATCTTTGCGAGAATCTCGCGGCAGCGCTGCGCCGCCTCTCGCAACAGCTTTACGTCGTCGCTGTGCGGCGATTTTGGATCGAGTGAGCGCTCGATCTCGCGAACCACAAGCGTGATGGTGGCGAGTGGCGTTCCTAGTTCGTGAGCGGCTGCAGCCGCGAGACCATCAAGCTGCGATAAGTGCTGTTCGCGCGCCAGAACCAGTTCAGTCGCGGCCAGCGCGTCGGATAATTGCCGCGCTTCCTCGGCCACCTGCCACGTATAGACGCCGATATAGCCGATCGCGAGCAGGATCGATAACCAGACGCCCACCATGTAGATTTCGGGCAGTTCCAATCCGTGCGGCGTTTCCCACGGCAGGTCATAGTGGAAAAAGACCAGCACGGTCGCGCACAGCATCGCAAAGGTGCCGATGAGCAAAGTCATGCGCGGCGGCAGCGCAGTGGCCGAGATCAGAACCGGGCCGAGCAGCAGGAACGAGAACGGGTTTTCCAGGCCGCCCGTGAGGTAGAGCAGCGCCGCGAGTTCGGCGATATCGAAACCCAGAAGCCACGCTGCGCGGTCCGGATCGAGCCATTGCGTTTTGGGGAAGCCAAGCCGCAGCGCAACGTTGAGGAGCGCGGCAACCGAAATCACCGCGAGGCAGGACCAGATCGGAACGACCACATAGTCGAGACCGAAATGCACGACCAGCAGTGCGGCCAATTGGCCGAACACGGCGAGCCAACGCAGGCGGACCAGCGTATCCAGCCTGACGTTGCGGGACCGATCGTAGCTGCGGGGCAGGCCAAACATGCCGCCAATGTATCGCCTGCGGCAGCCTAATCGAAGAGGGCCGGATGCCGCTGGCGCCGGCTACTCGGATGAGCCACAATAAGTGCCGAATTGACCAACCCATTCGGGAGCCACCGCATGGCCTACCAGCTCGACCAGTTCATCGCCGACTGCCGTTCTATCCTCAAGCGCGATCCCGGCCCTGCCGGCCGCGAAGAAGTTCGCCTGAAATTGGAGTCCCTTCTCTCCAATCCCGACTTCATTCGCGAGCATTGCGGCGAGGGCACGCCGCGCGGTCTGCACGTCTTGCACGACGACCCCGATCTGGGCTTCCAGATTCTCGCTCACATCAACGACAAGGCGCGCGTGTCTCCCCCGCACGATCATGGCGCCTCATGGGCGATCTACGGTCAGGCTACGCATTACACCGAAATGACCGAATGGGAGCGTGAGGATAGCGGAGGCGATGCCAAACACGCCAAGCTCAAGCCGGTGAAGAAATACCGCCTCACGCCGGGCCACGCCGGCATCTATCAGGACGGCAAGATTCACTCGATCGACTACCCCGATTATGCCCGCTTCATTCGCGTGACTGGGACAAATCTCGATCGTATCAATCGCGTGCGCTTCGATTTGAAGACCGGCGAAGTGCATCAAATGACGCCCCAGCAAGCGACGTGAGTTCGGTAAACAACACGCACACTTCGGCCAACATTCATGCACCGGGTGTGGCGACACCACAGCCGGTGAGCGCGCGCGCGCTTCGTGAGATGCTCGCAGACGGCGGGGAACTCGCGCTGGTCGATGTGCGCGAGGAATTGACCTTCTCCAGGAATCATCTGTTGCTGGCGCGCTCAATACCGCTCAGCCGGTTCGAGCTAAAATTCGCGCAGCTGGTGCCGCGGCGCGGGACCCGTGTTGTGCTGTGCGATGACGATGACGGCCTTGCGGTGCGGGCGGCCGCGATTCTTGCGCGCAACGATTACACCAATGTGGCGGTCCTGCACGGTGGCGTCGCGGCGTGGGCGGCGGCCGGCTTCGAGTTATTCTCCGGCGTGAATGTGCCCAGCAAGGCGTTCGGCGAATTCATCGAACATGCCAACCACACGCCGAGCGTCTCCGCCGGCGAACTGGAGCAGTTCATTCGCGACGGCGCCGACATTGCCGTGCTCGACAGCCGGCCGTTCGATGAATACTCGCGGGTGTCGATTCCGACTGCGATCAACGTTCCGGGCGCAGAGCTGGTTTTGCGCGCACGTGAAGTCGTGCCGTCGCCGAAGACGACGGTCGTGGTCAACTGCGCCGGGCGGACGCGCAGCATCATCGGCGCGCAGTCCCTGATCAATGCCGGATTGCCCAACAAGGTCGTGGCGTTGCGCAATGGCACCATGGGCTGGAGCCTCGCCGGCTTTACTTGCGACAGCGGCAAGAATCGCCGTGCGCCGGGAGTTTCCGAAAAGACTCTGGAATGGGCGCGGCAAGCGGCTCAGCGCGTCGCGAGCAGTTGCGGCGTTAGCGTCATAGATCGCGCCAAATTCGATGTGCTTCGGGCGGATGCGGAGCGTACCGTCTATCTGTTCGATGTGCGCGATCCCGGTGAATACCAGGCGGGCCATCTGCCAGGCGCGATATCTGCACCCGGCGGTCAACTGGTGCAGGCGACGGATCAGTATGTCGGCACCCTGGGCGCGTGCCTCGTGCTGGTCGACGATGCCGAAGTGCGCGCGCTGATGACGGCGTCGTGGCTGCGGCAGATGGGCTGGCGCGACGTGTACGTGTTAGCTGCCGCCGGAACAGAGACCGGCTGGCCGGCAGTTCCGGCACTCGAGTCCGAGACTCGCGCCGAAGGGGCGCTCGATCTGGCCGAATTTGGCGAACTGTTCGCGCGCGGCGGCGCCACGGTCGTTGATCTGTCGCTCAGTCGGGATTACCTGAGAGAGCACATTCCGGGCGCCTGGTTTGCGATCCGCTCTCGGCTTGATCGTGCGCTGGAGAAAATTCCGGTGCGCGGAACACTCGTGCTCACGTCCGAAGATGGAGTTGTGGCGCGTCTGGCGGTCGCTGAAGCCGAGGCGCTGAGCAGCGTTCCAGTGCGCTTCCTCGCCGGCGGCAACGCGGCCTGGAAGGCCGCGGGTTACGAACTCTCGGCCGAGCCGCTGATGGCTGACGAAGCGGCCGACCAGTGGCGCAAACCTTACGAGCGATCCGGCGACGTTACGGCGGCCATGAAAGAATATTTGGCCTGGGAGATCGATCTTCTGCCGCGCATTGAGCGCGACGGCCTATTGAGCTTCTCCTGCTATCGAGGCTGACGGCGCCGGTCGTTTGCGGATCCGTTCAGGACTGCCAGGCTGCGCTCTCGACGCGTGTGCCGCCGTCATGGCGCGCTTCATCGACAACGCTCAGCAGCGCGCGCAGAGCGTCCCGTACACCGTCGTGGCTCACGGCGGAGATAACGAGCGGCGTTTTCTTGGCCGCACGTTTGAGCCGCGCGACCTGCCGTTTGATCTCGTCCTCGGTCATGGCATCGGCCTTGTTCAGCGCGACGACTTCCGGCTTCTCAGCCAGCTCATGGCCATAGGCAATAAGTTCGCCGCGCACGGTTTTATAGGCTTCGCCGGCGTCGCCCGCTGTGCCGTCGACGAGATGCAGCAACACGCGGCAGCGTTCGATGTGGCCGAGGAAGCGGTCGCCAAGGCCGGTGCCCTCGTGCGCTCCTTCAATCAAGCCAGGGATATCGGCGAGCACGAATTCGCGGCCGTCGACACTGACAACGCCAAGCTGCGGATTGAGCGTGGTGAACGGATAGTCGGCGATTTTCGGTTTGGCGGCGCTGACTGCGGCGAGGAAGGTCGATTTGCCGGCATTCGGAAAGCCGACGATGCCGGCGTCCGCGATCAGCTTGAGGCGCAGCCGGATGGTTTGTTCCGTGCCCGGCTGACCCGGATTGGCGCGCCGCGGCGCCCGATTGGTCGAGGACTTGAAATGCGCGTTGCCGAAGCCGCCATTGCCGCCGCGCAGCAGCACTATTTGCTGAGAGGGTTCGGTGAAATCGGCGATCAGCGTCGCACCGTCCTCCTCATAGATTTGCGTGCCGACCGGCACCTTAAGCAAGGCGTCCGCGCCGTCGGCGCCATGACGATCCTTGCCCATGCCAGCTTGCCCGTTCTTGGCGTAGAAGTGCTGCTGGTAGCGATAGTCGATCAGCGTATTAAGTCCCTCGACGGCAAGCACGACCACGTCGCCACCCTTGCCGCCATCGCCGCCGTTCGGGCCGCCATATTCAATGAATTTCTCGCGGCGGAAGGACACGCAGCCGTTTCCACCGTCGCCCGAGCGGATATAAACCTTGGCTTCGTCGAGAAATTTCATCGTTCTTCCGTAGGGCCGATCACCCAAGCGCACAACCGCAAAATGCGGTGCCGAGCGCAGCGTATCGCCTGATATAGAGATGAAACTGGTCGGCGAAACATGAAATTTGAATGAGTTAAGGGTGCGATCGTTGCTGAGAATTGCATTACCCGTTGTGATGCTCTGCCTCGCTGGGATGATCGCGGCCCAAGCGCAGGACCGTCCGGGTGCGACAAGCGCTCAGGCGGCGCGCAAGAGCGAGCTTGCCCGCCTCGAGCAGCGGCAGCCGGCGCTGCTGCAAGCCGAGGCCGCCGTTCTCGCGCCGCACCGCAAAGGCGAGACCAACATCTATGCCATCGGTATTGCGGGTTGGGCCACGCTGGACGTTTTTGCCAAGGAAGTTGACGGCGGGCTGACGGCAATCGGCAGAGTCCTGCCGATCAAGGATCGGATGATTCGTCTGATCAATCATCCGGCTACGGTCGCGTATGTGCCGCTGGCAACGCTTCGAAATTTCCGGGATGCCGTGCATGACGTCGGCAAGATGATGGACAAGGAGAACGACGTGCTTGTTCTCTTCATGACGTCCCACGGCAATCGCCAAGGCGTCGCGCTGCAATTGCCGAACCGGACGATCGATCTTACACCGCAGGATGTTGCGGCAGCTTTCAAGCGTGATGGCATCAAGAACCGGGTTGTGATCGTCTCGGCGTGCTTTTCTGGAATTTTTGTGCCGCCGCTGCGGAACGCCAATACCATTGTCCTGACTGCCGCGGATGCCACCCACACCTCATTCGGTTGCGCGCCGGAAAGGGACTGGACGTATTTCGGCGATGCATTTTTCCGGCAAGCCCTGCTGCCGGGCGCCGACTTTCAGAGCGCGTTTAAGCACGCCCGCATCTTGATCGAAGGCTGGGAGCTGATGGATCAGGCCACGCCGTCGAATCCGCAAGGATTTTTCGGGTCGGCTTTGGTGGCCAAGCTCGCGCCGTTCTTTCAATCCGCGCAGGCGGCAGGTCGATAGCGCCCGTGTTATGGAGCGCCTGACAGAAACCTCTCGCGGGTCAGCACCGTATCGACATGAGGGAATTCCGCGCCACGCGGATTGCAATACAGCAACGATTCGCCAACGCGAACGAAGCCGAGCTTTTCCTGGACGCGAAGCGAAGCAAGATTGTCGACAAACGCTCCCGAGCGGATCCGGTCTGCCACGCCCGCCGCGAATAGTTCTTCGACGAAAGCCCGAGCTGCTTCGGTCATATAGCCGTTTCCCCAAAAGGGCTCGGCGAGCCAATAGCCCAAAACCGGTGCGGCGCCCGGCTGCTGCTGCCATCGCGGCGTGCAGTCAATGCCTCCGATCACGGCGTTCGCGCGTTCGATGACATACAGCGCCTCGGTCGGCTCCGAGCGAAACGTCATTCGCCTTGCAACGAACGTGCGGGTATCTTCGATCGTATAGGGCCAGGGCGGGGCTGCCAGCCGCTTCACGACTTCCCAGTTGTTGAAGGCCACGAAAATGCGCTCGGCGTCGCCGTCTCGCAAAGGACGCAACAGCAGCCGCTTGGTGCGAATTTCGGCCATTCACGCCACGCGTTTCACCGCCCCCCAGGATTTCAGCGACGCCCAAAGACCGCGATCGAGCCGAAAGCGATCCGCCGGGGCGGCCGAGTTGATGGCGCGCACGCGCGTGAGGCGCACGCCGGTCCACTGGAAACCGCACTTTTCCAGCACCCGCCGCGATGCCGGGTTGCTGACGCGCGCCCCGGCCTGGAGTGTCTCATGCCGCAAATCGTCGAACGCATGATCGATCAGCGCGCGCACCGCTTCGGTGGCATAGCCGCAGCCCCAGTAGGGCAGGCCGAGCCAATAGCCGATCTCCGGACCGTCATCGCGGAGGTCGACGCCGCAACAGCCGATCAGCTCGCCTTCTCGGGTGATGACGAATGCGGCTCCACCGTCTCGCCTGTTCGCTCCGGCGATGAATCGGTCCGCATCGTCGATGCCGAACGGATGCGGAATGCGCGCCGTGTTCGCCGCGATGCGCATGTCATTGGCAAGGTGCGCGATGGCCGGTGCGTCCTGGCCCTGCGGCGCACGCAAAACGAGCCGCTCGGTCGCCAGCGTGGGAACGCTGAAATCCCGCCGCGCCGGGCTGAATTCTTGTTCCGAGAGGGTCATGGCATGGGCTCCTGCCGAAAAAACCGAAAGGGGGAGCCGGCATTCCGGTCTCCCCCTTTTCGGAGCCCATTTGGGCCCGCCGGAGACTAGATGCCGGCGGACCTCATATGATCCACCGTGTTACTGGGCCGCTGCTTCCGTCATCGGAAGTACCGAGACGAATACGCGGCCCTTGGTCTTGGTACGGAACTCGATCTTGCCGTTGATCAGGGCGAACAGCGTATGGTCGCGGCCAATGCCGACGTTGCGGCCCGGATGCCACTTGGTGCCGCGCTGGCGCGCGATAATGTTGCCGGCGACCACGGCTTCACCGCCGAAAATCTTGATCCCCAGCCGCTGGCCGCCGGAATCGCGGCCGTTACGCGAGGATCCGCCTGCTTTCTTGTGAGCCATTCTCTGCTCCGAACTCTCTGCCTGCTACTTAACCCGGATTCGTGACAAAAGCATCACCGGAAGCGGTCATTTTTCAGCCACGGCCTTTCAGCCGGCCGCCGGCGCCGCTTCCTTCGATTTTGCCGTTTTGCTCGGCTTTTTGCCGTCGGTCAGAATCTCGGTAATGCGGAGCGTCGTGAACTCCTGGCGAAAACCCCGCCTGCGGCGCGAGTTTTTACGCCGGCGCTTCTTGAACGCAATGACCTTTGGACCGCGCGCCTGCGCGACCACTTCGGCCGCTACGGTCGCGCCCGCCACCGTGGGCAGGCCCAGCGTGACGGCGTCGCCGCCGACAACGAGGACTTCGCCGAACTCGACGATCTCGCCCGGCTCGCCCTTGATCTTGTCGACCTTGAGCACTTCATCGGCGGCAACGCGATATTGCTTGCCGCCCGTTTTGAAGACCGCGAACATCTTTTTCCCCGTGTTCGAACCCGGTACGCGGATATTGTCCGGACCGGCTTTTTCCAGTCGAATGGATGGTTATCTGCGTGCAGAATGGGCCTTTTTTATCGCGCCCAGGCTGCCTCGCAGCGGCGTCCTTATGGCTGCCCGATAAGTCACTGTCAAGAAAGGGCAAAGCAAGCCTGATGAGGCATTGGCACGCAATAAAGCCGTTCAGGTTAGTGTTACCACAATTGCGGCGACGTGCCGCCGCTGTCCTGCCGCTATAGTCTTGGCAGCTTTTGCGAATTCGGCGACTTTGTATAGCGTCGCGGTGTCGACAGGGGGCGGGTGGGGACGGAGAAGGCCGCAATGAGACTGTCCCGCCGCACGATTCTCGCCAGCACGTTGCCGGCACTGTGCCCGTTCATCGTCAGGAACGCGCGTGCGGCCGAGGAACCCGGGGAATATCCGACCCACCAAGTGACATTCGTGGTTCCGTATGCGTCGGGCGGTGGCACCGATACGCTTGCGCACCTGCTGGGCGGGATGCTGCAACAGGACTTCGGCAAGCCATTCAACGTGCTGAATCGCCCGGGCGAAGGGACGGTGATTGCGACCAATTTCGTCGCCAAATCGCCGCCTGATGGCTACACGATCATGATGGCAGTCTCGACGCTCGCCATCGACGCCACGCTGTACCGGAAGCTGCCCTACGATCCCGTCAAGGATCTGGCGCTGGTCGCGCTGATCGCCACGGTGCCGTTTGTCCTGGTCGTCAGCGCGGCGTTGCCGGTGTATGACGTCGACGATCTCGTCCAGCTCTCCAAGAAACGGCCGTTGAGTTATGGCTCCGGCGGGATCGGTGCATTCCACCATTTGGCGGGCGCGCTGTTTGCCAAAATGACGGGCATCAAAATGACCCATGTGCCGTATCATGGCACCGTGCCCGCATTGCACGACCTGACCGACGGCTACATCCAGCTGATGTTTACCGATTACGGTCCGGCGCAGGGGCTGATTAACGGCGGCAAGCTTCGCCCCTTGGCGGTGACGACGACGAAGCGCTTGGCGGCGTTGCCCGACGTTCCGCCGCTCGCTGACGTAGGCGTGCCCGGTTTCGATATCGCTGCATGGCAAGGCGTGGTCACACCCGCCAAGACGCCGGACGGTATTGTCGCCAAGCTCAACACCCAGCTCAACACCGCCGTTGGCTTGCCGGACGTGAGCGTGCGCATGCGCGACCTCGGCATGATTCCGATCGGTAAAGGCACCCCGGACGAGCTTGCCTCTTTCCTGAAGGCCGAATTCGTCCGCTGGGCTAAGATCGTCGAAGCCGCCGGTCTTGCCAAATCGCAGTGACGATCGAGAGCCTCTCGTGCCATCAGCCGCGCCGAACGAGGTCGACCGCCAGCTTCCCGCCGGCGACGAAATTTTTCTCGACCATGTCGCGCATTTCGTACGCGACGCTGAGGCGGCCCAACGCGCGCTGATCCGCTGCGGCTTTGCGCCGGCGCCGATCTCGATTCAGGTCAGTCCCGATCCGGCCGGCGGCACACGGCCGACCGGAACCGGCAATGTCACGGCGATGTTCGAGCGTGGTTATGCTGAAGTGCTGTTTAAGACCGCCGACACGCCGTTGGCGCGCGAGTTCGACGCCATGCTCGAACAGCACGCCGGATTGCACCTTGCGGCGTTCGCTGTCGCCAACGCAGAAGCGGCACATCACCGGCTCGCAAAGAATGGTTTTGCGGTGCGCGACCTGGTCCGCATGTCGCGTCCCGTCGATACCGAAGCCGGCGCAGCAACGGCGGCGTTTACGATTGCGCGTGTCGAACCCGGAGTCATGCCGGAAGGCCGAATCCAGATGCTGACGCACCACACCGAGCAGGCGGTGTGGCAGAAGCGCTGGCTCAGCCATCCGAATGGCGCCGTCGGCCTGCTCGATATCGCGATTGCGGTGGCCGATGTCGACGAGGCGGCGGCGCGCTTCGCCCGTTTCACCGGCCGCAAAGCAAGGCGCACATCGGGCGGCGCCGTCCTGTCTCTCGATCGCGGCGGTGTTTATCTCGTCACCTACGATCGAATATCGGAACGCGTGCCGGAGGTGCCGATCACCGCGCTGCCGTTTATGATCGGTTATGCTTTGCGCGTGCGCTCACTTGCAGCCGCCGAGATTGCTGTCGAGCGAGCCGGTCTCGATTGGCACACCTTCGAAGGCGGAATAACCGCGGTTTTCCCCGTCGAGCTCGGCGAAGGAGTGTGGTTCTTCGTCGAAGATGCGTCCGGGCTGCCGTGGCGGCGTGACTGAATCCTATTCGGCCGGCACCTTCTCGGCCTCGGCCGGCACGACTTCCTTGACGGCGCCGCGCCAGCCGTTGTGCGTGAGATCGAAGATGATGCCGTTGGGGTCCTTGTATTTGACCTCGTAGAAGGCATGCGGATTGTTCTGCGGCGCGCCGCCGAAATAGGTGGCGCCAGCATCCATCGCCTTCTTGGAGCTTTCTTCAAGGTTGTCGACCCACATGCCGAAATGCACGAGGCCGTGGTAGCCCTTGTGAAAACCAGGCACCTCGTCGTCGTATTTCAGAAGCGCAACATTGACGGTGCCATCGGAAACGTAACAGCCGATCCCGGCCTTGCCGACGACCTTCATGCCGAAGGCTTCCTCAAAAAACTTTGCCGCCTTTTCGGGGTCCGGAACGGACAATGCGATGTGACGGAGCCGAGCAGCCATGGAAGCCTCCGTTAGAGACAGGGTACGCGCAGCCAGCGCCTTGACTGGCGCAATAGCATCTGCCGCCGTCCACGTAGCGTCAAGCGTCGGCCAGTTTTACTGGACCTTGATGCCGGCGCTGACGATGACGTCGTGCCACTTTTTGATGTCGGCGGCGATGCGGTCGGCGAGCTGTTGCGGCGTGCTGGGATCGGCGTCGACCCCCACTTTCGCCAAAGCGGCTGTTGTCTTCGTCTCACGCAGCAGCGCATTGGTCTCCGTATTGAGCCGAGCCAGGATCGGCGCCGGCGTGCCCGCGGGCGCGTTGAGCGCTTGCCAGAGCACGGCTTCGTAGCCGGACAGGCCGGCCTCTGCGACCGTCGGCACATCCGGCAGTGCCGGGCTGCGCCGTGCTCCGGTTACCGCAATCGCACGAACCTTGTTCTGTTGAATGAGCGCCAGTGTCGGCGGGATGGTCACGTAGGCCATATCCACGCGGCCGGCGATCAGATCCGGGACTTCCTGCTCGGTGCCGCGGTAAGACACCGCCGTTATTTGGACGCCGGCCATCTTGTTGAACAGGACGCCCGCCAGATTGGCGAGCGTTGCCGGTCCTGCCTCGGCAAACGTGTGCTTTCCGGGCGCGGACTTTGCGAGCTTGATCACATCCTGCACGGTGTGCGCCGGAACGCCCGGATAGCTGGCAAGCACGAAAGGCGAGGCCCCGAGCATCGAAATCGGCGCGAAGCTTTTGATCGCGTCGAATTTGTGCGTGGTGCTCAGGCTCGGCAGCAGCGTGAAGCTCGTATTGATCAGGCCGAGCGTGTAACCGTCCGGAGTCGCGTGCGCGACGTATTCGGCGGCGATTTCACCGCTGGCGCCGGGCCGGTTTTCCACGACGACAGTTTGACCGAGCTTTTCACCCAAAGCGTGGGCGACGACGCGCGCGACGATGTCGGAACTGCTGCCGGCAGGGAAGGGCACAATCAGATGGATCGGCCGTTCCGGCCAAGCCGCCGCGCGTGCCGCGCTCGGTACGCCGGCCAATACGGCCGCGAGAGCCGCAACGACAAACATCAGCTTATTGTGTCGCATGTCAGGTCCTTGAGTTGTCAGGCGATGGCGGCGGCTTCGCGCAGACTTTCGAACAACGCCGTGCGCAGCAGAAATTTTCTTGCCAGCTCCGGATTTTCCGACGTCCGGCGCAGCTCGTCGTGATTGCGCCGCCTTACCGCCGGATCCTGTTCGGTGAGCAGCCGTTTGTTGCGGATGGTCTGCGCCTGGGTGTGCGCGATCGCGACGTGCCGGCGCTGCCGTTCATAACGATCGAGCACACTGTCGTCGGCCTCGCCGCACGCGATCGCAACAAGCTTGTCGGCGAGATTCATGGCATCGTGGACGCCGGAGTTCATCCCCATGGCGCCGATCGGGCTGTTCACGTGGGCGGAATCGCCCGCCAGGATCGCTCGCCCGACGCGGAATTTACCCGCTACCCGCTGGTGCACGACGTAGAGATTGCTGCCGACGATATCGAACGGCTTTCCGATGGGTAGAAAGCGCTGCAGCCGCTCTTGTAATGCGTCCGGCCGCATCAGCGTTTCTTCGTCGGCCTTCGGATCGGTTGGGAAATGCACGCGCCAACGGTCCGGCGGCCCTTTCCAGTGGAACAGATTCGACCACTCGGCCGGATCCGAAATGTAATTGCGGTGCGCGTAGCCGTGCCGGGTGAAATCATAGGCGACTTCGATGTTGAGCGTGCGATCGTCGTAGGTAAAGCCCTCGAACGCGATGTCGAGATCCTTACGGACGATGCTGCGTGCGCCTTCGGCGCTGACCAAGTAGCGGCCTGCGATCGTCTCCTCGTCGCCATCGACGTTGCGGACCTGTGCGGTGACGCCGTCGGCATCCTGCCTGAAAGAAAGGAACTCGGTGTTCAGGCGCAGGTCGATATTGGGCTGCGCCTTCGCCATCTTGAGCGCCTCTTCGACGATCTTGATGCGCTCGCACTGCAGCACGTAAGGAAAACGCGTGTCGTTCTTCAGTGCGGCGTGATCGAAGGCGGCGATCCGCGTGTTCTCGTGCCGGTCCCAGTAGTGAAACACCGGGGCAATGATGCCGCGCGGTTCGAGTTTTTGATAAAGGCCGAGGCGGTCGAACATTTCGAGCGTGGCGGGATGATTGGTCCCGGCGCGCGGCACTTGTTCGAGGAAATTGTCGTCGCCCAGTGCCTCGACGAGGCAGACTTTTTGATCGGCCTGAGCAAGCGCCAGCGACAGGCACAAACCGACCGGTCCGGCGCCGATGATGACAATGCGATTGGGATAGGTTGGCATTTGCGGCTTGTTAAGCGTCATGCCCGGGCGCGACCGGAGCATCCATGCAGCGCATTGCCGCATGGATTACCGGACCGGGATTCGACAACGGCGATTACGTCTTTGCGACGACTTCCTTGGTGGCCCCAGCCCAGCCGTGATGCGTCAGATCGAACACGACGCCATCGGGATTGCGGTACTTGGCCTCGTAGAATGAATTCGGCGAGGTGGGCCGCCCGGCCAAGTAGCTGCCGCCGGCCTGCGTGACCTTCTTTTCCGCCTCATCAAGATCGTCGACCCACATGCCGAAATGATAGAGGCCGGTCTTTTCGTCGCCCTCGGTCTTGAGCAGGGCCACGTTCATGGTGCCGTCACTCATGTAGATGCCGCGGCGGGCGGTCCCGGCACGTGTCATGCCAAAGGCCTCCTCGAAGAATTTTGCCGCCTTTTCGGGATCCGGAACGATAATGGCAATATGGCGAAGTCTCGTGGCCATGCTAGTTCTCCGTTTCTGCTTCTTGGCTTGAGCCCGGCACAATAGTAACCGGCTCGCTATTTGCAAAGGCCGCGCATTCGCGGATGATGGCGCTTGTCTCAGCAAAGGCGAACATCCCTCATGCCGCCCGCGAATGCCAACGAATACGATTTTATCATTGTGGGCGCCGGCTCGGCCGGCTGTACCCTGGCCAACCGGCTGTCGGAAGACGCGCGCGTCCTGGTGCTCGAGGTGGGCGGCTGGGACCGCGATCCCTGGATTCACATTCCGCTCGCCTGGGGCCGCATGATGGCGCGGCGCATGCACGATTGGATGTATTCGACCGAGCCCGAGCCGGGCATGAACGGCCGGAGGATCGAGATTCCGCGCGGCAAGGTCATTGGCGGCTCATCCTCGATCAATGCCATGGCGTATGTGCGCGGCCATCGCGGCGATTACGATCGGTGGGCGGGCAGTGGCCTGACGCAATGGTCCTATGCGCATGTGCTGCCCTATTTCCGGCGGCAGGAATGCTGGGAAGGCGGCACGGACCAATATCGCGGCGGCGATGGGCCGCTGTCGACGCGGCATACAACCTTTTCCGATCCGATCGTGGAGGCTTTCGCGGCCGCCGGCGCCGCGGCCGGCTATGGCTGGACCGATGACTTCAACGGCCGACAGCAGGAAGGCTTCGCGCGGCGGCAGGTGACGATTCGTAATGGCCGGCGCTGTAGCGCCGCGGTTGCGTATTTGAGGCCGGCGCTAAAGCGCGCCAATTTACATATCGAGGTTGGCGCGCACGTTAATCGCGTTCTGCTCGACGGTCCCCGTGCGGTGGGCGTCGAATATGCCTCCGCTGGCGGCGATACCGTGCGGGCCTATGCGGGGCGCGAGGTCATTCTGGCCGGCGGCGCGATCAACTCGCCGCAGCTCTTGATGCTGTCGGGCATCGGCGATCCCGAAGAGTTGCGCAGCCATGGCATCGAAACAAAGGTGCCGCTCGGCGGCGTCGGCAAAAATCTGCAGGATCACCTGTCGGCCGACGTCGGCTACACCCGCAAGACGCCGGGGCAGTTCCATCGCGAGATGCGGCTCGACCGAATCTTGATCGACCTCGCCAAAGCGTATTTGTTCGGCTCGGGTTTCGCCAGCGATGTACCGGGCGGCATCACTGCCTTTCTCAAGACTGGCCTCGATCCCAAATTGCCCGATATTCAATTCCTGTTTCGCGCCGGATCGCTGGCGGCCCAGCCCTACCTGCCGCCATTTTTGCCGAGCTTCGCCGATACCTTCGGCTGTCGCGTGGCGCTGTTGCGGCCGAAAAGCCGCGGCCGGATTTCGCTGGGCTCGTCCGACCCGCGTGCGCCGGCACGCATCAGTCTGAATTTCCTCGGCGTCGAGGACGATCTGAAAGCGATACGCGCCGGCATGCGCATGGCGGTGGATGTCGGCCGGCAACAGCCGATCGCGCCGTTTGTTGGCGCCGAAATGACGGCGCTCAAAACCGACGCTGAGATCGACGCCCATGTTCGCGCGACCGGCATTACCGTCTACCACCCGATCGGCACCTGCCGGATGGGCAGTGACAGCGACTCCGTGGTCGACCCCGAGTGTCGCGTGCGCGGCGTCGATGCATTGCGCGTGGTCGACGCTTCGGTCATGCCTGACCTGATCGGCGGCAACATCAATGCGGTGGTAATCATGATCGCCGAGAAAGCCGCCGATATGATCCGCGGCCGCCCCGCGCTTGCCCCCAGCAATGCGTGACGTTCGCAGCCAGCAGCACGAGCCCCGCTTAATGCCATCCACCGCCAACGCCACCGAGTACGATTACATCATCGTCGGAGCCGGTTCGTCCGGCTGCACGCTCGCTAATCGGCTCTCCGAGGATTCACGGGTTCTGCTTCTCGAAGCCGGCGGTTGGGATCGCGACCCCTGGATTCACATCCCGCTCGGCTGGGGCCGCATGCTCAATCGCCGCATGCACGATTGGATGTATTTCTCCGAGCCCGAGCCGGAGTTGAACGGACGGCGGATCGAATGTGCGCGTGGCAAGGTGATTGGCGGCTCGTCGTCGATCAACGCCATGGCGTATGTGCGCGGCCATCGCGGCGACTATGACCGCTGGGCGGCGGCTGGACTGAGCCAGTGGTCGTATGCGCACGTACTGCCGTATTTCCAGCGTCAGGAATCCTGGGAGGGCGGAGCGAATCAATATCGCGGCGGCGATGGTCCGCTCACAACTCAGCTCACGCGCTTCGCCGATCCGCTGGTTGAAGCCTACGCTGAGGCTGGTGCGCTGGCCGGCCATTCGTGGACGGGTGACTATAACGGCCGCACTCAGGAAGGCTTCAGCCGCTGGCAGTCGACGATCCGCAACGGCCGCCGCTGCAGTGCGGCGCTCGCCTATTTGAAGCCGGCGATGGGACGGCAAAACCTCCGCGTCGAGGTTGCCGTGCTGGTGAGCCGTGTGCTGATCGAGGGAAATCGTGCCATCGGCGTTGAATATTTTTCGCGCAGCGGCGAGACCGTACAGGTGCGCGCTGCACGGGAAGTGCTCCTGGCCGGTGGCGTCATCAACTCGCCGCAAGTGCTGATGCTCTCGGGCGTCGGCGATCCTGCAGAATTGCGCGCCCACGGCATCGAGGCGAAAGCGCCGCTTTCGGGCGTCGGCAAGAATCTGCAGGATCACATTTCCGCGGCGCTGACTTACGCACGAAAGCAGCCGGGCAGTTTCCACCGCGCCATGCGGCTCGATCGCATCGCGCGTGAGCTCGTCAAGGCGTATCTGTTCGGCTCCGGCTTTGCGAGCGATGTGCCGGGCGGGATATTTGCGTTCCTGCGCACCGATGCCGAGGCAAAATTGCCCAACGTACAGTTTTTGCTCAATGCCGGTTCGATGATGGCGAAACCTTATCTGCCGCCCTTCCTGCCGAGCTTCCCCGATACGTTCGGCTGCCGCGTGGCGCTGCTGCGGCCCCGCAGCCGCGGCCGAGTCGAGCTTGCGTCGGCCGACCCGCGCGCGCAGCCGCGGATTTTCCAGAATTTTCTGAGCGCCGGAGACGATCTGAAAATCCTGCGCGATGGTCTGCGCATGGCGCGCGAAGTGGGTCGGCAGGCACCGCTGAAACCGTACGTGGGCGCCGAATTGCCGCCCTTGAATTCAGACGCCGAGATCGACGCTCATATTCGGGCCACGGCCATTACGGTGCATCACCCGGCCGGCACCTGCCGGATGGGCGTCGATGAAGGTGCGGTGGTCGATGCCGAGCTGCGCGTGCGCGGGGTCGAGGCGCTGCGCGTGATCGACGCATCGGTGTTCCCGGACCTTGTGGGCGGTAATATCAACGCTCCCGTGATCATGATTGCCGAAAAGGCAGCCGACATGATCCGCGGCCGGCCGGCATTGCCGCCGAGCAATGCGTGAGCGCGGTGCCCTTTCCCCTTGCGGGAGAGGGCTGCTCAGTGCTTCAACAACGAGAATGAGTGAGGCATCAGGCTGCAACCCCTCACCTCATCGCGCTTGCTGAAATGCTCCTACTGCCCTCTCCCGCAACGGGCAAGCGCAATGCCCGTGCAGCCGAGATGACCGAAAGACCATGCAGACCTCGGCGAGTATCGAATCCTCCTGGCCCGACGCCATCTACGCGCATTTCCGTCGTGTCGGCATTCGTCAGGTCGGCTACGTTCCCGATGCAGGCCACAGCCAGCTCATCAGGCTGTGTCAGGCCGATCCGAACATCGCCGACGTGGTGCTGACGACGGAGGAAGAGGGTGTGGGATTGGTCGCCGGCGCAGCACTTGGCAATCAGCGCGCTGCTCTGCTGATGCAGTCGAGCGGGGTTGGCAATTGCATCAACATGTTCTCCCTGCTGCGCAATTGCGGTTTCGGCTGCGTGGTGCTGGTGACCATGCGCGGCGAGTTCGGCGAATTCAATCAATGGCAGGTGCCGATGGGCTTAATCACCGAAGAGGTGCTGCGGCTTTCGGGTTTTCTCACCTATAGGATCGAACAGGCCGAAGATGTCGACGACATTGTGGGTGCGGGCTGCGACATGGCGTTCGACGGCAACCTGCAGGTCGCGATGTTGCTGTCGCAGCGGTTGATCGGCCGCAAGCAATGGGTTCGCTGATGCTTGAGCGGCGCGAATTCGTAAAACAGCTTCTGATCGACCGCGGCGATCTGCTGGTCGTCAGCGGGCTCGGTTCGGCGACCTACGACGTTGCAGCGGCCGGAGATCATCCGCTGAATTTCTATCTGTGGGGGGCGATGGGCGGCAGCACGATGATCGGGCTGGGGCTCGCGCTGGCGAGGCCTGATAGGCGGGTCGCGGTGCTTACCGGCGACGGCGATATGCTGATGGGCATCGGCAGCCTCGCCACGATCGGCGTCAAGCAGCCGAAAAATCTCGTCATCATCGTACTCGATAACGCGCATTACGGCGAGACCGGCATGCAGGCGAGCGCCACGCAGTCGGGCATCGATCTCGTCGCCACCGCGCTCGCGTGCCGCTTCAGACAGGCGCGCTCCGTCGCGCGAATCGACGAAGCGCCCGGTGTCCGCGCCCTGATGCATTCCGGCGAGGGCCCGACACTGGTCAGCGCCCACATCAGCGCCGAAGACACGCCGCGCGTACTGCCGTTGCGCGACGGTCACGCCATCAAACAGCGGTTTATCGCGGCGCTGGATGCAGGCGAACGCGACCGAGCTGCTACGCTCTAGTCCAAGCTCACCAGTCGTACCGGAGACTTTGATTATATCCGGCGCTGCCGCCCCCTGTTGCGGCCGGATTGTCCGAAATATAGGGCGCTGCACCGGGATTGCGCGCGCCGCCTGGAATGTAATTATAGTAGCGCGGCGCTTGAGCGGCCGCCGCGATGGCAGAACTCAAGACAATGACTGTAGCAAGCGCTATGGTTGCTCTGATCGACATTTTTGCCTCCACATTGGACGCGAGTGTCGCTCCACCCGCTAAAAACGGGCCTCGCTTCGGAGACGCCGCCACGATTGTGGATTGTTCTCGGGCGGATTAAACGCCGGGTGACGTTCCGCATCACGTTTTAATGAAACTAATTAGAGAAACATCGATGGATTAAATGCTGCGGCCCGGATACGCGTACAATCGATACAAAACTTCTGGCTACCGTTTTGCCGCCGCCTTCACCGCCTCAATGACTTCAGGATAGGTCCCGCAGCGGCACAGATTACCGGACAGATAGTGACGGATATCGTCGTCGCTGGGGTTCGGATTTTCTTTCAGCAACTGTTGCGACATCAGGATAAAGCCGGGCGTGCAGTAGCCGCATTGAAACGCGCCGGTGTCGATGAACGCCTGCTGCATCGGCGAAAGCTCGCCGTCGGCGTCTAGCGCTTCGATAGTGGTAACGCTCTTGCCGTCAGCCCACACCGCGAAATACAGACAGCCGGACACCGCCTTGCCGTCGACCAGCGCCGTGCAACAGCCGCACAGTCCTTGGCCGCAGCTCTCCCGCGCGCCGAACAGATCGAAACGTTGCAAGAGCTCGACGAGATTGTGGTGTGGCTCAATCGCGGCCGAGACCGGTTGGCCGTTGAGCGTGAAGTTTATGAGACGCGTGCTCATTGATTTGTCCTCGATGCGTTACGGGCGCGCGTTATCATCAAGCGCTTGACGGACTGCACGGCGCAGATAGACGCGCAGTAATTCCCGTTTGTAGGGCGCGGAGCCGTGCGCGTCGGACAATGTCTCGACTTCATCGGCGGCTGCATCGCCGGCGCGCTGCAGTGCGGTGTCGTCCGGGGCGGCGCCTTGCAATGCTTTTTCGGCCGCGCTCATGCGCGTGACCTTCTCGGTCGCGGCGCTGACGACGACGATCGGATCGCTGATGCGGCCGTCGGAAAGCGCGAACGTCACCGCTACGCCGAGCGAGGGCCAATCGTCGACTGTGCGTGAGGTGACTTTCATGTAGGCGGCCTTGCGGCCGTTGAGTGCAGGCACCGTTACGGCGGTAATCAGTTCGTTCTTCTCGAGAACCGTCTCGTAGTAGCCTGCATATAATTTTTCGAGCGGCAACTCACGATTGGCGTTGGGGCCGGCGATGGAGACGCGGGCGCCGAGCGCGCTCAAAACCGGCGGCAGATCCATGTGGGGATCGCCGTGCGCCAGCGCGCCGCCGACGCGGGCGACGTTGCGCACCCGCACGCTCGACAGTGTGCGCATGGCTCGTGCCAGGACGGGCAGACGCGCGGCAACGTTGGCATCCTTTTCCAGTTCGCGCAGCGTCGCCATCGCGCCGATGCGCAGCTCGCCTTTGTCGGTCAGCGCAATGCGCGAGAAATCCGGTTCGATGCGATGCAGGCAAATCAGGCGCGTCGGCGTGAAGACGCCCGCCTTCATCATCAGCATCAGCGCCGTGCCGCCCGCTACCGGACGGATCGTCGGCTCCTGCGGATCGAGCAGCGACAGCGCTTCATTGAGCGATGTCGGTTCCACCATTTCAAACGGAATCACTTACGCTTCTCCTGAGACCTTCTTCATTTCAGATATTCGCCGTGCTTAGCACATGATCGGCGATCTGGGCGCGGGTTCCGACCCAGATGTCCGGCGCCGTCATCGCCTGTTCGACGATTTTCTCATAAAAATGAGCGCCGCGATGGTGGCCGAAGATGTGCGCGTGGCTGGTGACGTCGATAATGCGCAGTTCATCGTCGCGTGCGCGCGCGATGTCGACGACCTCGTTGAACGAGTCGAGCATCATGCGAGGCGGATGACCATATTTCATCGACGGCATATCGTTGACATCGTAGGACAGCGGGATGGCGACGATCCGCTTGTTGCCGTGGCTCGTCACGTAGGGCAGGTCGGTGTGAAACACATCACCGTACCAGCGGTAGCCTGCTTCGGCGAGCAGCCTTGGCGTCGCGGGTTTCGACGTGCCGCGCGGCGACAGCCAGCCGACGACGCGCTGGCCCGACGCCTTTTGTAGGAGTGCGGTGCAGCGTTCAATGTTTTTCTTCTCGTCCTCGTCGGACAAGAGCGCCGGGATCACGTCCATGGCGTAGGAATGCGACAGCACTTCGTGACCGTTATCGGCGATTGCCTTGACGGTTGCGGGGGCGCGCTCGGCGATGACGGCGTTGGTCATCACGCTCGCCTTGGCGCCATGGCGCGCAAGCCCGTCCATGAGCCGGTGGATGCCGACCTCCACCCCATAGGCGGCCCAGGAGATTGCCATCGTATCCAGCACGCCCGGCGGCAACGGGTTCCCCATCGGGCTGATGCCGGGCGCCTTGCCGTCCGACCAGGCCTCGAGGCAGACATTGAACACGACGGCGATCCGCTTGCCGTTCGGCCACGTCCATTCTGGCTGGTTCTTCATTCGCGGCTCCGGCCGGCATACGGAGCCAACGTTTAATCACCTTGACCCCGCCACGTCGAGACGGTCGCGGTCACCACGCGTTGCGGGCGCGCGGGCTCAGCAAGTAGGCGCCGCCGAGGACCAGCAGCGCCAGCACGGCAGGCGCCATTGCGAGCCAGATGCTGGCCGTGGCGACCGCGGCGGTTGCGGCCCATCCGATCGAAGAAAACGCCTCCGTGAAGGTTGCGAGCCGCGACGACACCTGCCGGCGCCGGAATTGGCTGCGCTTGGCCTGGCTGCGAAACCAGAATTGCACGGCCGTCGAAGCCGCGGCCGCTATCGCGATTCCGGCGGTTGCGATCAGCGCGTGCCACGGCGATGCGACGGCAATCGCCGCGACCAGGGGCGCAAAGATGAGGATGACAGCGCCGAGTACCGCCTCGATCTTGGCTCTCAGGATGAAGTGTCGGGGCACTGGCGCGGTAGCGACGAGGTCCGGAGCATCTTCGCCTGAGATCGCGAGCCACGCGAGACCGCCGGCAAGCTGTCCCGCGGCCATCACCAGCACCGGCACGACAAGTTGAAGTGCGCTGTTGTCCTGATCGAAGCCGCGCCACAGCATCAAGGCCGGCGGCACCAGATAAAGCATCTGCATCAGCGTCTGCGACATCAGCCACGGATCGCGCCGCAGCAGGATCCATTCCTTGCGGCGCAGCGCACCGCGCGGCGAGAGCCTTTTGCGAAAAGCATTCCGGCGCGAACGGACGATGCTGGCATTGCCAATCCCGGCGGCGGCGATGGCGTAATTGCCAAAGCGCGGAGCGACCAGGACCACGGCAGCGGCGAGGAGCGCAAAGCTCGCGGCTAGCACCGCAGCGAGCGGCAATATCTGGCCGAGCGCGGCGCGTGCCGGCCACCACAGCGCGCTGTCGAGGCCAGGCGCCAACGCCAACAGCGTTTTCGATTGCAGCAGGGCGGCCCGCGAAATCGTACCGTAGGACAGGATCGCGACAACTTGCAGGCCGATGACAAACGCCGCGCCGATAATGGCGGCGATCACCTGAGCCACAAAGCGGGTCCGTCGCGCACCGAGCACACGAAACAGCGCCACGGTGAGGCCGACAGCCAGCGCCGCCGCTGCAGCTCCCATCGCCACGATCAACCCGTAGGCGCCGAGCCAGCGCCAGCCGCCGCGCGCGATCAGCACGTCAATGAACGGCGCCGCCAGCGGCAAGGCCATCAGCGTGGTCCCAAGCGCGATCGTGGCGATGCGCACGCCGAACAGCTTGTTGCTGTTGACCGGAGAAGCAAGGATCAGGTCGAGATCGGAGCGCGCGTAGAAGGCGCGCGTGATCGATTCCATCGCCTGCGAGATCATCAGCATCCACGACAGCAGCGCGCTCGTGGTGATTGTGAGCAGCGTCTGTTTATCGATTGCAGCCCCGGCGTGCGGGCCGACGACCCAATAAGCGACGAAGTGCATGAAGAGGATGAAAGCGACAACGCCTATGGCGACCACGCGCAGGCGTTCGCGCCGGCCGGCGGTGATCATGGAAATCCAATCGCGCCAGACGAGCCGCGACTCGTGCTGCGCGAACCAGACGGCAGTGCCGGCTGTGGCGCTCATGCCGCCTGCGCCGGCTCGGCGACCAATGCGAGGAATGTTTCCTCGAGACTGCCGCCCTCGCGCGCGTGGGCGTCGGTGCCGGCTTGGCGGCGCAGCTCTTCGAGCGTGCCTTCTGCGATGAGCTTGCCGTGAGCGATGATACCGATGCGATCGGCCATGCGTTCCGCCACTTCGAGGATATGCGTGGTCATGATGATGGTGCCGCCTGAACGCGCGCGCTCGCGCAGTACATTCTTGACTTGCCGCGCCGAACCGGCATCCAGACCGGTCAGCGGTTCGTCCAGGATGATCACGCGCGGCTCGTGCACCAGCGCGCCGGCGAGCGCAATCTTCTGGCGCATGCCTTTGGAGAAGCTCTCGCAGCGCTCATCGGCATGCGGCGCCAGATCGAGCCAGTCCAACAGCGTATCGGCGCGGCTTGCCGCCAGCGCCGACGCCACGCCCCAGAGTCCGGATACGAATTCCAAATATTCGCGCGGCGTGAGTTTGTCGTAGATCATCGGCTCGTCGGACACCCAGGCGACGATTTGCTTTGCCGCGACCGGGTCGGAGAGCGCGTCAATGCCGCCAATGTGTATCGAGCCGGCATCGGGGCGCAGGAGCCCGGCAATCATCCGTAGCGTCGTGGTCTTGCCGGCGCCGTTGGGTCCGACCAGTGCGTAAAATTCGCCGGCGCGCACGGTCAGGTCCAAGCCGTCGACCGCCGGGCGGTCGAAGCGTTTGACGAGGCCATGGATTTCAAGGGCGGCCGGTGTCGGCGCGATTTGCTGCATGGTCCGCAGCCTATCGAGCAGAGGTTTCGGCCCCGTGAATCCGATGCGGCGAATTACGGGGGCGACTAAAGGGTAATGCGGTCGATTTCGGCCAAATCTTCCGTCGAGAGCGTCCAATTAATCGCGGCGACGTTCTGTTCGACCTGCTCGGGCTTGGTGGCGCCGGCAATGATGCTGGGAATGAACGGCTGGCTTGCGAGCCAGCCCATCGCCAGTTCCAGAAGCGAGTGCCCGCGCGCCGCCGCGAAGGCGGAGAGCCTCTCGACGATGCGCCAGTTGCGCTCGTTGAGCACACCGCCGCCACGCGGCGGGCTGTTGGCGAGCCGCGATCCGGCCGGTAGCGGCGCCCCCTGAGTGTACTTGCCGGTCAACAGCCCACTGGCGAGGGGAAAGTACGGTAGAAGACCGAGGCCGTGCTTGCGCATGGCGCCAAGGAGACCTTTTTCCAGATCGCGCTCAAGCAGGCTGTATTCATCCTGACAACAGATGAACGAGATCAGGTGTGCGCGCTCGCTGACGCTCTGTGCTTGCTCAAGCTGCGCGGCGGAGAGATTGGAGCAGCCGATGAAGCGAATTTTTCCTGCCTGTTTCAGATCGTCGAGGGCACGCAAGGTCTCTTCGATCGGCGTTTGCGCGTCGGGGCGATGCAGCTGATAAAGATCGATCCAATCGGTCTTCAGGCGCCGCAAACTCGCTTCGGCTGCCTGAATGACATAACGCTGCGAGGCGCCGCGCAACTTGCCCGCATTATCCATCGGCAGGCCGAACTTGGTCGCCAGCACCACGTTCTTGCGCCGGGGCCCAAGGATCTGGCCCAGACATTCCTCGGAGCCGCCCTTGTTGCCGTAAATGTCGGCCGTGTCGATCAGCGTGACACCGAGATCGAGCGCCTTGTCGACCACGAGTCGTGACGCGGCGAGGTCAGTGCGGCCGCCGAAATTGTTGGTGCCGAGCCCGACGAGCGAAACCTCGGGACCTGCAAGTCCCAATCTGCGTTTTTGCATGAGGCGTTCGGGAGAAGCTCGGTCACCCGCTGACGTTATAGGCGGCGAGTGCCGCCATGTTGACGAGTTGAGCGTCGTTGGCGGACAGCGGCACGATCTGCACCGAACGGTCGAGGCCGACCAGCATCGGACCGATCACGGTAGCGCCGCCGAGTTCCCGCAGCATCTTGGTGGAAATCGAGGCTGAGTGAAACGCCGGCATGATCAGAACGTTGGCGGGACCGGTGAGACGGCAGAATGGATAGGCTTCGCGCAATTCCATGTTCAGCGCCACATCGGCTGCCATGTCGCCGTCGTATTCGAAATTGACGTGCATGCGATCGAGAATGCGCACCGCTTCCTGCACGCGTTCGGAGCGTTCGCCCGGCGGGTGGCCGAAGGTCGAGAACGCCAGCAGAGCAAGCCGCGGTTCGTAGCCGAGCGAGCGCGCGACGCCCGCCGCCTCGATCGCAATCTCGGCGAGGTCCTGCGCGGTCGGCATCTCGGTCACGGCGGTGTCGGCCACCAGTACGGTGCGTCCGCGCGCGAGCACCAGCGAGGCGCCCATCACGCGATGGCCGGGTTTGGCGTCGATGCAGCGGCGCACGTCTTCGAGCGCCACTGAGAAGTTACGCGTCACGCCGGTCACCATGGCATCGGCGTCGCCGAGGGCCACCATGCAGGAGGCGAAATGGTTGCGATCCTGATTCACCAGGCGCTGACAATCGCGTTGCAGATAGCCGCGGCGTTGGAGCCGTTCGTAAAGGTATGCGGCATAAGCGGCGTTGCGCTTCGACAAGGCCGCGTTGACGATTTCGATGCCGCTGCCCAATTCGACGCCCAGCGCCTTCGCGGTGTCGCGCACCCGGTTTTCACGCCCGCAGAGCAGCGCGGTGCCGAGCCCTTGATGCACAAAGCTCGCGGCGGCGCGGATCACCTGCTCCTCTTCGCCCTCGGCGAAGACGACGCGGCGCGGCCGCCGGCGCAGCCGCTCGTAAACGCCGGTCAACACGCCGGCGATTGGATCGAGACGGCTGCGCAATTGCTGACGGTAGGCTGTCATATCGGCGATCGGCCGCCGCGCCACGTTCGAGTCCATCGCCGCCTTGGCCACCGCCGGCGGAATGTCGGAAATCAGGCGAGGATCGAACGGCACCGGGATGATGTAATCGGGCCCGTATTTCGGCCGCGCCCCATAGGCGGCGGCGACCTCGTCGGGCACGTCTTCGCGGGCGAGAGCGGCGAGCGCGTGAGCCGCGGCGATCTTCATTTCCATGTTGATGGCGCGCGCCCGCACGTCAAGCGCGCCGCGGAAGATGTAGGGAAAGCCGAGCACGTTGTTGATCTGGTTCGGATAGTCGGAGCGGCCGGTCGCCATGATGGCGTCCGAGCGCACCTCCGCCACGTCCTCCACGGTGATCTCCGGATCGGGATTGGCCATGGCGAAGATGATCGGTTTGTCGGCCATGGATTTCACCATCGCCTTGGTCACCGCGCCCTTCACCGAAAGTCCGAAGAACACGTCGGCGCCGGCCAGCGCTTCGGCGAGCGTGCGCGCCTTGGTCTTGACTGCGAAGCCGGACTTCCACTGGTTCATACCGTCGGTGCGGCCCTCGTAAATCACGCCCTTGGTGTCACAGAGGATGAGATTCTCAGGCCGGAAGCCGATCGACCGCAGCAGTTCCAGGCACGCGATGCCCGCGGCGCCGGCGCCGTTGCAGACAAGCTTGGTGCTTGCCACTTCACGGCCCGTCAATTCGAGCGCGTTGATCAGACCCGCGGCGGCGATGATGGCCGTACCATGCTGATCGTCATGAAAAACCGGGATGTCCAAAAGCTCGCGCAGCCTCTGTTCGATGATGAAGCATTCCGGGGCCTTGATGTCCTCCAGATTGATGCCGCCCCAGCTCTTGCCGAGCAGCCTGACGCAGTTGATGATTTCGTCGGGATCTTCAGAAGAGACTTCGAGATCGATGGAATCGATGTCGGCAAAGCGCTTGAAGAGCACAGCCTTGCCTTCCATCACCGGTTTCGCCGCCAGCGCGCCGCGATTGCCGAGACCGAGTATCGCGGTACCGTTGGTGATGACGGCGACGAAATTGCCTTTGGTTGTGTAGTCATAGGCTCGCGCTTCGTCTTCGGCGATCGCCAGCACCGGCACGGCGACGCCGGGCGAATAAGCCAGCGATAGGTCGCGCTGCGTTGCCATCGGCTTGGTGGCTACAACCTCCAGCTTTCCGGGGCGGCCTTGGCTGTGAAACAGCAGCGCTTCCTGGTCGGTGAAGGTCGGGCGGTTCGCGTGGCTGCCGTCTTTGGAGGCCATTCTTTTGTCTTTCCTTGTCGGGTCCGGTGCATCGCCGCCGAAAGCGAAGACCTTAGCGAACCCGGCGGTCGATACTCAAGGGAATTGGAGGCGCACTAAGATTGCTCTTGCGGCGCAGCAATGCCGGATGCTCCATAATTGCCCTACATTGAACTAAAGCGCGCGGCAGAGTATGGCGTGCAGCCGTCTCGCCAACCCGTAGACCGCCGGCCTCCTCATGATCCGCTTCCTACTCCGCTTTCTCGGCTTGCTCTTGCTGGCGAGCGCCTTCGTATTCCTCGTTTATGATGGGACAAAGTCGATCGCCAACCACCAGTTCGTCTACGTGCGCGTGAGCGAATTGTGGGCTGACATCGACCAGCATAGCCTCAACGCGGTGCAGGAGTGGATCAAAGGCAAGGCGCTCTGGGCATGGGAGCCATACGGACAATGGATCTTCAGCCTCCCCACCTGGGCGGTGCTTGCCGTACTATCCGCCGTCTTGATCATGCTCGGCCGCAGGAAAAGGAAGCTGATCGGTTACGCGCGGGATTGAGCGAATAACGATCGCGCGACATGCGAATGAGGGAGTGAGATGGCGGGCAACGGATACGATTACATCATCGTTGGGGCCGGCTCGGCCGGGTGCGTCTTGGCTAACCGGTTGTCTGAGGATGGCGCCGCGAATGTGCTTTTGCTCGAGGCCGGAGGCCGCGACTGGCACCCGTACATTCACATCCCGCTCGGCATGGGCCGCATGCACGAATACGGCATGTTCGATTGGGGCTACGAAACCGATCCCGAACCAAATCTGAACGGACGGCGCATCGAGGCCATGCGCGGCAAGGTCTTGGGCGGGTCGTCTTCGATCAACGTCATGGCCTATACGCGCGGCAATGCGGGCGACTACGACCGCTGGGGGCAGAAGGGTGCGCGCGGCTGGTCCTATGCGGACGTACTGCCCTATTTCCGGCGCTGCGAAACCTGGGAGAACGGTACCGACACGTATCGCGGCGGCGAGGGATCGCTCGGCACCGAATTCGCCAAGACCGAGGATCCGCTCTACGACGCGTGGCTCGAAGCCGCCAAGGCCTGCGGCTACCCGATCACGCCCGATTACAACGGCAAGCAGCAGGTGGGCTTCGGCCGCGGCCAGTATACAATTCGCGACGGCCGGCGCTCCTCGACGGCGAATGCGTTTCTCAAGCCGGCGCGGGGCCGCGCCAACCTGACCGTTGCGACCAACACGCACAGCACGCGTGTGCTACTCGAAGGCACCCGGGCGAAAGGCGTGGAATTTGTCCAAAACGGATCGATCCAACGTGCCATCGCCAGCCGGGAGGTCATCGTTTCGGCCGGCGCGTTCAACACCCCACAACTTCTCATGCTCTCCGGCATCGGTCCGGCGGAACATCTGCGGAGCCTCGGCATCAATGTGGCGGCCGATCTGCCGGTGGGAAAAAACCTGCAGGATCATCTCGGCGCCTACATGACTTACACACGACCGCGGCCCGGCACGTTTCACGGCGAGATGCGATTCGACCGCATGGCGATGAGCATGGTGCGCGCTTATCTGTTCGGCACCGGTCCGGGAACGGTGGTACCGGGCGGGCTGCATGCTTTCGTCAAGACGCGGCCCGAGCTCGAAGTGCCCGATATCGAATTCATGTTCCGCGGCACCTCGCACGATCCGCGTCTGTGGTTTCCGCTGGTACGGCCGCCTTATCTCGACGGCTACGGCATCCGCCCGACGCTGCTGCACCCCGACAGCCGCGGCGAGATTCTGCTGGCGAGCAGCGATCCGCTGAAGCAGCCGCGGATCGTCTACAAATTCTTCACCGCGCCCAATGATCTGCCGACCTTGCGCGAGGGATTCAAGCGCGCGCGCGAGCTCGCCTTTCACAAAGCGCTCGATCCGTTCCGGGGCGAGGAGATCGGTCCCGGGCCGCAAGTTAAAACTGATGCCGAGATCGATGCCTGGTTGAAAAAGGTCGTGATCACCGCACACCATCCAGCCGGCACCTGCGCGATGGGTCAGGGTGGCGTGCTCGAACCGGACATGAAGGTACGCGGCATTGAGGCGCTGCGTGTCTGCGACGCCTCCGCGATGCCGGATCTCGTTTCGGCGCACATCAATGCCTGCGTGATCATGATGGCCGACAAGGCCTCCGACATCATTCGCGGCAAGACAGCGTTGCCGCGGGCGGAAGCGGCATAGCTTCGCCTGGCATGATCCAAACGCCGCGGTGGTCGCGGCAGCTACCGCCGCGTCACACTGTCGAAAAGTGCGGACGCTACTGTGCGTTGGGTGCTTGAGCCGGTTCGGGTGAAGAACCTATGGCTTAGGCAACAAAAAGGAGGCGGCGATGACCAGACGTTTGACATTGATGAGTCTTGTCCTGAGCAGCGCGTTGGCGAGCCTTTGTTCGCAGGCCGATGCGGCTTCGCCGATCATTTTGAAATTCGCCAAAGGTTCCTATGGCGTCATGGCCCAGGGTCACGTCACGCCCGGCGCGCCCCAACAAGTCTATCGGGTCGATGTCGAGGCGGGCCAGGTGTTGATCATTACGTTTGCGGGAGCCGGGACGATGCGCGGCAGTGTGGCGTGCCAGGGCGGGGTTGGTGATGGTCCCTATTACGGCACCGGCAACAGCATCACCATTAAGGTATCGGGCAACTGCGATATCTCGGTCGGCGCCAATACGATGGCCAACGAGTGGACGGGCGATTTTACGCTTGCCGTGCTGGCTTATAGGCCGCACTAGTTTTATAGGTTTGGTCGCATTGTCTTCGGAAAATCGCTACCGCTTTTCCGGAAAATGCTCCAGCGGTTCGCCGCCTTTTAGGGAGCAGCACCCGCGAACGTGCTCCTGAACAGGCGCGTCCACTCGTCCGCATGATCGAGGAATTTGCCGTTGTCGATCAGGCTGATACCGGCCGCCGGCTCGGCGACGGTTCGGTTGGTCGGCACATTGCCGCGCTCAGCGAGAATACGCTGGCCGTCCGTCAGATAAAAATCGAGCAACAAGAGCGCAGCGTTCGGATGCGGCGCCTTGGCCAGAGCTCCGATACCGGTCGGCAGCGCGAAGGCCGGCGGCAGTACGACGCCGTCGATCGGCGCGCCGCTCTTTTTCAATGCGGTAACGCGGTAGCCATAGACATTCAGCGCCAGCGGCACTTCGCCGGCCACCACCAGGTTGGATAAGAGCGTGTGACCGCGGCGTACGGATATGCCGTTGGTGGTGACGATCTTGCGGAACAACGCCAGGCCCGTGTCTTTGCCCATGGCTTCGGCGACCGACATGAACCAGCTGGAATCGTCGGCTTCGTCGTCGACGCCGAGCTTGCCCTTCCATTTCGGGTCGGCGAGATCGGCATAGCTCTTCGGCACGTCGGCCGGCTTGATCAGCGTGGTGTTGTAGGCGACCGTAAAGACGCTGAGCCGGTCGGCGATCCAGCCGCGATGCGGCATCACTGCTCCCGGCATCAGTTGTGCAAATACCGGCGAAGAGATTTCGGCCAGCAGCCGCTCGCGTTGCAATCCCTCCATGGAATCGCCCGCGGTTTCCACGAGGTCCGCATCATAGCGTTCACCGCGGGCCTCGGTAACGGCGCGACGCAAAATGTCGTCGGAGCTGCCCCGCCAAAGGCGGACCCGCACGCCATATTTCTTTTCGAAGGCCTGGATGATGGCATTGGTGTCGGCGATCACCGCCGACGAGTAGATCGTGACAAGGCCTTCCTTCTTGGCGCCCTCGACCAGACGCTGCGTGCGATCGGGCCCGGAGTAGCGGGTAATATCGGCGACCGATTGCCCGAGCGCCGGAACCGCGAAGGAGATGCACGCTGAACAAACGATCAACGCGAGCCAGGTTCGTGGGGAGGCAGAAGGTATCAAGCTGCCCTCGGCGGCAGCTGCGCGGCTTCAGCCTCATAAACCGCGTCCATCCGCGGCGCGAGGCTATGCTTGCCGAGCGCGTCGGCGAACAACTGCCGCACCTTCGGGTGCTCGTCAGCGTAGTCGACCTGCGTACCACCGAGCCTGCGGCTGATCCATGAGATCGGTACGCCTTGTGCGTTGCGCGGCGACCAGTGTTTGAAAGCGAGATAGCGCGCCGGTGTCGGTCCGGAATTGAAATGCTGGTGAAACCACATGTTCGGCGGCACGACGAGCGTGCCGATCTGCCACTCGAAGCGTTGCGGTTCCTCGCCCTCCGGCCACATCAGCGAATAGCCTTCGCCGGACAGGATGATGACGTGCGCGCCGGGACCGTGCGCGTGCGCTTTCTTGTAGGTGCCGACGGGAAATTGCGAGATGTGGCTCGCAATGGTGCCGCGCGCCATGTTGAAGCGGATATGGCCGCCGCCGGCGCCGCGTTCCTTCGCGGTGATCAGTGGCAGGTTGACGGCGTCAGGCACGAAATTGGTGCGCAGCAGAAAGCCTTCTTGTTCGCCTTTCGACGAAAAGTAATCGGGCTCGCCGGAAAAACGGTTCTTGAAATCGTAAGGACAGTTGAAGATGAAATTGAGATCATCATAGCGGTTGATGACCGTCGGTGCGTTGGTGACGGCGACAAAGCGGACCGATTCCTGGCCCGAGCCGTTGAAATGCTGATACCAGCAGTTCAGCGGGATGGCGAAGATCGATCCAGCCTTCCATTCGAAGGTGATGCGGGCGCCGGCGTTGTTCCAGACAGTCGTCGAGCCGCGGCCGGACAGGATCAGAAGCATCTCTTCGAACAGGTGACGAGCCGGCTCGAGTTTTTTCCCGGGCGCGATCTCGCAGACGTAGCAGTCGTTGGAAAAGCGCGATGCCTCGTGGTTGATGTAGACACCCTTGGCGGCGCGGCGCGGCCAGGGTTTCAGCTCGACCGTCCGCAAATTAGGGACGTAATGCGCGCCGATGATGTCCAGTCCGTCGCTCCGTACAAAACGCTCGTAGGCCGAGTCCTTCTCAACCCGGAACTTTTGCGCCAGTTCTTCGGAAGCGACGGCATCCTTTGCCCCGATGGCATCCTTTGCCACGTTTTCCTCCTGCCGATTTTGCGCAAAACTAGCAGCGGCGGACGGACCGCGCTAGCGTCAGCCGCCGCATAAAGGATTGCGCGCACACGCTTTCGCCGCAAGCGCGCACTAGGTTTGACCGATGGTTTTCGCCGCGCGACGCGATCGCCTGCAGGACGAAGGGCCGCCGCGCCGCCAGCGGCGACGTGCGTCACACGCGCCGGGATCGGGCCTTCGTCGGCTGCTCGCGGTCTGTGTGATTGTCGTACTCGTTGTGCTGGCGGCCCCTTACATCATCGCGCCGTTTTACCGGGTGATAGATCCAGTCTCGACACCGATGCTTTGGCGCTGGGCAACCGGGCAGCGGGTACAGCGCATTTTCGTGCCGCTGGGCCGCATCGCGCCGGTGGTGCCGCAGACGGTGATCCTGGCCGAGGACGCGAGCTTCTGCCGTAATCACGGCATCGACCTTGGCGCCATTCGGGAGGTGCTGCAGCAGTCCGACGACGACGTCGCGGAATCGCGCGGGGCTTCGACCATCACCCAGCAAACGGTCAAAAACCTGTTCCTCTGGCCCGGGCACAGCATCGTTCGCAAGGTGTTGGAAATGCCGCTGGCTATCTGGCTGACATTGGTGCTGCCGAAGCGGCGGATCATGGAAATCTATCTCAATACGGCCGAATGGGGTCCGAACGGGGAGTTCGGCATCGAGGCAGGGGCGCGCTGGGCGTTTGGCAAGTCGGCGCGCGATCTCGACGCCTGGCAGGCGGCTGAACTGACCGCCATTCTGCCCAACCCTCATCTGCGCAGCGCACGCGACCCGAGTACCTTGGTCCGTCGACTCGCCGCGCTCCACGAGCGCCGCGCCGCAGCTCATCCGGCGCTGGCCTTCTGCGTAAACACTCTGAAATAGCGGACCCGTGAGCCGGAACCTCGGAAGCAGGCACTAGCATTAGGCGCGCCCTTCTTCTATAAGGCCGCCTTCCGATGAGCCCTGGATACGAAGGAGTACGCCGCTATGGCCGTGCCGAAGAGAAAAACATCGCCGTCGAGGCGCGGCATGCGCCGGTCGGCGGATGCGCTGAAGGCGCCGACCTATATCGAAGACAAGGATTCCGGCGAATTGCGCCGGCCGCACCATATCGACCTGAAAACCGGCATGTATCGCGGCCGTCAGGTGATTACGAAGAAGGCGGAAGCCTGACGCGGGCGGCCGGCCCGGCGCGGATCCCTGGAGGGTCAGCGGCAATACAGCTAGACTGGCGGAGCGCGGGGGCGCGAGGACGTCGCCAAGGTAGCCTGCCATGTACCTTCTTGGCTTTCCGCTGCTTCTGATTCCTTTCGCGATCTACAATATTGTTGCGTTCATTTTGCAGCTGCCGCCCGACATCTGGACCGCGCAGGCCGCTGCTGTGCCGATGATGTCCGGCCAAGTCTGGCAATTGACCTGGGAGGACACTTTCCTCGCACTGTCGATCTTCCTGCTATGGATCGAAATCATAAAATCGACGCGAGCCGGCAACCGCGTGATCATGGATCACGTCCTGGCGATGCTGCTGTTCATCGCCATGCTGGTCGAGTTTCTTCTGGTCAAGAGCGCCGGGACTTCGACATTCTTTCTGCTTGTCGTCATCGGCCTGGTCGACGTGCTGGCCGGCTTCATTATCGGAATTCGTGGCGCGACGCGACAAGTCGAGTTTGACAGTCCGAAACTTTGAAGCCTCACGCCCATGGGGCGAAATCAAAGCGATCGAGAGACCGTACGGCCGGCTTCAGTCGGCCATTGGCCGAGTGACCGATAAGCCGCCAGAGCTTCCGGGGGTTCGGCGCGGCGGCGAGCCCGTGTTTGGGGCGCCTGCACCGCCATAGCAATAAGATGCGCGACGAAATCGGCCTTGGTGTGGTTTCCCGTGCGCCAACCGGGCTGCGCGGGCACGGTATCCGTTACTGGCGGCGTGACTGGGACAAGAGCGTTTTTCATCGGCATCGCCTGCGCCTCTTGTCCCAAAGCGGGACATTGCGGGCCTTCCAGACCCGAAAGCGCAAGCGGCGTGCCGCGGCGGGCGTGCTTATCGGGGAAAGTAAGAGGGCCGGGCAATTTTCCGAATTATTTAAGGTCCATCGCTAGGTTGATGTTGCGGGCGTCGTCTGCTGGCGCCATCTGCGCGTCGTCCCAACCTGGCAATGGAGCGACCGTGACCCTGGACGATCCGCGACAACCGCTTCATCTACTTCCGGAACGTTTATGAACGAGACGGTCAATGCAGCCGCCGCCGAGTCCGCGCCGCGTCAGGTGTTTGATGCCGCGGAAATCCTCACCTCGGTCGGCGAGGTTGCGTACGACTGGCAACTCGATACTGACGCGTTGTTGTGGAGCGGGAATGCCGGCGAGGTGCTGCTGATCCGCGACATGGCCGCCGTCTCCACCGGCCGCGGCTATGCGCAGCTGCTTGAAGCGGAAAATGCGCAGGCCCGCTTTGAAGCCGTCATGCAGTCGGACAAGCGCGACGATGGCAAAGGCGTATCTTACCAAATCCAATATCGCATCCGCCCCGACCGTGACTCGGAAACCAAGCTTTGGGTCGAGGACAGCGGACGCTGGTTTGCCGGCCGCGACGGCCGTCCGGTGCGTGCGCATGGCGTGCTGCGTGTTATCAATGAGCGCTACGAGTATGAACAACGACTGACCTTCCTTGCTCGGCACGACGGGCTCACCGGCGAGTTGAACCGGCACCATCTCACCGAGATCCTTGAAGATACGCTCGAGGACGCGATCCGTTTCCGCTCTTCCTGCGGGTTCCTCCTGGTTGCCGTCGACAACCTGTCGCACATCAATGAGTCGTACGGCTTCGACGTCGCCGATCAGGTGATCGCCGAGGTCGGCAAGCGCTTGCGCGGCCGGATGCGGGGCAAGGATACGCTCGGCCGCTACTCGGGCAATAAATTTGGTCTGGTGCTGCGCGACTGCACGCAAGACGACATGGCGATCGCCGCCGAGCGCCTGCTTGCCGGTGTCCGCGATGAGATGGTGCCGACAAAGGCCGGGCCGATTGCGGTCACCGTAACCATCGGCGGCGTAACCGGTCCGAGGCACGCGCGGAGCGTGGCCGAAACACTGGCGCGCGCACAGGAGGCGCTCGACATAGCCAAGGGCAAGCACCGCGGTTCGTTCCTCGCCTACCGGCCGAGTGTCGAGCGTGAGACGCTGCGGCGGGAAACCGTGCGTGCCACCGACGAGATCGTCGCCGCGCTCAACGAGCGGCGCATTTTCCTCGCCTATGAGACTGTGGTGGCGGCCACCACCCGGCGTCCGGCCTTCTACGAGTGTCTGATTCGCATCCGGCGTGCTGACGGCACACTGATCAGTGCGGCCGACATCGTTCCGGTGGCGGAACGCCTCGGCCTCGTGCGGCTCCTCGACCACCGCGTGCTCGAACTGGTCGTCGATGAAATGATTGCGGCGCCGGAATTGCAGGCCAGCTTTAATGTGTCGCCGGCCTCCACGACCGATCCCGATTGGTGGGCAGGATTAGGCTCGCTGCTGCGCTCCCATAGCGGCGTGGCGAACCGTCTCACGGTCGAGATCACCGAGAGCGCGGCAATTGAGGACATTGACGATACGCGCGGCTTCGTGGCCCGCGTGAAGGATCTCGGCTGCCGTATCGCGATCGATGACTTCGGCGCCGGCTACACATCGTTCCGCAACCTGCGCAAGTTGGGCGTTGATATTGTCAAGATCGACGGTGCCTTTGTGACAGACATCATGCGCTCCGACGACGATCGCGCCTTCGTGCGCACGCTGATCGACCTCGCCAAGCGGCTTAATCTTGTGACCGTCGCGGAATGGGTACAGACCGAGGAAGCCGCACGCACGCTCGATGCCTGGGGCTGCGATTATCTGCAGGGAGCGCTTGTCGGACTGGCTTCGACCGAGCGGCCTTGGCTCAAAGGCTTGGCGCAGGCGGTGTGATCGGCACGGTGCCGGTATTGCGAGCCGCATAGCGCGTCGATGTCAGCTGCCGCCCTTGTCGGTCAGCCTGTCGACTTTTTTTTGCATCTCGTCGAGCTGACGTTTGAGATCGTCGATCTCGCCGGTCTTTCCGGCTGATTTGTCTGGCTCCACCGTGCCGCCGCCCTGGCTTTCCCGCCGCGCAAACGGCGTGAACATGGCAAAGGCGCGCTCGAACATCTCCATGTTCCGGCGAACTTGATCTTCAAGCGCACCGAATGGGCTCACGCCAAAGGCTTGCGCCATTTGCTCACGGAATTTTTCCTGCTCGCGCGTCAGCGAGTCGATGGACACTTCCAGATAACGCGGAACCAGCATCTGCATGCTGTCGCCGTAAAAGCGGATGAGCTGACGTAGAAACGCGATCGGCAGCAGGTTCTGCCCCTGCTTGCCCTCCTGCTCGAAGATGATCTGGGCCAGCACCGAGCGGGTGATGTCCTCGCCACTCTTGGCGTCATGGACGATAAAATCCTGGCCGCCTTTCACCATGCCGGCGAGATCTTCGAGCGTGACGTACGCGCTCGTTCCGGTGTTGTAGAGACGCCGGTTGGCGTATTTCTTGATCTCAATCGGCTCTGCAGTTTTGGTCGTGGCTTCGGACATGAGCGTCGTGTTACCGCGTCAGAGTTGCGGTCAAAATAGGCGGTTTCGCCGGGCGCGGCTACCGTTTTGTGACGGGATCAAGCGGCCGAGGCAATGCGGCTACCGCGGGGCCGCCTTTCGCCTTGCCGGCTGCAGGCGGCCTCCCTATGACATATATCCAGATTTGCCGAGGAGCCCGCGGCCAGCCCGCGCGTGACCAACCCGTTTAAGCCCGGAAGGAACTTGCCATGAAAGACGACATCGTCATCGTCAGTGCGACGCGCACGCCGGTTGGCGCATTCAACGGCGCATTTGCGACGCTGCCCGCCCACGAATTGGGGAAGGCGGCGATCAAGGCGGCGCTCGAGCGCGCCGGCGTCGAGCCGCAGCGCGTGTCGGAGGTCATTCTGGGGCAGATCCTCACGGCCGGACAGGGTCAGAATCCGGCCCGCCAAGCCTCGATTGCGGCCGGCATCCCGGTCGAAGTGCCGGCCTGGGGCGTCAATCAGCTTTGCGGCTCAGGGCTCCGCTCGGTCGCGCTCGGCTACCAGGCCATTCTCAACGGCGATTCCGAGATCGTCGTGGCCGGCGGGCAAGAGTCCATGAGTGTCGCGCCGCACTGCGCCTATCTGCGCAGCGGCGTGAAGATGGGCAATTTCGACATGGTCGACACCATGATCAAGGACGGCCTGTGGGACGCCTTCAACGGCTATCACATGGGAACGACAGCCGAGAACGTTGCGCGGCAGTGGCAGATCACCCGCCAGCAACAGGACGAATTCGCGGTCGGTTCCCAGAACAAGGCCGAGGCGGCGCAGAAGGCGGGAAAATTCAAGGACGAGATCACGCCGGTGACGGTCAAGAGCCGCAAGGGCGACATCGTGGTCGATGCCGATGAGTACCCCAAACACGGCACCACGCTCGAATCGATCGGCAAGTTGCGGCCCGCTTTCGACAAGGAGGGCACGGTCACCGCCGGCAACGCCTCGGGCATCAACGACGGGGCCGCCGCCGTGGTGCTGATGAAGGCGAGTGAAGCCGCCAAGCTCGGCAAGACGCCGCTCGCGCGCATCGTTTCCTGGGCGCAGGCCGGCGTCGACCCGAAGATCATGGGCACCGGGCCGATTCCGGCCTCGCGCTCGGCGCTCAAGAAAGCCGGCTGGACCGCCGGCGACCTCGACCTGATCGAGGCCAACGAGGCGTTTGCCGCACAGGCCTGTGCGGTCAACAAGGACCTCGGCTGGGACACCAAGAAGGTCAACGTCAACGGCGGCGCCATCGCCATCGGCCATCCGATCGGCGCGTCAGGCACGCGGGTCCTGGTGACGCTGTTGTATGAAATGCAGAAGCGCGACGCCAAGAAGGGTCTCGCCACGCTGTGCATCGGCGGTGGCATGGGCATCGCGATGTGCCTGGAACGCTGAGCGCGCCCCACGCGTTGATTGCAGCGTTGATCTACGTCATGGCCGGGCTTGTCCCGGCCATCTACGTCCTTAAGCTGTCTTGAGAGCCGGGCGTTTGCCGCGAACGAAGACCGCAGGGAACACGGGAGGACACGATGCCGCGAGTTGCGTTGGTCAGTGGAGGCACGCGCGGTATCGGCGCGGCGATAGGCAAGGCGCTGAAGGCTGCCGGTTATACGGTCGCCGCCAATTACGGCGGCAATGACGAGGCGGCACAGAAATTCAAGGCCGAGACCGGCATCGCCGTCTACAAGTGGGACGTCTCATCGTTCGACGCGTGTGCGGCCGGCGTCAAGCAGGTGGAAGCCGATCTCGGTCCGATCGATGTTCTGGTCAACAATGCCGGCATTACCCGCGACGGCATGTTTCACCGCATGACGCCCGAACAGTGGAACGCGGTGATCGGCACCAACCTTGGCTCGCTGTTCAATATGACCCGGCAGGTGATCGATGGCATGCGTGAGCGAAAGTTCGGCCGCATCATCAACATTTCCTCGATCAACGGCCAGAAAGGGCAGGTGGGCCAGGTGAATTATTCGGCGGCTAAAGCCGGCGAGCTCGGCTTCACCAAGGCCCTGGCGCAGGAAGGCGCGCGCTCCGGCATTACCGTCAACGCGATCTGTCCGGGCTACATTGCAACCGACATGGTGAAGGCCATGCCAAAGGACGTGCTGGAAAAGAATATCTTGCCGCAGATTCCGATCGGTCGGCTGGGAGAGCCCGAGGAAATTGCGCGGTGCGTCGTGTTTCTGGCGTCAGACGATACCGGGCTCATTACCGGCGCGACGCTGACCGCGAACGGCGGGCAGTATTTCGTCTAGACCGGCGCGCCATTGCGCGAGGCGACTCGGAATCAGAATCGATTTTTGCGCTCACGGATTTCGGCAAAGACTTTCGAGGCGGGGCTGCCGGAAAGGCCGAGCGATTTCGCCAGCTCGGCGTCGTCGGCGCGAAAGAATGGATTGGCCGCCTTCTCCGCGCCGATCGTTGCCGGGATCGTGAATTGGTGAGCCGCGACGAGCTTGGCGACTTCGTCGGCGCGCGCCGCGAGAGCCTTGTTGTCCGGCTCGACGGTTTTGGCGAAGCGGATATTGGCCTCGGTGTATTCATGGCCGCAGTAAAACCGCGTGTTGTCGGGCAGAGCGCGCAGCTTGAGCAGCGAGTTCCACATCATCTCGGGATTGCCTTCGATGACGCGGCCGCAACCGATCGAGAACAACGTGTCGCCCACGAAGGCGAGCCTGTCGGCCGGGAAGAAATAGGAGATGTGCCCGGCGGTGTGGCCGGGCGTGTCGATGACGCGCGCTTCGAGCGAGCCGACGCGCACCGTGTCGCCCTCGCCGACAGTCTCATCGACATGAGCGATGCGCTTTGCTTCGTCGCGCGGCGCGACGACGCGGCAATGATGATGCTCTTTGAGCGGGCCGATTCCTTGGGTGTGATCGGCGTGATGATGCGTCACCAGAATGTCGGTGAGCTTCCAGCCGGTTTTCGCCAACGCGGCTTCGATCGGCGCGGCTTCAGGAGCGTCGATCGCCGCGGTCGCGCCACTTTGCGGATCGTGGAGCAGAACGCCGAAATTATCTTTCAGACAGAGAAAAAGATTGGTTTGTGCAGGCATTTTTTCACCGTGAAATTCAGGACGCCGTCAAAGCTGGCGCTGCCTGAGGATCAGTATATCCCAAGGTAAGCTCTGCGATGCATTAACTGCAAGGTTAGGGCCTGCGAAATTCCGGCTTGTCCCTGCGGCGAAACCGGTAGCGACGTGCTATTTTAGCATTCATGGATGTCGTCGACCTTCGCAATTTCTATGCGCAGCGTCTTGGGACCGTGGCGCGGCGTTTCGTTGGCCGCGGCATTCGCGCGCGCTGGAGCAACACCAGCACGTTACGCGTGATCGGAATTGGTTATGCGACACCTTATCTCGGGTTGTTCCGCGAGGAAGCTGAACGCTGCCTGGCGCTGATGCCGGCGCCGCAGGGAGTCGTGCGTTGGCCTTCCACCCGGCCAGCGCTGGCGGCGCTGGTTGAAGAGGCCGACCTGCCATTGACCGATTCCGCGGTCGATCGCGTGCTGCTGGTTCATGCGCTCGAAATGTCGGCCGATCCGGCGGAACTGTTACGCGAAGTGTGGCGCGTGCTGGCGCCCGGCGGGCGCTTGATGGCGGTTGTCCCCAACCGGCGCGGGCTGTGGGCGCGCATGGACACGACGCCGTTCGGACAAGGTCGACCGTATTCGCGGACTCAGATCACCCAGCTCTTGCGCGAAACCTGGTTTACGCCGACCGGCTGGGGAGAGGCGCTCTACGTACCGCCGATCGGCCGCGGCTGGTTCCTGCGCTCGGCGGTCGCCTGGGAGCGCACCGGAGCCAGCCTGTCTGCCCCCTTCGCCGGCGTCCATATCGTCGAAGCAACCAAGCAGGTTTACCGTGCCATTCCCGCCCGGCGGGAACGGCGGCATCTTGTTCCCAGCCTCAAACCTGTGCTGGCCCCCGCCCCCGGTGCGGTGGCGTTGCGCTAGCGCTGGCGAGGACACCGCAGCTTCTGTTCCGCGAAAAATTTAATGCCGGTCAGCAGGAACTATTCGCAACGTTGACCTTTGGCGAGGTGACGGGGATCAACGAACAGTGCCGGAGGTTCCACGTGGACGCTATGGACCGTTTTCTCAGGTTTGCCGCCGAATGCGAAGGGATGGCAAAAGTAACCCGCAGTCGCGAGAATAAGGCGGTCTGGAATGGTCTGGCGCAACGATGGCTGCGCTGTGCGGAGATGATGGATCAGAGCCGTTCAAACATGCACCAATCACATTCCGCCAAACGGCAGCGGTCGCTGCAACATCTGCCGAACTGAGTTTGCGATCCGGCACGGCAGGCAAAGCAAGAGCCCTGTCGAGAGCCCGGCCTCAAGGCGTGCGGTGGTAGCGGACCACGAGGCTGGCGGGGCCAAGGCTGTGCCCCACAATCGCCATCAGCAATTCGTCGCGGCTCAGGCCACCCTTAAGCGCGCCTGGCGGCACGTCGAGTGCAATCAAATCGATGATGTAGTGGTGCGCTGCATCAACAGGCGGACCGCACGGGCCGGTATAGCCAAGTGTTCCACGCGAATTCTTTCCGTCGACGATATCTGTTGACGGACCGCCTTCGCCTTCTTTCAAGCCGGTTCGAGCGGCCGGAATACCATATGCCACCCAGTGGACCGAGCCGAGACCGCGCCGTCCGTCGGGATCAATCATTATCACTGCAAAGCTTTTGGTCCCGGGCGGCGGATTGGACCATGCCAAAGGCGGCGAAATATTGCCGCCACGGCTGTCCTTCCCGCACAAAGTGCCTCCCGCATATTTGAGCGGCAACATGCCGTCATCACTGAAGGCCGGTGAAGACAACGTAAACAGCGCCGGCTGCGGTTCCACGGCCCGAACCACGCCCCCGGTCGTCGCCAAGGTCAGGAGGAACGCGCCGACGATGCGAAACACTGACATCTCAATCGACTCGGTTGCTCAACTGCAAGTTCCTGCGAGGGTGCGCCGCGACTCATTAATCCGCAAGCTATTAGCGTCAAGCAGCGCGCGCTGAAAGCCCGACGAAGTGCCCGCCCGCCCCAAAGCGGAATTGCTAAGGCGCTATTAACGTTATTGAATCGTTCGATACCATTGCGAAGATACTCCAACCGCAAAGTAACAAATCCGTGCCAAATAACATCTCGCAATTCCTCCGCGGCATGGACTTCGAGGCTGGTCACGATGGCCAAATGGGCACTGGCGTTACGGCAGACTACGACCTACCTCGGGCTCGTCGCGATCGCGATCATTTGGGTCGGCATCTATTTGCTCTCCAGCGAGCAGCGCCAGCTGGCCTACCAAGACGCACTGCGCCAAGGAAGTAACCTTGCGCGGGTCCTGGAAGAGTACATCAGGCGGGTGGTGCAGGAATCCGATAACGCACTATTGGCGCTGAGACAGGACTATCAGCGCGACCCGCAGAATTTCGATCTTCCGGCTTGGGTCGCGCACACCCAGTCGCGCAATAATCTGACGGCCCATTTTGGCATTACCGACGCCAAAGGCTTCGTCATCCTGTCAAGCCATGGGCCGCTACGCACTCCCCTGGATGTTGCGGATCGTCGTCCTTTCACGTTCCAGCGCGACAGCACGGGGGATCATCTCTTCATCAGCGCTCCTCTGATCGGCCAAGTTAGCCGGCGTCTCACGATTGAATTTACCCGCCGGCTGAACAAAGCCGACGGAACTTTCAGTGGCACCGTGGCAAGCGCGCTCGACGTATCCGAGCTCGAGCGGTTTTTCAGCTCGCTTGATCTCGGCCGGGGCGGCGTCGTTTCCCTGGTCAGTAACGATGCCGTCGTTCTGGCGCGCGGCGGTACCGATCCAAAGACCAGGGGCTTCGCCGGGATGACCGTGCGGCAGACGCGGCTCTTTCAAATGCTGAAGAACGGCGCGTCCGGCACTTATTGGAACGCGCCGAGCGACAGCGCGCACTTTGAAGGCGTCGAAAGACTGATGTCCTACCGCGCGGTCTCGGGCATCCCGTTGATCGCGGTGGTCGGCTTGGCCCAAAGCGATATTTTCCGGCACGCCAATGCAACGCTGCGCAAGTATCTTGTGGCCGGAACTATCCTGACCCTCATCGTTCTGATTGTGATGTTTGTCGGCGCAGCGCGGCAAGCGCGAATGCTGTCGACCGCGGAGAAGCTGCGGCAGTCCACTCGATCGCTCGAACGTTCCAATCTTCTGTTCCAGACTGCGCTCGAGAGCATGGCCCATGGCTTATGCATCTTCGATCGAGATATGCGCCTGGTGGTGTGCAACGAGCAGTACGCAGAGATGTACGGCCTGCGCCCGGAGCAGATACTACCCGGCACGACATTGCGGTCGGTGCTGGAGGCGCGTGTCAGCGCCGGCTTGGTGCCCGGAGATGCCAATCAATATATCCGGTCGCGGCTGGCAAAAGTCTCGCAGTGCGACGCGCATTGTGCCGAGAACGACCTGAGCGACGGCCGAGTCTATGCGGTCAGCCACCACCCAATGCCCGATGGGGGCTGGGTGGCGACGCATATCGACGTGACGGAACAGCGCCGCGCCGAACGTCAGCTCGGCGAGACGAAGCAGTTCCTCGATTCAATCATCGAGCACATTCCGGTAGCCATCGTCGTCAAGGATGCAACGACGCGCAAATACATTCTGGTCAATCGTGCGTTCGAAACCATGCTCGGAATTCCGCGGAGCGAATTGCTAGGGCGCACCACGTTCGATATTCATCGACCGAAGGACGCCAAAAATGTCGACGACGCCGACACCGAGGCGATCCAGAACAGCGACCGCGTCAGCTACAACGAGCTCGAAGTCGATACGCTTCTGCGGGGTGCCCGCCTGCAGGCGACCCATCGTATCGTCATCAAGAATAATCAAGGCGATGCGAAAGTTTTGATCACCGTTATCGAAGACGCCACCGAACGCAAGAAGGCGGAGCAGCGGATTGCCTTTTTGGCGCACCATGATCCTTTGACGGGCCTCGCCAATCGAGCCGCTTTGGCGCAGAAGATCGAAGAGGCGGCGGCCCGCCAGCGCCGCCGCAACGAGCCGTTCTCGGTTCTTTTGCTCGATCTCGACCGTTTCAAGGAAGTCAACGACACGCTCGGTCATCCCGCGGGAGATACGCTGTTGACCGAAGTGGCGATGCGGCTCAAGTCACTGCTGCGAGAGACCGATGTTTTGGCGCGCCTCGGGGGCGATGAATTCGCCATCATCCAGGCCGGTGAGAGCGATCCGCGTGGCGCTGCTCAGATGCTGGCGGAACGCATTCTCGAATTTCTCGGCAAACCGTTTGCGATCGACGGCGGTGAGATCAATATTGGCACCAGCATCGGGATCGCGCTGGCTCCCGAACACGGCACCGGTTCCGGCGAACTCCTGAAGATGGCAGATCTAGCGCTCTATCGGACCAAGTCGGCTGGTCGCAACGGGTATAGCTTCTTCGATCCGGAAATGAGCGAACTCGCGAGCGCGCGGCAAGAGATCGAGAACGATCTCCGTCGGGCGATCCAGCAAAACGAACTGGAGCTGCATTATCAGCCCATTCTCAACGCAAAAACGCGCAAGATTTCCAGCGTGGAAGCGCTGGTTCGCTGGCGTCACCCGACGAAGGGCCTGCTGTTTCCCGATTTGTTTGTTCCGCTCGCCGAAGAAACCGGCCTGATCGCTCAGATCGGCGACTGGGTGCTGCGGAAGGCCTGTGCGGACGCCGTGGCCTGGCCGGACGACGTCAAGGTCGCCGTCAATCTGTCCCTGGTGCAATTTCGCAAGACGAAATTGGCCGACACGGTCATGCGTGCGCTCGTCGATTCGGGGCTGCGGCCGGAACGGCTCGAGCTCGAAATCACAGAGACAGCGCTCATCGAATCTGCCGCCGAATGTTTGCCGGCTTTGCGGCAGTTCAAGAGTCTCGGCATCACGATTGTGCTTGACGATTTCGGCACGGGTTACTCGTCGCTCAGCCAGCTTGCAATGTTCCCGTTCGATCGGATCAAGATCGACAAATCGTTCACGCAGAATCTGACCAAGCGCAGTGAATGCGCCGCGATCATATCGGCAACCCTCACGCTCGCGCAGAGCCTCGACATCGCGACGACCGCCGAGGGCGTCGAAACCGTGGATCAGTATCGCGTGTTGCGGCTGGCCGGCGTGACTTCGGTCCAGGGCTATCTGTTCAAGCGCCCCGGGCCTGTTTCTGAACTTGACTTCAACGCCATCTATGGCGCGGTGACGCTCGACAGCGCCGCATAGTTCGGCCGGTGCTGCCGCCGATATGAGTGCCCCGCCCGTTACGACGGGAAGGGACCCCAGGCACGCTGAACCGCGGGACGCGCCTGGATCGCGTCATGCCAGCGCTGCACATTGGCATAATCCTTGAGCCCGATGTCTTTCACGCCGTGAACGTGAACGTCGGAATACATCGTCATGTCGGCAATCGAATAAGCGCCGCCGAAATATTCATTCGACGCCAAGTGACGGTCGAGGATGCCGAGCATGTCGCGCAAGTTCGCTTCATAGTGCTGCTGTGCGGGCGGCGCCTTCACGGGCGAGCGAATAGTCCAGTGTCCAAATTGCTGCGCCAGCGTGGTAAACGTCGCCGAGCCGTAGAACAGCCATTGATCAACCTTGGCGCGCGCGACCGGATCGGTCGGATAGAACTTGCCGGACTTCTCCGCCAGATATTTGAGAATTGCCCCGGATTCGCACAGCGTCACGCGCGCGCCGCCGGGCCCGTCGTCATCGATAATCGCCGGAATTTTGTGACCGGGGCTGATTTTCATGAAATCCGCTGTCATCTGGGCTTTTTGCGGCAGACTGACCGGAATGATTTTGTGCGGTAGCCCGGTTTCCTCCAGCATCATTCTGGGCTTGTAACCGTTGTCCGTCGTCCACGTATAGCAATCGATCATTCCCATCCTCCCGATCGCGTCCCTTTGCGCCAAAGCGATTATGACCGGGCTATCGGCCGACGCCAAGTACACATGGTCAGCCTGGTCGGCATCGCACCGGGTGGGCACCAGCGCAAGCTCGCTCAAATTGTACGGAACTCGTTAGGCCAAACTTGGCAGGCCCCACGTACCATCCCGCACGACTCAATCGGGACCGTTGGTGGGGATCAAATGTTCGAGCAGTCAATTTCTGCCGCTTCGGGCCAAGGGGACTTGGCTCACGCGAGCGCCGCGCGAGCGACGCTGCCGCGGCTTCTGGTCATCGACGATGACAATCTTCATCGCATGATAATCTGCCGAGCCGCCGCCAAGACTGGGTATCTTCCGGCGGGCGCCGCGACTTACGACGAGGCCGTCAAGCTGGCGCAGGAAACCGCGTTCGACTGCATCACGCTCGACCTGTCGCTCGGCGACCATGCGGGTGACGAGATGCTGCGTCACTTGTGGGTCATCGGCTGCAAGGCGCCGATCATCATCATCAGCGGCTGTGACGACGAGACGTGCAACGAAAGCGCGAAGGTCGCCGAGTCGCTCAAACTGAATGTCTGGGAGTCGATCCCGAAGCCGGTGAATCTCGCCACGCTGCGCGAGTCGCTCGAACGTCTCAAGGCGAGCTGGGACGTGTCACCTGTCGATGGGCCGCAAGCCGATCAGGCTTCGTCCGCATAACGTCCTTGCGGGTCGGCCAAGGCCTGCAGGCGCAGCGCCGCCGCGTGGGCAAAGCGCAGCATAATTGCCCTGCGGGTTGCGGCGGAGAGCCGATGCTCTGGCGCTTCGCTGATGATCGACGCGCCGAATGCATCCGCGACGATCAGTCCGGCGTCCGCAGGAAAAATCTCGCGCGGCACATCGAGCACCGTGGCGAAGAACAACCGGTCGCAATGCAGCCGGTAGTCCATCCATTTCTGGTCGGCGCGGAAATCTGCAACTGACGATTTGATTTCCACGATGACGATTTCGCCATTGCCGCCGAGTGCCACGAGATCGGCGCGGCGGCCTGATGGCAATGGCAATTCGCTGACGACGCCATAGCCCAGCGCGCGCAGATAGCGAGCCGTGCCGCGCCCGATGGCATATGCGGTCGGCGACTGCCGGCCATCCACCGGGTAGGCGGGCGCCAGCGCGTTGAGGCTCATCGTGAGGATTCCGGGTAGTGGCGGGCTGGATAACGGACGGAGTTCCGGTTTACGCACGCTACATACTCCGATCGGCAAGTCGGATGATGGACGATACACGTGAGATGGCGGATCATTGCAACTTATCCGTTTTCTGTCACCTGTGATCTGTGCGCCGCCCGCCGGCGCGGTCCGGGAATGCCTCCGCCAGTGCGGCCCGCGATGCCGCGATGACGCCGCGTTCCGTGATGAGCCCTGTCACGAGCCGTGCCGGCGTGACATCGAAGCCGTAATTCGACACCGCGGAATGCTCGGGCACGACCCGTACGGTTTCGATCCGGCCGTCGGCAGTCAGTCCGCTCATGGTCGCGACCTCATCGGCGCCGCGTTCTTCGATCGGAATCTCGGCGATTCCATCGGCTATGGCGAAGTCGATCGTCGGCGACGGCAGAGCCACGTAAAATGGAACGGCGTTGTCGCGCGCCGCGAGCGCCTTCAGATAGGTCCCGATCTTGTTGCAGACGTCGCCGCTGGCGGTGACGCGGTCGGTGCCCACGATGACGAGGTCGACGAGGCCGTGCTGCATCAGATGACCGCCCGCGTTGTCGGCAATGACCGTGTGGGGGACGCCATGCTGGCCAAGCTCCCACGCGGTGAGCGACGCACCTTGATTGCGCGGCCGGGTTTCGTCGGCAAAGACGTGAACGGCAACGCCCTTATCGTGTGCCAGATAGATCGGCGCCGTCGCCGTGCCGATATCGACCGTCGCGAGCCAGCCGGCATTGCAGTGCGTGAGTATGTTCACGCGCTCACCGCTCTTCTTTCGCGCCGCGATGGCTTCGATTATTGGCAGGCCGTTGCGGCCGATGGCGGCATTGATGGCGACGTCCTCGTCGCCGATCTCGGCGGCGCGCCGATAAGCCGAGGCGATCCGCTCGGCGCCTGGCCGGTTGCGCACGGCCGCCACCATTTCATCCAGCGCCCATTTGAGATTGATGGCGGTCGGCCGTGTCGCGACCAGGGCCGAATAGGCGCGGTCGAGTGCCTCATCCGAGGTGTCGGCGCGCACCGCCAGACACATCCCGTACGCCGCTGCGGCGCCTATCAGCGGCGCGCCGCGAACCAGCATGGCGCGGATCGCGTGGGCGGCCTCGTCAAGCGTCGTCAGGCGCGCTGTCACGAAACGATGCGGCAGCGCGGTCTGGTCGATAATGCCGACGGACCAGCCGTCGGGCTCGACCCATATGGTGCGCATCGGTCTGCCGTCGACTTTCATGGTCGATGCCTAGCAACAATGCCGGCGATTGTGGAGGGTAAAGCCGCTTGCCCGGCGATGAACGATGCCGCAGTCTTGCGCGAATGCAGGAGACGGCGATGGCCGATGTAGATTACGAGTCCGAATACAATAATCGAGCGCGTGTACCGGAATACGCGGATATTTTCCTCCGCTGGGCGCGCGAAGCCGAGGAATACCGCGCTGAACGGTTAAAGGCCGGGCGTGCGGAACTCGGCCTCAGTTATGGCGACACGCCGCGACAGACCGTCGACCTGCTGCTGCCGGACGCCGGCGAGAGCGCCCCGCTCGCCATGTTCGTTCACGGCGGCTGGTGGCGTTCGCTGGAAGCCTCAAGCTTCAGCCAGATGGCGCGTGGCTTGAACGCCCGCGGGATCGCCGTTGCGGTCGCGGGCTACGATCTGTGTCCCAATATCACGATCGCCGACATCATCGAGCAGGTCCGCCGGGCCTGCGTGTTTCTATGGCAGCGCCAACCACGTCGCCTGCTGGTTTACGGACATTCGGCCGGCGGCCATCTCGCTTCCGCGATGGTGGCGACCGATTGGCACGCGCTCTACCCGAAGGCGCCAGCCGATCTGGTCCCGGCCGGATATGCGATTTCAGGCGTGTTCGACCTCGCCCCGCTCGTGGGTATCAGCGTGAACCAGGATTTGCGGCTCGATGCTGCGGAAGCGCGCCGCGTGTCGACGGCGTTTTGGCACCCCGCGCCCGGACGGACGTTCGATGCCGTCGCTGGAGGACTCGAATCCGAAGAGTTCAAGCGCCAAAGCAGATTTCTTGCCGATACTTGGCGTCAGGGCGGTGTGCAAACGCGCTATGAAGAAATTGC
>DASZWK010000198.1:0-15456 GCA_035546235.1 Xanthobacteraceae bacterium | reverse complement strand
ACGGCAGTGCGCTCCATGCGCCGCCGCTCCGGATAATAGTCGTTGGCCGCGTAGTGCTGCGTCGAGCGGTTGTCCCAGAACACGATCGTGCCGGGGGCCCAGCGCAGCCGGAACTGATATTCCGGCACCTGCGCCTGCGCGAACAGCACATCGAGGATGGCGCGACTTTCGGCGGCTTTGAGCCCTTCGATGCGCACGGTGAATTGCGGATTGACATAGATGCACTTGCGCTTGGTCACCGGATGGGTGCGCACCACCGGATGCGACGGATTGGGGAACAGGTCTTCCATCTTGCGCAGCTTGGCCTTGTCTTCGTCGGTGTTCTTGAACAGCACGCGGAAATTCTGGAAATCGTGCACAGCGCGCATGCCTTCGATCATCGTCTTGAACGGCTGGCTCAAGCCTTCGTAGGCGGCTTCCATGTTCGCCCACAGCGTGTCGCCGCCGAGTTTCGGCATGATCTGGCAGCGCAGGATCGTGTATTTGGTGGGGTTCTGGCGAAACGTCGTATCGCTGTGCCACACGTCGGTGGACAGCACCGGATTGTCCTTATGGTTGTCGAGCACCAGGATTTCGGGAAATTCGCCCTGCGGCCGCATCGGATGCACTTCGAGATCGCCGAACTGACGGCTCAGTGCGACGTGCTGCGCGGTCGTCAAGTGCTGGTCGCGCAGCATGACGACCTTGTGCTCGATCAGCGCGGCTTCGAAGGCGTGCAGCGTGGCCGGCGGCAATGGTTCTCTGAGATCGACACCGGAGATTTCCGCACCAAGCTTGACGCCCAGGCGCTCGACTTGAAATGGCGCGGCGGCGCCCGCAAGCGCCGGTTCGGGCGCGACGTTGACGTTCATCGCAAGCCTCTTGAGCTATTCGTCTGGCGCGTTGACTATGGCACGGTCGGCGACCTAATCAACCGGCGTTTTCGCAATCGTGCCGCGCAGGCCGCTACGAGGCGTGGCCGCGCAAGGGGCGCACCGAATGTCCGAGTATCTCGAAATCGATCCCGCCAGTGCCGAGCGGCGCCAGATCTATCGCATGCTGGTCGGCTCGGTGGTGCCGCGGCCGATCGGCTGGGCATCGACCGTCGACGCGGCCGGCCGCTCCAATCTGGCGCCGTTCAGCTTCTTCACGGTGGTTTGCGTGGTGCCGCCGATGATCTCGCTGACCATCGCCCGCAATCCCGACGGCAGCGAGAAGCATACGCTAAAGAATGCGCGCGAGACCGGCGAGTTCTGCTTCAACGTCGTGACCGAGCCGGTATGGAAAGAGATGGTGGATTCGGCCAACGGCTTTCCCGAGGAGGATTCCGAATTCGACAAGACCGGCCTGACGCCGATTCCGAGCGTGAAGATCAAGCCGCCGCGCGTCAAAGAGGTGCCGATTCATTTCGAGTGCAAGCTGCATCAGGTGATCGAACTCGGCCCCAATCGGCATCCGCTGGTCATCGGCGAGGTCGTCTACATGCACGTCGATCCGGCCTGTATGACCAATGGCTACATTGATATGCGCAAGCTCAATCCGGTCGGGCGTCTCAACGGCTTTTTCTATTCTTCGATCGGCGAGATTTTCGAGCGCAAGTTTGATGACGGTCAGCCGCGCTGAAGCATGATCCCGAAAAGTGGGTACCGGTTTTCGGAAAAAGATCATGCTTCCAATTAGGTCTGGTGCGCGGCGAATGTTTGTGAATGTAATGACCGAGGAGGCGAACAGATGGCACATGTGACTTATAAGATCGTCCGCCACGAGGATGGCTGGGCGTACACCGTGGACGGGGTGTTTTCCGAAAGCTTTGCGACACATGCGGAGGCGCTCAAAGCGGCGCAGCGAGTCGCGCGCGAGCAGCGCACACCGGGTCAGACCGAGTCGATCGAGTACGAAGACGCGCAGGGCAAATGGCATGTCGAACGCGCGCTCGGCAGCGATCGTCCCGATACTGACGTCGAGGATAAGCCCTAGGCCATCGGCGTCGCGCCAGAGCGCTAATCTGCCCTACTTCCGGAACACGTCGAGGCGAAGCGGCAGCACGGCGCCGAACCACGCCGCGTGGGTGCTGTGGTCGGAAAGATTGTCGCCGGTCTCGGGGTGCAGCAGCACGGTCAAGCCGTCGCGGTTGAGCATCAGCCAGGGCACGAACTGTGCCAGCATCCCGCTCGGGAACGCGACCTGATACATCGATTGCGGGTGCGGTCCGACTAGTTCGTCGTGCCAGCGGCCGACTCTGGCCTGCGGGAATCGTGCCGCGACAGCCTCGCGCACGCGCTCGGCGCGGCCGCGGCTCGTCGCCGGGTCGTAATAGATGTGGGCGTGATATTCCGTGATCCGTGCTGGGTCGTTTGTCATGATAGTGGCGGCCAATCAAAAGCGCCCTAACCAGTGCCAAAATAGTACATCATCAAGACTACGAGAACGACAAGCGAGATCGCAAGGGCGCCGGTCGAGGCGGCGTGCCGCCACAGCCGCACTTGCCGCGCCAGTGGCACCGCGGGCGCCGCCCAGTCGGGGGCGTGCGTTCCCCATACCCCGAGAAGCCCGCCTTTGCCTTCCACGGTGCCAAGCTCGCGAATGCTGACGCCGGCGCGCGCCGCAAGGTCGGTGACGATATCCGCGAACATCGTGCTGGCCATGCCGGTCGCCAGCGCACGTTCCTCGAACAGGAAGATCAGTTCGCCATTCTTGCGGCGCAAGACGTAGGCGCGCTGCATCATTTCCATGCCGAGCGAGCCATAGGCTTCGTAGCGTGACTCGATCGCCGCAATGTCCGCATACGGAATGATGAGGTGCTGCGCCGGTGGGCGGTGAATGAGCGAGCGGCCGCGCGGCAGGTCGAGCGTCACGGCGTCAGCGCCGAGCACGACGCGCAGACCCAGTTTGCCGCGGAGGTCGCGCCAGACGTAGCCCGTCAGAGCGCCCATGAAACCCGCAATCGCCGTCATGAACAGGCCGAGCCCCCATTGCATCTTGAAGGCGAGATAGGCCGCGCCGATCATGAAAGCGGTGACGAGACCAAGAATGCCGACGCCGATAAGGGAGAACGCCCGCACTCCCAACGGAGTCCTGAATATGCGCGTGCTGCGTGCGGCTGCGCCGAGAGTTGCGTCGGCAGTCGTGGTCATGTGGGGGTCGGTTTGTCCGTTCATGCTCAGGCCAAACCAGGATAAAGGCTTGCGCGCCGCTTCGCGAGCAGCCGCTGTTGGACCAAAGCATGGTGCCCTCAATGATACGCTGCCATCCTTCGGGATGGATGAAACAGGCAGGCGAGCAGCACCGCGAGAATGCCGGTTAGAAAGATACCGTCGAACGTGCCGGCGCCGCCAATGGAGGCGACCGGCGCGCCGAGCCCGCGGACGCGGCCGATGTTGCTGAGGTCGGCGCCGATCAGCGTACCGAGGCTGCCGGCGATGTAGGCGAGCGGCGCCGCCTGGTCCCAGGCCAGCACCACGGCGACGGCGGCCGTCACGACGGCCGGCACGAAGATCGGAACTGCGATGCCGACGCCACGCACCGGCTGAGCGGTCCAGTGCAGCACGAGCGCAACGATGGCGGTGGCGATCAAGCCTCTGACCCACAGCCGCCGCGAGACCAAGAGATAGAGCGACATCAGGGTCGGAATGACTGCTCCGCCGACATTCACGGCGATCGTCGTGCCGGGGTAACTCTGTACGCGCGGCACCACATAGAGCATGCCAAAAAAGTCGCGAACCTGTTCGGACATCAGGTGTTCGGGAGGCAGCTGCGCCACCGGGATGTTGAAATAGCTTCCGACCAGCGAACCGAACAGCAAGAGCAGCGCGGTGCCGCTGCCGACGCCGAGGCTCTCATAGGCGTAGCGCAGCGTGGAAATCAGGAGCACGCCGACGATAACGTAAATGACGACAAGGATGGCAAAATAGCCGGGAGTCAGCGGCAGGTAATAATAACCGTTCATTGGCATCGGCATTCCTCCTCATTTGCCTTGCCACATCAACGCGCGGGCCTATAATTCGTCGCTTCCTCCGGTCAGGGAATTTGCTGCGTGGCGCCGCTGGGAGCGAAATCCGTCGCAATTATCATGGGCAGCCAATCCGATTGGCAGACCATGAAGCATGCCGCCGAGACGCTCGACGCGCTCGGTGTTTCCTATGAGGCGCGCATCGTTTCCGCCCATCGAACGCCGGAGCGGCTTTACGCCTTCGCCAAGGGCGCGAAGGCCGCAGGCTTCAAGGTGATTATCGCCGGCGCCGGCGGCGCGGCGCATCTGCCCGGCATGACGGCGGCGCTCACCAGCCTGCCGGTGTTCGGCGTGCCGGTGGAATCGAAGGCGCTGTCGGGTGTCGATTCGCTTTATTCGATCGTGCAAATGCCCCCGGGAATTCCAGTTGGCACCTTGGCGATCGGTCAGCCTGGCGCCATCAACGCGGCACTGCTCGCGGCCAGCGTGCTGGCCTTAGGCGATAGCGCGCTCGGTGAGCGCCTCGAGGCCTGGCGCGCGCGGCAGACGGCTGCTGTGGCCGAAGAGCCGAAGGATTCCCGCGCGTGAGCGGGACTGTGCTCGAACCGCTGGCCACGATCGGCATCCTTGGCGGCGGTCAACTCGGCCGGATGCTGGCGCTGGCCGCCGCCCGGCTCGGCTTCAAGTGCCACGTCTTTGCTCCCAGTCCCGATTCTCCGGCCTTCGATGTCGTGCAGCGGGTGAGCTGTGCCGATTACAGCAACACCGAGGCGCTCGACCGCTTTGCCGCCGACGTCGATGTCGTCACCTACGAGTTCGAAAACGTGCCGGCCGAGACCGCGACGTTTCTGGCCGCACGCGTTCCGGTGTTGCCGGATCCGAAAATTCTTGCCACCACCCAGGATCGGTTGGTGGAAAAGACTTTCGTGGGCAGCCTCGGCATTCCGACCGCGCCGTTCGCTGCGGTCGATGGACCGGCGGAACTGACCGCGGCGATCGAGCGGATCGGGCGGCCGGCTGTGCTCAAGACACGGCGCTACGGTTATGACGGCAAGGGTCAGGCGACGATCAAAAACGGCACCGATGTGCAGACCATCTGGCGCGAGGTCGGCGGTCAGCCCTGTATTCTGGAGGCCTTCGTACCGTTCGAGCGGGAGGTGTCGGTGGTCGCCGCCCGCGGCCACGACGGCGCGGTGGAATGTTTCGACGTCACCGAGAACGAGCACCGCGACCATATCCTGAAAGTCTCGCGTGTGCCGGCCGCTTTGCCGGAAGCCGGCGCTGAGAAGGCGCGCCGCATCGCCGAGACGATCGCAAGAAAGTTCGACTATGTGGGCGTCCTGGGTGTCGAGATGTTCGTGCTGCGCGGCGGTGATGAGATTTTGGTCAATGAGATCGCTCCGCGGGTGCATAATTCCGGTCACTGGACGCTCGATGGCGCTTCGATCTCGCAATTCGAGCAACATATCCGGGCGGTGGCCGGTTGGCCGTTGGGCAAGCCGGCGCGGCGGGGCCGCGTGGAAATGACCAACCTTATCGGCGCCGAGGTCGAGGATTTTAAGCGTTGGCTCGCCGTTCCGGGAGCAACAGTCCATCTCTACGGCAAGTCCGCCGTGCGGCCCGGCCGCAAAATGGGCCATGTCACCCGGGTATTTGCCGACGAATAGCTGCAAACCGCGCCAAATGGTGGACTTTCCGGCGCTGTTCTGCTACAGGCCGGCGCTAGCTGGTGTGGACTTATGTCCGTGCCGCCAACCCATTCCACGAACCTACTGCAAGAGGAGCACGCGTGCAGGTTCTCGTCCGTGACAACAACGTTGATCAGGCCCTCAAGGTGCTGAAGAAGAAGATGCAGCGCGAGGGTGTTTTCCGCGAGATGAAACTCCGCGGCCATTACGAAAAACCCTCAGAGCGAAAAGCGCGGGAGAAGGCGGAAGCGATCCGCCGCGCCCGCAAGCTTGCCCGCAAAAAATTGCAGCGCGAGGGATTGTTGCCGATGAAGCCCAAGCCCACGGGCCCGGGCGGCCCCGGCGCCGGCCCCGGCGGCAGGTCGGGTGCGCCTCGCGCGCCGCGGTTCGGCTGAAACAGACTCTGGGTTAGCGCATCGAACCGGTCTTTCTCCATGGCGCGGGCATCGAGGCCCGCGCCGTCGTTTTTGGCAAGCGGGCCTCCTATCGTTTAGGTATAAGGTCCGGCGTGTGCCCTCGTAGCCGAAGACCTTGGAACCAAGAGCTCTGACCGAGGATTTTGGGATCAAAGTTCCGCGTGCGGGGTGCCCGCGAGGCATCGAATGCAACGATCAGAGACCATTCGGCCTGACGAGAAGCGGCGGCGGACAATTGTTGCTCCCGCCGCAGCGCTGACGGCGCTCTTGGTGCTGACTGGATGTGCATCGCTCGGCAATCTGGGCGATCCGTCGGTTGCCGAGAAGAACGACGGCGCGCTCTATGGTGCCTCGCAATCCAATCTTGCCTCGCTCAGTCAGGTCATCGAATCGCATCCGTCCGATCCGCAGGCCTACAATATGCGCGGCTCGGCTTACGGCGAGGCCGGCATGGACGAACAGGCGCTCGCCGACTTCAACAAAGCGATCGGGCTCGATCCCAATTATGCGCAAGCCTATGCGAATCGGGCGCTGGTTTACCGCCATCTCAACAAGCTCGATTTGGCGCTTGCCGATTACGATAAGGCGCTGACGCTCGACGCCTCCTACGCGCCGGCTTATCTTGGTCGCGGCACCGTTTACCGGCTGCAGCACAATGCGGTCCAGTCGCTCGCCGACTTCAATAAGGTGATCGCGCTGCGTCCCAATGATTCAGAGGCTTATTACGATCGCGGCTTGCTCTATCAAAGCCAGGGCCAGCATCAGTTTGCCATCAACGATTTTTCGACCGCGATCGGGCTGACGCCGCAGCGCGAGGAGTTATACGTGGTACGCGCGCTGTCGTATCTCGCGGTCAATGACAACAAGTCGGCGGCTGGCGACCTCGATCGCGCCGTGCAGCTCAATTCGTCAGACCCGAAGGCGTGGGCGAGCCGCGGTCTTGCCTACGAGCGGCTTGGCCAGAAAGACAAAGCGGCAGGTTCCTACGCCAAGGCGCTCAACATCAACAATAAGTATCAGCCTGCCGTCGCCGGTTTTGCCCGCGTCGGCGGCGAAGTCGGCAAGGCCTATCAGACATTTTGAGCGGCGCAGGCACCGCCCTGGTGGCGCCCAACAACAACCCGCATCACCCACAGGTGCGCACGAGGCGGGCGCCTGCGGGCATAGTCCGGGTTTCAGATCAGCTTTTCGGGTCTGCGGTTCGCGGCGGCTTCGGCGCCTGATCCAGGTCGCCGGCGAGGAAAGCCGCCACCGCGTTGAGCGCGCCGTTGGCGTCGAGATTATCGTGTCCGGCGTCGAGGAAACGCACGATGTGCTTCGGCTTGTTGGCGAGTTCGAACAGGCGCTCGCCCATTGTGTAGGGCACCACCTGATCCTTCACGCCGTGCAGGATCAGGAGCGGCGCGGTGACTTTCTGGATGCGTCGATCGGAATGAAATTGATCTTTCATCAAAAGGCTGACCGGGATGTACCAGTAACGGATCGAGGCGACAGCCGCCGTGGAGGTGAACGGCGCCTCCAGGATCACGCGGGCGACGGGCTTTTCCGCCGCGACCGCGACGGCAACGCCGGAGCCGAGCGATTGGCCCCAGAGCACGATCTGCTTCGCCGGGTAGTGTGCGGCTGCGTAGGCGTAGGCGGCCTCGCCATCGGCGATCAACCCGTCCTCGCTCGGACTGCCGTCGTTGCCGCCGTAGCCGCGGTATTCCAGGGCAACGAGGCCGATGCCGGCGCCGATCAGCTGGCGAAAGCGCGCCGCGCCGTAGCGCAGTGAGCCGCCGTTGCCGTGGAAATAAACGATGACCGGTTTGTCGCCCTGAGGGGCCGCGAACCAGGCGGTGATATGGACGCCGTCGGCCGCGACGAGCGGCACTTCCGTGGCTTCCGGCAAGCCTGCCGCTGCGGGCGTGGTATGGACCGTGTCAGGGAAATACATCAGCGAGCGCTGCCTTGCATACAGCACGCCGACGACCGCGACGTAGCTGAAAGCCACAGCGATTGCGATCCATTTGAGGGCGCCAAGCGGACGCACCCGCCGCGGCAGATAAGCCGCGTAACGCGCGATCGTCTGGCGCGCGATTTCGATCAGCCCGCGGGCGACGGCAACTGCATAAGCTGCCCGTGGGGCCATCCATTGCCGTGTGACTTCGATGAGGCCACGGCCAACGGCGAGCGTGAATGCCAAGCTCCAGCGCGGCGGCGTGATGGCACTTTCGCTGCGGCCGGACAGCGGGGCGTCGTTGCCGCTATCTGCTTCTCGCGGTGCCGAGAGCGTGGTCACGATTTAATCGTCCATTGACCACAAAAGAAAACCGGCCGGCTCTTGCAAGCCGGCCGGCTGAACCTGACGCGCAATCGCGCGATCACGATCCGCTCTGAATTACGGGCAGATCGGGTGACGGCGCCACTGCCAACCGTAGCCCTCGACCCACACCTTGTGCGCCCTGCTCCAGTAGCAGCCCGGGGCAAGCTGAGCATACTCGGCCGGCGGCGGCCCATAGGCGGCCGGTCCCGGAGGCGGGGGTGGCGGATAGTAAGCCGGCGGGGGCGGCGGCGGATTGTTGGCGATGGCGCCACCGATGAGGGCGCCGCCGATCAGACCGGCAGCGACACCCGCGCCGACGGCGCAGCCGAAGCAGCGGGCATCCGCCGTGCTCGGGGCGGCCACCGTGGCAAGGCCAAGCGTGGCCGCCGCGGCGATCCCGATAAGTGCTTTGTGCATGTGTTCTCCTGATGCGATCGTTCGGGTGCCGATGCGACAAGTTAAGGCGCGGAAGTCCCCGACATACCCCCGAGAGCCCCTAAGAATCCTCTGCACGATTAGAGTTGTAATCTTTGGCGGAAGTTTGGTGCGGATTCCGCCTTTCACCGCTGAAATCGGCGGCTCTTGCCAATCAACATCGTAACGGCGCCCCACCGGAGCGCCGTTATCGGCCGCGATATCTGACCGGGCTCAGTAGCAGGAGCGGACCCAGCGATAGCCGTTCCACCAGGTGCGCCACGCGCACGGGGCGTACCCGTAGGGGTAGGGACCATAGTAGCCGTAAGGATAGGCGTAGGCGCCCGCCGCAAGCGCGCCGCCCAGGAGAGCACCGGCAAAGAAGGGACCGGGACCCCAGCCGCCGCCTCTCCAGCCGCCATGCCAGCCGCCGCCGTGCCAGCCGCCGCCCCAACGTGCCTCGGCCGAGCCCGTAGTGGCGATCGCCGCCACGGCGATGGTCGCAGCCGCGACGAGAGCAGTCACAATTTTCCTCATGACATTACCTCGACAGGATGTGTTGTCATCGAACCCTAACAGCCCCCGTTACCCTAGAGTTCCCATTTAATCGTGAACGTCTACTGAACAATGCTGCCCGAATGTGGCCATCATTGGGAAAAGTCGGAGCCCGTGAACAACGAAGCAGCAACCACCAACCATGATCGGCAAACAATGACGCTCACTTACGCGGTCGGCGACGTACACGGTTGCCTGGATAAGCTGAAAAGCCTGATTGCGGCATGCCGACAGCACGCCGGGGACGACGAAATGATGCTGGTGTTTCTCGGCGACTATATCGATCGCGGGCCGGAATCGGCCGGCGTCGTCCGCCTCATGCTGAGCCTGCAGGCTGATGCGCCTCAGCATGTCATCGCGCTCAAGGGCAATCACGAAGCCTGGGCGCTGGCGGTGCTTGACGGCTCGCTGCCCGCCAAGGCGTGGCTGCGAAACGGCGGCGCCGCAACGCTGTCGAGCTATGGGGCCGGCGACGTAGGCGAACTGCCGAAAGCGCACCTCGCCTGGATGCGTTCGCTGCCGCTGACCTATGACGACGGGCGCCGCCTGTTTGTCCATGCCGGCGTCGATCCGAACAAGCCGCTCGACGCACAGGACGATCACGACCTGATCTGGATCCGGGAGCCGTTTCTCGACGACGAGCGGGACTATGGGCGGCTCGTCGTCCACGGCCACACGCCCTTGGAGACGGCGAAGCCCGACCTGCGCCGCAACCGGCTCAATCTCGACACTGCCGCCGTGTTCGGCGGCCCCCTGACCGCGGCAGCCTTCGACGACGCGCAGACGGCGCCGATCGCGATCATCCAGGCCCAGTGAGGACGTGGCAGGCGCCAAGCCACCTCGGGCAGCGACAGCGACAATCGGCCGCATCCAGTCGCCGGCCGGCCAGACGGTGCTTTGAAAATCCGTCCTAAGCGGCTGACTTCGGGGGTCCCCGGCAGGGTATCCTTGATCCCGATTCGGACGCGGGCGCCGGGGAGGTCGGACTTCATGAAGCGTGACGCCGCAAAGCCGCGGCACAAGTCGGCCGCGCCACGGCGGCAGCCTCGCGCCTCGCGCCTTCGTGCCGACGCGCCGCCGGCGGATGCGGCAAAACCCAAGCGTGCGGCGCGCTCCACACCCATGCGGCTTGCCGCCGAGGTCGAACGGCTCGCCGCCGAGCTTGAGCGCTCCCGCGCGCGGATCGTCGACCTCGAGGCCAAGGTCGATATCGATCCGCTGACGGATCTGCTCAACCGGCGCGGCTTCGAGCGCGAGCTCAAACGTTCGGTGGCTTATGTCAAACGTTACGGTGTCAGCGCGGCGCTGATCTTTCTCGATCTCGACAGCTTCAAGCCGGTCAATGATCGTCATGGCCACGCGGCCGGCGATGCCATGCTCAAGGCGGTCGCCGCGGCGATTGTCGCCGAAGTGAGGGCCTCCGACGTGGTGGCGCGGATCGGCGGCGATGAGTTCGCGGTGTTGCTGTGGAATGTCAGCAGTGCTGAGGCCGCAGCCAAGGCCGTCGCGCTGGAGCGGGCGGTCTATGCAACGCCGGTGCAGTGGGGCGCCTCGACTGTTGTGGTCGGCGCATCGGCAGGCGCGGCGCTGGCCGGCGCGCTCGATACTCCGGGCGAACTGCTCGCCCGCGCCGATACCGCCATGTATGCCCGTAAGCATGCACGCAGGGCCGAGCGTCACGAGGAGATTTCGCCCGGCGCGCGCCCGGCCGAAAAGGTCAGGCAATAATATCTGGCGTCAGCTGATCTTCGATGAAGGTAATCCGATCCCGCAGGTACAACTTGCGCTTCTTCAGCCGCTGTACCTGGATCACATCGGCGCCCAGCGAATCCTGCAGCGCCGCGATGGCGGCATCGAGGTCACGATGTTCCTGCAGCAGGCGCGCCAGCTGCGCCCGAAGTTCGTGTTCTTCCTCTTTCGTCATTTCCGCCTAATGGTTGATTCTAGCATTTGCATCCCGTTTCGGCACCCCATCATGCGAATGTTAGAATCAAAGGACCACTAGCAACTATAAGTGCTAATGGAGCTTTTGGATTTCACATTCGCTACCGGAGTTCCCGGCTGGGTGGGTAGCGAATGTCAAATCCGCTCCACTCGTCGCGCTGCGGTTGCGGCTCCGCTGCGGCTTCGACACGGGCCCGGAGACGGTCTGGCCGATCAGTGGCGCCGCATTATCGCGGTTTGGTTAATGTCCGACAAGCCCATCGGGCGAATGGGCGGCATCCATCCGTGTGTACACAGACGGGATTTTCGGCGTGCGGGAAACGGAGTATGATGTTCTTGGTTATAGGGTGGTAGTTCGTTCGACAGGCGGTATTCAACGCAAGGAGACAGCCCATATGGCGATGCAAGCGCATCTTGCGGAGCTCGAAAAGCGGCACCAGGCCCTAGAGGCGGAAATCACAGAAGCAATGGCCCACCCCTCGGCCGATGACCTCAGGATTGCGGAACTGAAGCGGAAGAAATTGCACGTCAAGGACGAAATCGAACGGCTCAGACTGGAAACAGTCCTGCACTAACATCCAAGTTACGGCGCTCATTTTTCGATCGTCCCTGCGGTCGCCGGGATAAGCTGAATATTTCATTCAAACAAATGATCGAGCTGGGGTCCCAACGGTGGGAATGGCCAGCCAAATTCACGTTGACATCCGGACAAAAATGTCCGAAAACCCTCGCAGGCTTAACGCATCAGCTTGCGACTGCGCGGTGGATAAGCGCGACATTTTCGTTGCCGAATTGAGGGACGAGGCTCGGCGGAAAGGTCTGTCCTTCAGAGCCGAGAAAAGGCGCGGCAAAGGCGGCCACATGTTGGTCTATGTCGGCGATCGATTGACGACTTTGCCGTCACGCGAGATCGATCCGAAGACGGCGCGTAAGATCAGGAAGCAACTGGGGCTGGCGGATTGATCCACGCCAGGGAGAAATTCGATGAGGTCTTACGTCTATCGAGCGCTGTTCGAGCCGGGTGAGCGGCGCGGCAATGTCGTTGTCAGCTTTCCCGACGTGCCGGAAGCGATCACGCAGGGACGCGGTCAAGCCGATGCGCGAGCGATGGCTGAGGAAGCACTCGGTCTCGTGCTGCTCGACTATCTCGAACGCGGCAAGCCGTTGCCGAAGTCGCGCGCCAAGAGTCGAGGCCTTGTCGAAGTCGCGATACCGCCGGACGTGGCGGCCAAGCTGGCGGTGCTGGAAGCGTTTGCCGCCGCCGGGATCAGCAAAAGCGAACTGGCGCGCCGTATCGGCAAGGACGAAAAAGAGGTTCGTCGCATTCTCGATCCGCGCCATCCGACCAAACTACCGGCTCTCACGGCGGCGCTCCGTGCGCTCGGCAAGCGACTGGTGGTTGGGGTGACAGAGGCTGAGGCGGCGTGAAAACCAACGAATTTAAAGACCCGCTAGTGGTAAGTTCGGGTTCTTGAAGACGGCGACTCACGCTGCGGATGCCATGTATTACTTTTACCGCGCCATTATTTCAATGGCGTTCGCGGCAAAGGCATTTGGCGATGATATGTTGTTTTCACAGCTGCGAGCGGCGGCGTCCAAATTAGAACTGACTATGGACGCCAACAGAAACCGCCGTACCCCGTAGAGAGCGTCTTCGTGAGAGGGCTGCTCTGCCTCACATCCCCTTCGCAGCATCCCTCAGCTTGAATTTCTGCAGCTTGCCGGTCGAGGTCTTTGGAATCTCGGCGAATACCACATAGCGCGGGCATTTGTAGGCAGCGAGACCTTGGCGACACCAAGCGATCAATTCCTCGGCCGTTGCTGACGCACCCGGTTTCAGTTCGACGAACGCGCACGGCGTCTCACCCCATTTTTCATCGGGCTTCGCGACCACGGCGACCGCCTGCACGGCGGGATGCTTGTAGAGCGCGTCCTCGACTTCAATCGAGGAAATATTCTCGCCGCCGGAAATGATGATGTCCTTGGAGCGATCCTTGAGCTGGATGTAGCCGTCGGGATGCATGACGCCGAGGTCGCCGGAGTGAAACCAGCCGCCTGAGAATTCCCGCTCGGTCGCGGTCGTGTTTTTCAAATAGCCCTTCATCACCACGTTGCCGCGAAACATCACCTCGCCAAGCGTCTCGCCGTCGCGCGGCACCGGCCGCATCGTCGCCGGGTCGATGACGTCGAGCGCGTCGAGCACCGGATAGGCGACGCCTTGGCGCGCTTTCTTGGCCGCCTGCTCGGCAGCCGGCAGGCCGTCCCATTCGCGGTGCCAGTCGTTGACGCTCGCCGGTCCGTAGGTCTCGGTCAGTCCGTACACATGGGTGACGTTGAAGCCGGCGGCCTTCATCGCCGCCAGGACCGCTTCCGGCGGCGGCGCCGCCGCGGTGACGAATTCGACGATGTGCGGCAACGGTTTCTTCTCGTGTGCCGCCGCATTGAGCAGCGTCGACATCACGATCGGCGCGCCGCACAAATGCGTCACCTTGTGGGTGGCGATGGCGTCGAAGATCGGCGCGGCGCGGACCGCCCGCAGGCACACGTGGGTGCCCGCGACCACCGACAGGGTCCACGGGAAGCACCAGCCGTTGCAGTGAAACATCGGCAAGGTCCACAGATAGACCGGATGTTTGCCCATGCCGCAGGTGATGACGTTCGCCATCGCCAGCAGATACGCGCCGCGGTGATGGTAGACGACGCCCTTGGGATCGCCGGTGGTGCCCGATGTATAATTGAGCGAGATCGCGTCCCATTCGTCCTCGGGCTTCAGCCAGGCGAACTCCGTATCGCCCTCGCGCAAAAACTCTTCGTATTCGATGGCACCAAGCCGCTCGCCCAGGCCGTTGTACTCCGGATCGTCGTAGTCAATGACGAGCGGTTTGGCTTTGCAGAGCGCGAGCGCGTCGCTGACCACCGTGGAAAACTCGCGATCGACGATCAGCACCTTGGCCTCGCCGTGGTCGAGCGTGAACGCGATGATGGCGGCGTCGAGCCTGGTGTTGATGGTGTTGAGCACCGCGCCCGCCATGGCGACGCCGTAGTGCGCCTCCAGCATCGCCGGCGTGTTGGCGAGCACCGCCGCCACGGTGTCGCCGCATCCGATGCCGCGCCGCGCGAGCGCCGAGCCGAGTTTTTTCGCGCGGGCGAAGAAGTCCCGATAGGTCCAGGCCCGGTTGCCGTGAATGATTGCCGTCTGCTCCGGATAGGTCGCGGCCGCGCGGGCCAGAAACGACAGCGGAGTCAGCGGCTGGAAATTCGCCGGATTGCGATCGAGGCCGGTATCGTAGGGTGTCGCCATTTTTCCTCCGGCATTGAGCTTAGCCGAAAGTTCGCCACCGGCGAATAGCGAAGGCGGGTCGTTTGTTAGCCGCCCTGCCTCAGCCCGAGCCAACCCTGCCAGATCAGCACCACCGAAATGGAAAACATCAACAGATACGTGATCCGGTAGAACGGCTCGGTCGGCGTTCGCCGCACCAGCCAGATGCCGAGGTAATTCGCCGCCACCGCCAGCGGCCAAAGCGCCGCGGAGGTTCCGAAATTGCGCAGCGAAAACTGGCCAAGCAGGAAATACGGGCCGATCTTCATCAAATTCATGAAGGCAAAAAACATGACCGTGGTGCCCACGAAGGTCAGCTTGTCGAGGCGCTGCGGCAGGATGTGAATCTGGTAGGGTGGGGCGCCGACATTGACCAGGAGCGACATGAAGCCCGCGAGCGAGCCCCAGAACACGCCGGCGAGCGCGTAAGGCCGCTTCGGCTTTTCGGCGGCCCGCACGAGATGCGGCCACAGCCACCGCCCCAGCCAGCGATACATGACGAACGAGAGCCCGATCATGCCGCCGGCCACTTCGATCGCCGCGTTCGAGACATAGCTCGCAAACAGCGTGCCGGCGCCCATGCCGATGATCGACCCGGGTATGAGAACCTTCAGGTTCCAGGCGCTCCAGTCGCGCCGATACGTCCAGACCGAAATGGCGTCCTGGGTGACGAGCAGCGGCAGGATAATGGCCGCGCCCTGCAGGATCGGCACCCGCAACGTCAGAAGCGGCACCGAGATCATGCCGAGGCCGGCAAAACCGCCCTTGCCGAGCCCGAGCAGGACCACGGCCGGAATAGCCACGAGGTAGAACAGCGGGTCGGTGATCACGGGAAAGTATCGGAGGTAAGAGCGGTAGGGAGGATCACATAGATCAAAGCGCGGGGG